>JAIEPM010000243.1 GCA_019748395.1 Candidatus Obscuribacterales bacterium
ATCAATGTTGTTCTTAAGTTGCCGAGCCGAATCTCCCGAATAACTAATAAGCAGAATACTGTCCGGGTTAATCCCCTGTGAGAGTAAATAAGCACAGCGTTGCGCTATGCATGACGTTTTTCCGGTTCCGGCACCGCCGACGACGGCAATCGGCCCGCCACCATATACAATGGCGTTTCTTTGTGACTCGTCCGTCGGCAATTCCGGTGTTTGCGGCAAATCTCTTCCGCTCAAAAGCCTGCCGCATTGAGAACGTTTCCTGCCGCCGCGCCAAATATCTTCAATAACATCAGCACAGGCGGCTCGGCTGTTCAAAAGTTCCGAACTACTGAATTTGAGAATCTGCCAGCCATCCGAAAGCAACACAAAATCGCGCTTTGCTTCTCGTGTATTGATTTCATGGCCAGACAACGCCGAAAGAACATCACATTCAATATTGAGTTTGGCATCACCCTTAACCAGAGCAAAATCGAGCAAATAATCGCCCAAAACATGCTGTGGCAGTACTTCAAGACCTCTATCCCGCAAAGCCATATAGAGATAATATTCAGCCTTCAACATAGGCGGCACGGATTCTTCGCGAGCCAGCTTGAAAAGCTCCTGGCTTATCGTGCTCGATTCTATTAACCAGAACAATTTCTCCCAGTTGATTGGTCTGCCGCAAAAGTCGAATTCCGCACAGTTATGCCCGTAGCGCATAAATTCTTGATACGCCAGAGGAGTTGTGATGATGCTTGCTTTTCCGGCTATGGCTCTGGGAAACAACAGGTAGTAAATCAGATACCAGATATGAGCGGGCTTTTCCGGTGCTTCCAAACCGTCGACGATAACCACATCGTTGCCGCTGAGTTCCAGTTCAACTTTGGACGCCAGCGGTCTACCGAAAGTCGCTTTCTCAAGACTCTCCTCAAACAAGAATTCTGCTTGCTTGTAGAGAGTTTCACCGGAAATCACAAAAGGATTGAAGCCGCGAGACTTCAAATTAATCACTGCTGCTTCAAGGCTAACCGCCTGTTCTTCATTCCAGTCGGCCAAAAATAAACCGCGAGTTGAGCCGTAATAAAGACCATAAGTGTTGACAAACCAATGCAAAGCTTCGCGCCAATCTGAAGGAGTGGGCACCATGCCATGCTTTGCGTTTCTATGTCCCTTTGCCAAATCCTCGCCTGCCGAATTAAAATCCCAAGAGTCGATAATTATCTGTCTGATATTCTTTGAAGAAATAAGTTACGAAAATGCTCCGGCCACGAGTGCCTCGCAGTCCTGATATGCCCGGCTGCAGAGCACTAAAAACCATTCTGACTCATCCGCAAATGAAAAGTGATTGAGTTGAACAATTCTGCGGGTACATTTACATTGGCAGCTTGACATTTTCGCAAGCGAATAAGAATAGTACAATCGGTACGGAGTCATTCACCTCTAGTCAAGTGAATAGACTGCAAAACCGGCAAATCTCACAAAGGAGAGGACAACTAATGAAAAAGGCGCTAATTCTAGTAGCTGCTTTGTCCACAACCTCTTTACCAGCGTTCAGCCAAGCTTGTGGTGATGAGGGACGTTACTTCCATCTGGTTCCCCCAGATTACTCAATCGCAAGTCACAGAAGACACGCTATCCACAGATACGCGAAAGCTCTTCGTTGGTATCGCGAACACAACGGCGACAAGCCGCTCTGCGTTAACGGCAAGCCTCAGTAAGCGCAAGTTTCTTGCGTTAGTATCAATGCTCCAATTTTCGTAACCGAAGGTTGGCCTGGGAAACTTATCCCTAACCAAGGTTGCTAAGAGTAAGGAATCGCCGGAATTTGCAGACTGAATGGGAGGTCCACAAGACCTCCCTGTTTGCGTTTCTAAGTTTACATATTTAATACTTATTCCACTCTTCCTGGCTAGATTCCTGGATATCGTCGATCAATATCAGGCGTTTTCTTTCAGGATCAGGCGGCAGCAAAATGAACTTCTCAAACCCTTGATCACTTGAATAAAAGATCTTGTTGACAAGTATTTCTGCCTTTCCTGATTCATGTTTTCCCAACTTGTAAAAGTGCGGCAATATACTGACACTTCCGTTTCGTGATTTATATGTTTTTTGAGGTACTTCTTCTTCGAAACCGTCTACTATGCGGGTATCAAGTTTCAAAAATTTCCTTTTGCCTATTTCAAGCTGAAATCTCTTGCATCCCCCATAACGTCGCTCTTGGAGCCTTGGACTTAAGACATCATAAGCATTTCCATAATCACCATTTCGCAAGTGACACAGATAATTTGCCACCGACCCAAATGCTCCCGACAAACTTGCATCCCTGAATAAGGGCCTAAAATCGACAAGCAAATTGGAACCGTGATCACTTCGATACTTCACCGCACAATGCAATCCTTCAAAACCATCGTATGCAGCGCGCTCAAGCCGGTATCTGTAACCTCTCCCATCAAGTTTCAAAAGCCCATTCTCAGTATCCAGGTGAAGCTCTCGAATAGAAAAGTTATTCCCAGCCAAAGGCTCAATGGAAATGAACGAAGCTACTCCTTCTGCCTCTTTAGTCCGGTCGAAATAACCAGATTGAATAATTAAAAATGCAAATAAAGCAATAGTCAAAAAGACAGTCCAGACTTTTGATTTTGCAATCATGCCTGACGCGGCTGGCTTTATCACAGACTTGATTGATCGCTTGTTTAAGAATGCATCTAAATCTTGAGCAAACTCGTCTGCGTTTTGATAACGCTCCAGCGGATCTTTTTCCATTGCTCTAAAGCAGATGGCTTCAATGGTCGGCGAAGCATTCCTTGTCGCAACATGACTGGAAAACGAGGCAGCTTTCTGATTCGCATGCAGATACATCAAGCCAACTGGATTTTCTGCTTCGAATGGTTTTGTTCCGGTCAGCATTTCATACATAATGCATCCGCATGAATAAAGATCAGAACGCGCATCGACTGTCTGCCCGGCAACTTGCTCTGGGCTCATATAATGCACACTACCAATCAGCATTCCTGTTTTTGTAAGCTTTCCACTAGCTAGTCCCGGCTTTTGAGCCAATTTTGCCAAGCCAAAATCAACCAGCTTAACCGTGTCTTTCTCAGGCTTGTCCAACAACATTATGTTGGCCGGTTTCAAATCTCTATGGACAATGCCTTGCGCATGAGCTTCCGACAAAGCCGCCAGAATCTGCATCATAATCGTTGCACTGCGATTCGCTTCAATAGGCCCGGCTTCCTCTAATAAAACAGCCAGATTTTTGCCTTTCAAATACTCCATCGCAGCAAACGGAGTTCCATCTTTTGCAAATCCATAATGGTAAAAGGTGACAATGTTTCTGTGCTGAAGCCTCGAAAGCGCTTTTGCTTCCCGGCGAAATCTTCGAATACTCTCATCATCTTCTACGTCAACGCCATGCATCACTTTCAAAGCTATAATGCGCTTAACATCCATCTGCTTCGATTTATATACGGTCCCCATGCCGCCTTCACCAAGTACGGCCAAAATCTCGTAACGGTCTTCAAAAATGGAGCCGACTGTAAGCATCTCATCCTCTTAAGACTGAGGAGTGTTGATTTTCCGAAATTCTATCCGCCTATCTTGGCGCTGAAAAAGTAGAAACAAGACATCATCACCATCATGGACGATGTAACACCCAACCAGAAAGAAGCGATTACAATTTGCCAGACAATCAAAGCCTGACGCGCTGTGAGGCTCACTATGATGCCCAAACGGTTGATCATGTACAAAACCACAGCCAGAATTGTTAGAAGCAAGGGCAGAAGTTTTAGACCCGGTGCGACAGGCAATACCACCGCAGCCACCAGGCTCATGATACAAATAACGACCAGACCAATTGTTACGTAGTCTGAAATGCGCTGGCGGACCGATTCAGTGACCGATGCCTCGTTGATATGCCGGATTGCCGCCATGACATTGCGAAGTCCGCCACGACGCGCACCCTCAAAGTCGCCTTCTCCGCTTGCATCATCAGGATTTTGGTTCGTAATATCTGACTCAGCCACAGAGATCCTCCCCGAGCGTTCTTGTATTATCAGTCAAATCAGCGCCCTTCGGTGCTGTCACTGGGATCATGCCCAGAGCGCCTCGAGATTAACCAAATTCCCTGCTAAGCCATGAAAGCTACTGATAGCAACGAAAATAACTGTGATGTCTGGATTGCTGTACTGCATTATCAGGGAGCCGAAAACACCAGAGCCTGCCTGGCTTCAGTAAAAGGACTAAATTATCGGCCTTTCAAGGTCTTGATAACAGACAACTGCTCGCCTGATAAAAGCGGTCCCTCCCTGGCTCAAGAGTTTCCGGAATTCGACTTCCTTTCACTTTCGGACAATCTTGGATTTGCCGGCGGCTCTAACGCAGGCGTCAATTACTGCATTTCTAAAGGCGCCAAATGGATCTGGATTCTAAACAATGACACTGATCTAGACCCGGATTCTCTTAGCAAACTGATCGAAGTTGCAGAGCGCAACGAGAAGGCCGGCGTTCTCGGCGCTGCTGTTTTCACGCCGACTGAAAACGGTTTTCACAGATCAGGCACAGGACAAATTGATTTCCGAAAAGCAAAAACTTTTGAGCGCGGCGTGATTGACGATAGCCAGGAAAGCATTTCCTGCCAGTGGCTCTCCGGCTGCAACATGCTATTGCGCGCTGAAGCCTTCAAGCAAATGAACGGTTTCGACGAAGATTTCTTTCTCTATTTTGAAGATACTGATCTCTGCTGGCGAATGAATCAAGCAGGCTGGTCTTGCCTCTTCGTACCAAAAGCCGTAATCAAGCACATCGGCAAAGCCTCTACACAAGGCAAACTCGCGATCTGGCGCTCTTACTACTACACTAGAAATCGCCTTCTATTTTTTATGCGCAACTGCAAAGGAATGGTTTCCGCTCTGGCTTTAGCAGCAATTTATGGACATTTGTTCAGACACACAATTGTTCTGCCATTCAGAGGAGATGATGGCAGACGGCAGTTGAAAGCTGAATTACTGGGACTTTCAGACTACCTTTCAGGGAAATTTGGAAAGGCCGGCTGTCTGGATTTTTGAAACAAAATTGAATGAGCTCCGCAGGATTATTCTTCTGCTTCAGCTTCTTCTTCAGCCTCAGCATGACCTACATAGCTAATTACTATGCGTCTTTCGGGATCTTCGCCCTTACTATTGGAAGAAAGTTCAGGGAAGTGCTCTTGCAAATATTTATGCACGATTCTTCTTTCAAAAGCAGACATCGGCACAAGTTCAATCTCTTCCGACTCACCGTTCAACACGGCAACGGCGCCTTCCTTAGCCTGATCGATGATAGTTTCCCGACGTCTCTGCCTGTAATTTGCCACGTCCAAAAGAAAATGACTTTGTTCAAGTCTCGTTCCTTTGCACATCTGTCGCAGCAAGAATTGAAGCGCTTCCAGCGTTTGTCCTTTTTTGCCTATGAGCAATTTGGCATCTGATGGTTTGCAATCGATACGGTAACAACGAGTGGATTCGTCAATATCTTCCTCGTGGATAACAGCGTCAATGTCCAGGATTGCCAGCATTTTTTCCAGGTAACTTCTGGCATTTTCATCATGCAAAGTATTCATGACTTGACTAATTCTTCCCCTCTTTATTCATATCTTTGTGCTCTAGTTTTACAGGTTTTTCAGCAGAATCTCCAGACTCCTGAGCCTTTTTTCCCTTCTTGTCATTCGGGGTGACGTCTATAACTGCCTTGCTGGCGTCAGGAGCGGACTTTCCTTTTTTCCCCTTCTTGTCATCGTCCTGGTTGTCATCGTCTATATCCGGCAGTTCAGGACTCGGTGATTTCATAATCAGCCAGGTTTGCAAAGTCTGAACCACGTTCGAGAAGACCATGTAAAGGTAAACGCCGGCAGGAAGCGGCATGAAGAAAAACATACCAGTAACGGTGAAAGGCATGATTTGCTGAGTTTGCTTTTGCACTGCCGCCTGTTCTGGATCAGATGGCGGGGTCGTGACCATAACTTTCTGTGAAAGCCACATAGTGACTCCAAAGAGCAGAATCAATGAAAGCACATCGAAATTCTCAGGCTTGAACAAATCCATGCCCTTCACGCCTTTGCCGATGTTCGAAATAAACAGAAAGGGCTCGTTCTTAGCCTCTCCAGGAATCATCGCATTAACGACAACTTCGCCGGGATGCTTGAATACTGCTTTGCCGTTCTCATCAATTGAACTGCCGTTAGGATCGTCAATAACCTTCCAGACCGGTTGGAACGAAGCCGGAAGACTTCCTTCAATTGCTCTGAGATGGAAACTTGCACCCTTTCCAGCAAGAATTGTCAGGTCTCCTGGTTCAACGGCCAGCTTTACCGGCTTGCCATCGATATTCAATTCAATACTTGTTTCGGAAACTTCCTTTTTCTCTTTGATTGCATCCTCCGAAGATCCGCCGAAAGGCAAGCCGCCCTCGCCGCCCTTCTTGAGGACTTTGACTTTTACTGGAATGCTCTTTTCAGCTTCCCCGGCTTCTGTCGGCGGAAAAACTGCGCCGATAGTGATCTCGCCTTCTGTCGGGAAGTTAGCTTGACCTTCAGGATTTATGGTTGCGCCAAGCGGATCCGATGCAATTGTCCAGCGTGGCTTGAAATCCGCAGGCATCTCTCCTTGACTGGCACTGACACTGAAATCAACAGTATTGAATCCGTCTGCTGTCGACTGGCCTTCCTTCTTTCCAAAGATCAATGTCGAATCGCCCGGATGCACCACAAACTTGCAAAGTTTTCCATCTTTGCCGACATAAGCGCTATCGGCAGAAGAGGTCGGGCTTAGTGTTACTGTCGTGTTGTTCGATTTGTCCGCTGCAACCAGCTTGACCTTCACCGGTATCGCTTTATCTTGGAAAGGCGGCCCGGTAAAAGTACCGAATAATGCAAACAAGATTGGCAGCTGCACAAGCATCGGCAAGCAACCACCAAGTGGATTGATCTTGTTTTTCATGTAGAACTCAGCCATTTTACGCTGCAGTTCTTCGGGCTGGTCCTTGTATTTGTCCTGCAGTGCTTTCAACTTCGGCTGCATTTTGGACATTGTTTGCATCGACTTTGTCGAAGCCGAAACAAGAGGCCAAACCAGAATTCTAACTGCCAGCGTCAGTCCTAAAATAGCCCAACCATAACTTCCCAATGTTTTATCGAGAAACAAAAGGATAGGCAACATGAAAAGGTAAGAGATGTCCACTATTACACCCGTTTACTGGTAAGAGAACTGAAAAAACCCCAACTAAACTTGTCGGGAATGTCATCGATGCCACCAGCACTAAGCGGATGGCATTTGAGAATTCGAAAAACTGAAAGCAAGCTACCCTTGAAAAACCCGTGCCTGTCCAGACAGCCATATGCATAGTCGGAACAGCTCGGATAGAAACGACAAGACGGCGGCCTCAACGGTCTGCTGAATTGGTAGAGCTTTATGAGCGCTAGAAGAACTTTCTTCATCGGCGTTATGAGGACGCCCTCTTTTCTCCAAACTTCTGACTGGCTTTCTGCAAGCACTTTCGGACAGAATCAAGAATATCGCTGTACTCTGCTTCAAGGAGCTTAGCCTGGACAACCCAGACTATCGCATACCATTGACCTAGTTTCAGCTGCTCGCTACTGTTTTGACTGCCGTCCCTCTCGTAAGCCACAGGGCTTCTGACAGCCTTGTATGCTTCTCGCAAACGTCTTTTGGCTCGGTTACGATCGCAGGCTTTTGCAAGAGTTTTCTTGCCTACAACAAACCCGGCCAGAGGCAATCGAGCATTTGCTCTGGTCTGCTTAGGAAGCACATATAGAGAAAGAAGTTCCGTAGATACGGATTTCCTGGCGCTATATACCCGCTGGAACAAACCAGTTTTTCGAAGTCTCTCAGGATCAGGCAGCACAAGCTGAACCTAGATGCTGATGCGATAGCGTCCCTTGGCTCTGCGAGCTTTCAATACATTGCGTCCGTTTTTGCTGGACATGCGTGCCAGAAAACCACTACCCCTCTTAGCTTTGCGGATAGAGCCTCTCAATGTGCGTTTCATAACGAATTCGAACTCCGTACAGTTTGTTTTGCGCAATTAACCGTTAATGCCTAACTTCCGCAAAGCGGCTTCGGGAGCCGACCTGCTTTTAAAATTCTTAGAAGTTGGCAAGTAACCGACTATGCTATCATCTCGTGCAGAGTCTAAGATCCGGGCGCAGCCAGCGCTCTGGTTAAAAATTTACGATTTGAGTCGTGCAAACGACTTAGCTTCACTCCTCTGCCTGCTCGTCCGGCTAGCTGCGGATACAAAGCGCTCTCATAAAATAGTGCTAAGAAACTTAGTTCTGTTTACAGAAGAGTGAATTTCTATTCCAGTCAAGTAAGATCAGGTACTAGTCAAGTAGCGGTATCGAATGAAACCCGAACAACCTGAAGATGTTTGCCTGGACCGACCGGTATCGGAAGTCTGGACACAAGTACTCGAATTACTCCAAAAAAAGCTGAGTAAGCCCAGTTATGAGGCATGGTTGCTTCCGACCAGATTGCTGGAACTGAGTGCCGAAGAGGTTGTTATGGGCGTGTCGAACGACTTCGCCAAAACTCGATTAACCACGATTTACGCTGCTGAAATCGAAAAGTCTTTCGAGGAAGTTCTCGGAAGAAAAGTTCGAATAAAAGTAATCATCGACTTGAGCCCCGGAGAGCGAGAATACACTCCTTCCATTGCATCGATCACAGTTGTTCCGCAAAAGCAGAAAGAACAGCACAGACAGATTACTGAAACAGAACGATCTTTAAGAGCCGAACAAAGCATGCTTAATCCAAAGCATCTTTTCCATAGCTTCGTTGTCGGATCAAGCAACAGATTTTCACACGCTGCTGCTCTGGCTGTTGCCGATAAACCAGGCCAGGCTTACAATCCCCTCTTCCTCTACGGCGGAGTTGGGCTTGGAAAAACTCACCTGCTTCACGCAATCGGCAATGCAATTTTGCAGAAAGCACCAAATACGGTGATTCGCTATATGTCCTGCGAAAAATTCACGAATGAAGTTATAAACTCCATTCGTGACGACAAAATGGTGGATTTCCGCAAACGTTATCGCAAAATAGATCTCTTGCTCATGGACGACATTCAGTTCATCGAAGGCAAAGAATCGACTCAAGAAGAGTTTTTCCACACATTCAATCACTTGAGAGACAGCGGCAAACAAATTGTTTTGACCAGCGACCGGCCACCCAAAGCTCTGGCAAAACTGGCAGAGCGTCTGAGAAGCCGTTTTGAATGGGGCTTGATTACAGACATTCAAGCACCCGATTACGAAATGCGTCTGGCAATTCTGCGTAAGAAAGCCGAGCAAGAAAATATGCTGATTCCCGACAGCGTCCTAGACCACATCGCGGCCACTTTCACAAGCAACATTAGAGAGCTCGAGGGTGCACTCCTGCGAGCCCATGCATTTGCCAGCCTGACAGGAGCCAGCTTAAGCCCCGAATCAGTGAGAGACATCTTGCAGGCCGGAGCCAAGAAGAAAGACCGGCCTCCGCTCACCGTCGAACGTGTTATCGACGCGGTCTCCTCACACTTCCGGGTCGAACCGGCAGACCTGCGTTCATCTAAACGCTCGCAAGATCTTACTGTTCCAAGACATATTGCCATGTACCTAGCCCACGAGATCGTATCGTTGAGCTTCCCCAGAGTTGGGCAAGCATTCGGAAATCGCAAACACACATCTACTAAATATGCATACGATAAGGTCAAGGAAGAAATCTCCAAAGACCCCGCCATTGCTGAAACGGTTCGCAAAATTACAGCACTGCTGGACAATTGAGTGCTTTTAGAAAAGCTGTAGAAAACTTGTTCAATCTCTGTAAGTGATCTGTACATCAAGTTTCCAGCCCCTGATCACAAGCGGATCAAATCTGACAGGTCTTGATCGCTTTTTCTACATGGCAGATCCAATCAGAGCAAAGCCTTCAAGACTTATCTACAGAAAAAGCTCGTCCTTACTACTCCTATATATTTATATTCTTAGTACTTAGAACCAAGAGCAGCAGTTAAGAAGAGGATGGAAAATCCGACTCTGGAAGCGGAACTTGATGAAGATCTTCTATAGCAAAAAAAACATTGATCCACTAAAAATCTGGTCGTTAAGAGGTTACTCTTTATGCAATAGCTTTTATCGGGGTTGAGAAGCCATGCACTTTGCCATTCAGAAAGATGTTTTAGTCAAAGCACTGAGAGACGTCGGCAATGCTATTGCTACTCGGGTAGTTCAGCCTGTACTGAGCAATGTACTAATCGAGTCGCTGGACAATGTCACTTTGCGCTTCACCGGTACGGATCTCGACCTGACAATTCGCTGCAACTGCCCCGCTGTTGTTTATACCGAGGGTTCAATCACTCTACCGGGCAAAAAGCTTCTGGAAGTCGTATCAAAGTTGCCCAACGACCTGGTTTCCTTTCAAGTCAGCCCCGACACTCAGGAAACAACAGTTACCTGTCAGAAATCCAAATTTTCTTTAGCCGGCTTGCTTGCTGCCGATTATCCAAAGCTTGCCGACAGTGCAAAATCGGAAGGCTTCCTGATGCCGACGGATATATTGCGCCGAGCTATTGTTCAAACCTCCTTTGCTGCAGCCACTTACGATGTGGGCAGCATACTTGGCGGGGTCTACTTACTTGTAGCAGATGGAGCATTTGAAGCCACAGCCACAGACGGCAGTCGTCTGGCACACAGGCATGAAGAGTTGAGTGTTTCGTCGCCGGTTTCTCGCAAAGCTGATTCCGACAAAGAAAGCGAGTCGGAATCTAAAGCCGGTACAGTCACTATGGAAAAGCCGCAAGAGCTGAAAGCTATTGTTCCGGCTAGAGCCTGTACTGAAATGTTGAAAATCTTCGACAGCAAAGATCCCGGAGCGCGGGTACGCATTGCTGTTACAGACGGTCAAATCAGTTTTGAAAGCGACACTCACTTTGTTTGCAGTCGGCTGATTGGTGGAGAATATCCTCGCTATCACGAGCTTTTCCCCACTGATTTCAGCTATCTGGTCCAGTTCAAACGCGATGAGATGCTGGCTGCTGTAGATAGAGTCGCTGTTATGTCCGATGAAAGAACCAACCTGATCAAATTGCATTTTGAAGCAGATATGGTTCAAGTCAGTTCCAATACACCTGACGTTGGTAAGGCTCAAGAGGAAGTTGCTTGTCGTCTGGAAGGACAGGTGCTTGATGTAGCCGTCAACGTACGCTACGTGCAGGACGTTTTGAACAAGTTGAGTTCCGAAGAAGTCCGCCTGGAAATGACAGGTCCTTTGAAGCCTCTAATTTTCAAGGGTGAAACGGAAGACAACTACAAGTATCTGCTCATGCCGGTTCAGGCCAGATAAGCCTCAATAACCAAGAGCATTGCAAAAAATTGCCAGAAAAATTGTAAGTGCCTGACAGAATGCTGCAGAGCTGCCGCAAAACAACACCATTTTCAGGCGCTTTTCGAGTCCGGCTTTTAGAGTTAAAGCACAGAGCACGAATAATATTGGATAAGAAGCCAGTATTGAAAGGGAGACGACGGAACTGTTGGTCAAAATTCCCAGACTGAGGACTGCTCTGGCTGCTGCAAATGCTGCAATAGAGGCAAAGCAGAGGCATAGAGTAGCAATCGCGATTCCGGGAAGCAATACTTGTGTTTCACTTGTTGCTTCCTTTCCGGGCAGTGTTTTTGTATTCGTAGCAAGACTTATGCTGCTTGTCATAATTGCTTCCTTTTTAGTGTTTGAGATCAGTTTTGAAAATCTGTGTATCTTTAGCCCCTGGCGCTCTTCACAGCGCATCCGCTTGCATAACGTGAGCTGCCGTAAGCCGGGTCTATCGCTCTTGATGGTTTCGGCAATGGAATCAAGTTATTGGAAGCATCTGCTTCCAAATTTGAATGCTCGTAAAGACCCCAGTAACTTGGCGGCACGCTTTTCTTTAACAGGTAAAGGCCTGATTGTTGCCTGTCATGGACAAAACGGAAAGCGAGCACTGTAATCATGAAGCCGAAAACGGCGCTAAATTCTACAAGTTCCAACATAGGCATCTCCCGGTTGAGAAGGTACTGGGTCGATGTGATTATCTTGACAACTTAATGTTGTCGTTGTGTTGTCGTGTCATTTAGAAGATTCGAGTTACAAAAATGTAGTGAGACAGGCGCCGAGCAGATAGGCCTGTGATATACTGCCGTAGTGGTTCACGCTGGTGAGCCCGGTTCGACTGAAAAAATTGAATAATGGGATCGTAGCTCAGTTGGTTAGAGCGCCTGCCTGTCACGTAGGAGGTCGCGGGTTCGAGCCCCGTCGGTCCCGTTTTTTTCTTTATTAATTACTGCTTCGGCCTGTTTCTGTTTTCGGCTTATTACTGAATAACAGGGTGGCGGCATAGATGGCAATTGATAGCCATCCCAGGAATCTAACGCCGAATTGCATGGACAGATATTCTAGGCTGACACCGAAAATACCGCCGATTATATTGAATGCCAGAGCCTCGGCTGTCCTCTCCAGAGGCTTGAAGATCAGGGCAAAGAGCAAAGAAGCAAAAGCGGCCGGTAATAAGTAAATAAAGATCGCGACAAGAAGAGCAAACGGAGCTCCCAGACCGAGCAGATCATCCGGCTTTACGAGTGTGCTGACTAAAATACTGGCCAGAAGTGCAATCGTAACTTGGGTGCTGTATTTGCTCTCGATTTTGCTTGCCATGAAATTGCCGAGCAGAATCATGAATAAAACAGTTGAAATGACTGCACTGTTAACCAGCCAGGTTGAACCGAACATTAATGATAGGTCGGCGATAGCCCTGACTTCTAAAAGCATGAATCCCATGCCCAGAAAAAACATTAGCCTGTTTGAATTCACTGATACTCCGCTTTTTAGCTCTTTGCCGATTAGCAATGCTGCAAAAGAAAGAATGATTGCCAGCGGGAAAATGTAGGTTGCTGTGACTTCTTTGGAAGGCAGGAAAAGAAAGGGCCAGTCGTCTGTAGCCAGCTCCACGCCTGAGTTAAGGTCTACAGCTTTTCTGCTTCCCGGTAAATTGACTTCGTCCGGATTCAGATATTTCAATCCTGGTCCGGCTGCCATATAACCTGTTCCTACAAGGCCGTTGTTGGTGTATGAAGCTAACGGAGTCATGCCGGAAGCTCTGGCCAGAGCGTTTGTGTGCCTGTTCCAGAGCCAGTCTTTGAATGAAATGAAACTGACATAAATTAGTCCTCTGTCGTTGAGCAAATGCATAGCTTCTTTATAGGATTCGACAGTGAAAATGTAATTGTCGGTTCTGAGAGAGGATAGGCTGGAAAAGGCTGTGTGGCTGTCTAAGTAAGCAAAGACGATTAAGTCGTATTTGTTCTTGCAATTCTTGAGGAAAGTGCGAGCATCCATAACATGCAGGTGCACACGCGGATCAAGATATGGTTTTTCCGGATGCAGAGTTTTACCCAGCCTTGTGAGAACCGGGTCTATGTCGACGGCATCAACCCATTGGGCACCATTGCGCAAAGCAGCAGCAACATCCGAACCGTTGCCGCTTGCCAGAATCAAAACCTTTTTTGGTCTACTGTGAAAGGCATTCCAGGGACCCGAGAATGTGTCAAGCATCAGCTTTTGTACTTCCGGATTGAAATTCTTGAGGTTTTGCGCAGAACAATCGAGAATGCTCTGAAAAGTGTCGTAATTGACTTTTAAGTCAAAACCCCAGTGTCGATTTTTTTCCTTATCGTTAATTGGGTTTGCCGCAACAACATCAATGCGATAGTAAGGCGACCAGAGCGTTTCGACATAGTCTGGACCATAAAGCTTGCCTGCTATGAAGTTGACTAGAAAGAACAAATGGACGAAGCCGAAAGCGAGGATGGCAAAATGTGATGGCTTCAATTTGAAAAGAAGAAAGAGGATACCGGAAATGATAATCCAGATTCCCGGAGGCGTTTCCAGCGCACAGAGCAGACTGAAAAGCGCCGAGCCGCTGAGTGCTCCGGCGACATTTATCGAATAGGCTTTTAGAGGCGTGAATTTTTCGAACAGCCTGCCTATCTCCTGTCCCATTCCGACAAATACAAAAGTTGTGCTTGCAAAAATCAAAAGCATTACCAACATGCACTTTGCAGATTCAAATATGGATGGAGCATGCTCCTGGCTGGAACCCACACCAAAGAGCATGAAATCAAATGGATTTACAAAAGTCAGAGCATTCCAGTGCAAAGCAAGTGCAATCGAAAGAATGGAAATGAGTCCAAGAAATATGATTCCGCAAATATTGAACCAGTCGAATTTTCTGTGCGTCCAGGTGAAACCCAGTCCAAGACCCAGGAAACAAGCCATTAGAGCAAGATTTTTGAAATATGCAAAAACATGAATTTCAACCGTGATATAACGAATCAGAAGTAACTCGGCATAAAGTGAAAGAGCACTGATTACAAAAAGCAGCCAGGCATCATTGGTTCTTGGTTTTGAATTTTCGGTCACTTCTTTGCTCTTTTCGGGCTGAAGCCGCTCAGGAATTGCATCAATTTAGCATGGGATTGCTTCTTGAAATGGAGTCCAAAATTTCGCTTGCTTTGCTCAGGCGAATTCTCCGGAGAAATACTAATCGAGATAGTAAGATCTTCGCAAAAACAGAGGCAGGAACTAGCCGCATTGCTGCAGCTAGCCCTGCCTCTGCAGTCGTTCTCAGAACGACTTAACGATAGTGCGGATCTTTCTTGGGATCCGTGTGATCATCGTCGGGGGTATTGTCGTCTTTCTTGCGGGGCTTGAGCCAGGCTTGCCGGAATTCGATCAAAAGGTTGATCGGGGTGCGGAAAGCTGAGGTCAAAACCGGTCCCAGGTAATTGAAAAGCGTGGGACCGGCCCAGATCGTCACCAGCGCCTTGGCACTGATGATCAGACCCTGGAGCAAGCCGATTTGAGCGCCGGCCCAGCTCAGACCCAGAAGGGTGGAACCTGGAACGGCCATCTTGTAGTAGTCCACTGACGCCGACAGTGCGTTGTTCGCATCGGTCGTGATATACCAGACGGTTACGAAAATAACGATGCGGGCGATATCGAAAAGAGTGGCAATCGGGATCGGCGGCAAGGGATTCGGGGGAGGGTTTGGAGTTGGGTTGGGCAATTGTGAGTCTGCCCGTGGATCGAAACTATTCATGGTTTTGTTACCTGCAGGTTTATTTGTCGGGCAAGGTAAAGCGCAGCATGAAAGGAGCAGGAAAGAAGGACGGACCCGGCTAAGAGACGGGCTCTTAACCGGGTGCCGTCTGTTTCTTTCCTTAGAACTTCACGGTCGGGTTGCGCCGGCCATCATCACCAGCCGGGTATGGGAAGCGCTCGGCCAGGGTGATCTCTTTGCCCGGTTCCACAACGATGCTGACGTCGTGACGGGTGAGTTCCCAGGGAGAACGTTTGCCGCAAGATTTGATCAGCGTAAGCAGTTCTTTCTTGCGACCATTGGCCAGATTGGCGACACGCACGAACTTGACGGTTGGGTCAAGACCGCGGCGCAGCTTTTTGTCTTGAGTAGCAATACCTGTCGGGCAGGTATTCTTGTGGCACTGACCGGACTGAATGCAGCCGAGTCCGCCGATCAAGAAACCGCGTGCCATGTTGACCATGTCGGCACCGAGCGCGATGTGAACAGCGATATCAGCGGCGGTGGCAATCTTGCCGGAGGCAATCAGCACTACTTCGTCGCGAACACCGGCTTCCCGCAGCGCGTTGTCGACCATGGGGATGGCGTGCATGATCGGCAGACCGACCGTGTCGACGTGGCCCAGAGGCGCAGCACCGGTGCCGCCTTCACCGCCGTCGAGCGTGATGAAATCAGGACCGCAGTCATGCGCTTTCATGTAAGCAGCAACTTCTTTGATGAAATCGGGCTTGCCGCCGACCATCTTGAAGCCTACCGGCTTGCCGGTGAGCTCTTGCAGTCTGGCGATGAAAGCCATGAGCGAGGGCACGTCGCTGAATTCATCCCAGGCATTGGGAGAGAGGCAATCGACACCCATGGGAATCTTGCGGATGTCGGCGATTTCGCGAGTGATTTTCTTGGCAAGCAGCATGCCGCCGAGGCCTGGCTTGGCGCCCTGCGCCAGCTTGATCTCGATGCCGACGATCTGATCGTTTTCGGCAAGAGCAGCAATGGCGTTCCAGTCCAGCGAGCCGTCTTCCTGTCGGAAGCCGAATTTGGCCGGACCGATCTGCACGATGATTCGACCGCCGCCGATCTTGTTGCCTTTCAGTTTGGGCGGGCTTTTCCAGTAGCGCGGCGCCACTGTCGAAAGTCCACGCGCCAGGAGCCAGGCAATCCTGCTTGTGACAGGAAGCGGATGACGAGCGCCTTCCAGGTGGTAAGGAGTGAGGCCGCCTTCGCCTGTGAGCATGTGAATGTCGGACATGAGCGCGCCGCTTGAAAGAGCGCGAACAGCTTCCTCGGAGAGTGCGCCGAAGCTCATACCCGAGATGTTGATTGGCGAGGGGCAGATATAGGGCTTGCGCCGCTTTTTGCCGATCACAATCGAGGGCAGCTTGTTGACGTTGGCTTTGGGAGGAACAGGGAACATGCTGGGCAGGATATGAATCTCGCCGGGAGCATTGTATTCACGTTCGGTACCGAAGCCGATCTCGTTGGACAGACCTTTGCCGGTGCGGACCAGGTCCTTGAAGCGTTCGCGGTCGAAGGGGCGAACTTTGTCGTCGGGAAGAAACCAGTACTGGCGCAGTTCATCTCCGATGCTCTCGAAGATATAACGGCCCCAGCCGATGAAGGGGTAGTTGCGGCGGAGTGCATGCACGTTTTGCACGCGATCGCAAATGCCGATCACGAGCGCCACAGCAGCAAGACCGAGGAGCAACCAGGGATTCAAAATGTAGAGAACCACCGCCAGGCAAACGCCGGCGATATGGATTGTTCGAAACATGGACATCATGGCACACCTTCTTTCAGAAAGGCGGCCGGAAAGGCTTGGGCGCGAACGCCGAAGCTCCGGTCATTGTGAGTAAAAACAGAGATATTGCAGCTTGAGCCGCCACGCTTTGGCGCGGCAAACTCAAGCTGCATTGACGCCCTACTCAGGCATCAGGAAAGGATTCTAAGAATCTGCTCCCGCTCCCTTTGCAGGAAGCGATTAGCAATCGACAGGCTTTCCAAATTCTGGGCAAGGGCTTTTTCATTGCCCTTGACGTTATGGGAAGCGAAGAACTCTTTGATTTCAGGCTCGAGTTCAGGATTCACCAGAGCCGTTATGCCTTCGCAGAGTCTGATCACACCTTGCAGAGGGAAAGCAGCGACAATCTGGGCCCAGTTCTTCTTGAGGAAGTTCCAGCTCAGGCTGCCGCCATCGGGGTTGAGGAAAAGGGCGCGCAGCATCTGCGGCGCGTCCTGAATGCGAATTTTGCCGTTCAGCGTATCGGCAAGAGTGCGTTCAATCAGCTCCGGCTTGCGGAAAGCCGCCAGCGCGAACAGAAAACGCGATTCTTCCTGGGGTGTGGCTGCGACGCTGCGCATTGCGAGCAATTCGTCGTAAAGAGCCGCCTCGCCGTTGGCAGCCGTGATTTCCACCAGTGCAGGCAGAAGGCTGGCGCTGACTGAGCTGCTGTCGGCTCGATAGCTCTTCCAGAGCTCGGCGACTCGGGCTAAGACCGAAGGCTCTCCCAGACTGCCAAGCGTGCTGAGCAGTGAAGTTCTCAGTTCGGCTTGCTGCGGAGATTCGCCGTCTTTGCTTTCATAACCGAGCTTATCGAGGGTCGGTTTCAAAAGCTCAGAAGCGATTCTGCTAAACGATGCGTATTGCTCTTTGCCGACGGCTGCACAGATACGGCGCAGGTAGTTGATCGAGGCGATGATCGCTGCAAAAACATTGCTGTCCGTTTCATCCGCAAGAATGAGCTTGACTGCATCCAGGTAGTCGCTAAGCGGCAGTTCGCC
>JAIEPM010000551.1 GCA_019748395.1 Candidatus Obscuribacterales bacterium
TTTAAGGCTTAAATCTCAGGGCTAATTCATAAGAGAGCTATATGTCGGAACCAATTTTGATAAAGCCGAAGCACCTGAAAAAGGGCGACACTATTGCAATCTGTGCACCCGCCAGTCCACCTTTCAATCCCGGCGATCTTGAATATTCAATTGAATGGTTGAGCAAGCTCGGCTTGAAAATAAAACTTGGCGAGAATCTGCTCAAAAGCTACAGCGATCTTGCAGGCACTGATGAAGAAAGGCTGGAAGACTTTCATCGCTTTGTCGCCGACAAAGATGTTTCGGCGATCATTCCGGTGCGCGGTGGAAACGGTGTGCCGCGCTTGCTGCCCAAAATTGATTTTGAGTTAATCAGGAAAAATCCAAAAATAATTATCGGCTTCAGCGATCTGACGGGTTTGATCAACCCGATACATCAAAGAACAGGACTGGTCACTTTCCATGGTCCGATGGCAGCATCATTTTATCGTTCGAGCTATTGTCATTTCTATTTTCAAAAAGCGCTTATGTCCAATAAGCCTCTGGGTCTAATTGTAGATCCAATTCCCTCCGAACTCTGGGCGCCGAAATATCCGCCACCACGACTGGTGATAGCCGAAGGCAAAGCCAGAGGTCCGCTTGCCGGTGGTTGTATGACGCTGATCAAACAACTTATGGGTACGCCATATGAATTGGAAACTGAAGGCAAAATCCTTTTTTTGGAAGATGTCGGTGAAGAACCCCATAGCATAGATCGCTATTTGACCCAGCTCCTGCTCTCCGGCGCACTGCATAAGGCAAAAGGTATAGTCATCGGCGAGTGTTCCGGGTGTGAACCCGGCGGCAGCGGAAGAATCAGGTTGCCGTTAAACAAAAGTGTCGAGCATGTATTGCGCGAAAGGCTTTCCGGGCTGGGAATTCCTGTTATCTACGGATTGCGCCTTGGACATGGAGACGATCAGTTCACTATTCCAATTGGAATAAACGCGAGTATCGAAGCAGGCAAAGGCAAGGTAAAATTCAAAATCGAAGAAGCTGCAACCATCTGATTGGACTATCAAAATAATTCAGCCAAATCAAAAGCAATTAAAAGAGACGACATAAAGAATGAGCGCAGAATTACTGGAAGACGACAATGAAGCTGAAAGCGAAGCAGTAGTACCTCGCGAACAGCTCAAACCGGCGGCTCTAAAACCGGGAGCAAAAGTAGGACTTTTTGCACCGTCGGCTCGCCCAGCCAGTCCGCTGGTGCTGAAACGCTGCATACAAGTAATTGAAGAGATGGGCTTTAGTCCTGTTGTCGGGCAGAACGTTATGCGCAACGATGGTTTCACCGCGGGCAGCGATGAGCAACGCTTAGATGATTTCTACAATTTGCTGCAAAACAATTCCGTAGAAGCCATGTATTGCTTAAGCGGTGGATACGGCGCGCTCCGCCTCTTGCCCTTATTAGATTTCGGTCAAATTCGCCAGCACCCGAAAGTCTTTCTGGGTTCCGGTGCCAATGATGTTTTGCTCATGGCTATCAATCAGTTGACTGGTCTTGTGGTTTTCCATGCCTCAAATCTTGACGAAATCGAAGACAAGCACAGCTTCAATTCAGCAAAAAATGCGCTCTCCGGCAGCAGCGAAAACATGGTGATTAATTGTCGGGATACAAACGATATGTCTTTTGAATCGGCAGCTTATTCTCTATCGGAACGAAAATGCGAAGGCATAGTTGCAGGCGGTAACCTGACGGCACTCTCTTCCCTGTACGGTACCAGATATCAGCCGGACTTAAAATCAAAGATTTTGATACTCGATGATTTCAATGAAAGAAACAGCATTTTGGACAGATGGTTTACAACTCTCTATTTAGCCGGAAGCTTGCACGAAGTTGAGGGCATCGCCTTTGGTGGCTTTCCAGGCTGCGGAGCTCGCGGCTCCAACAATATGCTCTCCATTGAAGACACATTTGGAGATCGCATTAAGGAGCTCGGTCTAGCGGCCTGTTTCGGATTCAAATTCGGCTTAGCTTCCAAGGACAACGTCGTACCCATAGGAATCAAAGCACTGCTGGACTGCGGAAGCGGCAGGCTGGAATTTCTCGAAGCAGCACACCAGACAGATTGATACATGATCAGGTGGCGTTTCATCTTTGCAGGGCGATGCCATGCGTCGCCCGCCGACTTGAATCCAGCTCAATATCTCCGTTGCCGACTTGAATCCGGCTTAAATATCTCCGTTGCCGGCTTGAATCCAGCGCAATATCTCCATTGCCGACTTTAATCCGGCTTAAATATCTCCGTTGCCGTTGCCGGAGGCTTCGATACCGGCAAGAGATTGTTCAAGGCGGCTGCCCGGGTAGCTGCCTTCGCGCAGCATTTTGATCACAGCCGGTACACAACTTAAGATATCGCCTGCCAGCATGCCGTCTTCACCGATTTCGGCAGCTGCAAGATCGCCCGCGGCTCCGTGAATGTATGTTCCGGCGACAGCCGCCCAGGTTCTGTTTAAGCCCTGAGCAATAAGTCCGGCGATAATGCCGGAAAGCACATCGCCACTGCCTGCGGTGGCCATCCCGGAATTGCCCGTGGGAATAATAAACACATCGTCATCAGGCGTAGCAACCACCGAATTGGCACCTTTGAGCACTATAGTGGCGCCGAAGCGTTTTGCCGCATCTTGAGCTGCCCTTATGCGATCTGCCTGAATATCTTTTACCGGTTTGCCGGTCAGTCTTGAAAGTTCTTTCGGGTGCGGAGTAAACACAAAGCCACCCTCTGTGTCGGCAAGAATTTTGATATTTTGCGAAAGAGCGTTCAATCCGTCTGCATCAATTACGCAGGGAACCCGTACCTTTTTCACAAGCTCATGCACGAATTGAATTGTCTCGACATTTGATGACAATCCAGGTCCAATCACCATAACCTGAGCTCTTTCCATTTCAGCTTCAATGTCTCTCAAAGCATCTAATGAAATAGTTCCGGCTTCCGTTTCGCTCAGTCCTTTATAAATTACTTCCTCAGCCGGCAAAGCGTGCAGCAAAGACTTAGGCGTTGCCAGAATTGCCAATCCGGCACCGGATCTCAGCCCGGATTTTGCAGCCATTAGAGCGGCGCCGGTCATACCCAGACTTCCGGCGACCAGCAATATCTGGCCGAAGCTTCCCTTATGAGAATCACTAGGACGAACGGGCAACTTCTCCTGCAGATCAAATGCAGTAGCCAGAAACCAGCGAGGAATCTCAAGCTGAGGCAAAGAATCACGGAGTTCTTCAGGCAGCGATTCAGGCAAAGGCAAGCCGATGTCGATGATTTTAATTTCGCCCGCAAGCATCGCCCCGGGGTGGCAGAGCAAACCGGGTTTGATACTGCCGAATGTCGCAGTTGCGGCAGCCCGGACTGCAGTACCCATAATTTGTCCTGTATCTGAGTTTATGCCGGATGGTATATCAACACTTAAAATCGGGCGAGCACTTTCATTCATCATCTCTATCAATTCGGCATAGAGACCTTCAACAGGTCTATCAAGCCCGGTTCCGAGTAAAGCGTCGACTATCGCACTTGTTTCCCAGATAGAAGTTTTCAAAGGCTCAAGGTCATTTTCAGCAATTATATTGATTTCAATGCCTAAGCTTTCGAGAATGTCTCTATTGATCTGATTCTCAGCCGAGTTGCTTGTGCCGGAAGATGACCCGATCATAAAAACTGAAACATCGACCCCGGCACGATAAAGATGGCGCGCAATCACCAGTCCATCGCCGCCGTTGTTGCCGCGCCCGCATAGCACAGTAACAGCCGCAGGCATTCCTTCCATCAAATCCAGAAGCATCTTGCTTGCACTCAAACCGGCAATTTCCATGAGTACCATGCCCCAGTGTTCGTGGCAATTTTTTATCCAGGCTGCTTCCAGAGCACGCACTTGAGCTGTAGTAAGTATTCTCATATTCATACTCGGGCCTCCACTAAAACACATCTGGCATACTGCCCTGCCAGCTTCTCCTCCAGAGGAGGAAGTCCCTGCAAACAGCGCTCTTCTTTCAAAGGACAGCGCGGCGCAAAGCGACAGGCATCAGGTAAGTTAATCAAGCTGGGCGGTTGACCATCAATAGGCTTCAGTCTGTCACTGTTTGCCCGTGGCAATGATGCCAACAGTCCGGCGGTGTAAGGATGCTTCGGGTTCTTGAATAAATCAACAACCTGCGCAGTTTCCACGGCAGAACCGGCATACATAACCACCACATCGTCACACATTTCGGCGACCACGCCCAAATCATGAGTGATCATCATAATCGCCATGCCCTGAGCCTTTTGAATGTCCCTCATCAAATCAAGAATTTGAGCCTGCACGGTTACATCAAGCGCCGTTGTCGGTTCATCTGCAATTAACAGTTGCGGCTCGCAGGCAAGCGCCATGGCAATCATTACGCGCTGCCTCATACCACCGGAGAACTCATGAGGGAAATTATCAACTCGTGTTTTTGCTGATGGAATTCGAACCTTTTCCAGAACATCTATGGCTCGTTTTTTAGCTTCCGCTTTGTCCACTTTTTGATGTAATTTTATTGCTTCCATGATCTGAAAGCCGACGGTATAAACGGGATTCAATGAAGTCATCGGATCTTGAGGAACCAGCGCAATTTTGTTGCCGCGAATTTGTCTCATTTGGCTTTCGCTCAGAGTCAACAAGTCTTGCCCGTCAAAAAATATTTCACCGCCCACAATTTTTCCAGGCTCGGAAATTAAACGCAAAATCGACAAAGAACTAACAGACTTACCACAGCCGGACTCGCCCACTATGCCAAGTACTTTCCCACGCTCGAGCGAAAAACTCAGCTCGTCCACCGCCCTGGCAGTTCCGAGTTCTGTTTCAAAGATTACGGACAGCTTGCGAACATCTAAAAGATTCACGATAAACCCACCCGCTGCACATTCGGAGAAGCAGGTCGCTCCCGAAGCAACTGCGATTGTAACAAGCTCAAGCTCGAATATGGACTTGACATAAGGTAACTAGGCAAAAAGGGAATATCTAAGGGATAATTCTTTTTCAGGCTTGGAAGTCAATTGAAGCTATATCGCATTTGCTGTGGAGGTTGATTCTAAATGAGCACAGATAGCCTCGGCACCCGAGACACTTCTGTTCTTCAGCTTCTTGCCCGTCTTCTTGTCGAGACCGAGAAGCTTACAAAGTTTGTGGATGACCTCAACAAACACGGGAGCACGCCTCAGGCGAAATCTGCTCTTAATGTCATCAACAGCGAAGTGAGTCAGATTCTTGTCGGCATGAAAGACAAGATTGAGCCGCTCTATAGCCTTTACGAAATCGACCCGGGTCTGAAGTCCGTTAAAGATGTCAGTCGGTCTGAGGCAAAGTCAAGTTCTGAAGGCCATAAAGCAGAATACGACGAATCCTCGCTCTGGATTGACGTCAAGAAGCAGACCCCTTAAACCATCACCACCCCAGGAAGTAGATCATGACCAAAACTCTAAGCAAAAAGCCCGTGAAAAGCGGATTACACCAGAGCAGAATTGACCTTTCTGCAAAATCGCGCAGCCAGCTCGTTGATTTGCTGAACGGCAGTCTGGCAGACACATTTGATCTTTATTCGCAAGTCAAGCAAGCTCACTGGAACGTCAAGGGACATCAGTTCTATCAGCTTCATCTGCTCTTTGACGAAATTGCTTCCGAGCTTCTCGAGCAAGTTGATGAACTGGCAGAACGAGCTACAGCTCTTGCTGGAACAGCACTCGGCACTGTTCGTATGGCAGCTGCCGCATCGCGATTAAATGAATATCCGGTCGATATTCTGGAAGGAATGGATCACGTCGCGGCACTGGCTGAAGCATTTGCTCACTATGCTCAAATCGTCCGTGAGAACATCGAAAAATCCGATGAATTGGGAGATGCCGATACAGCAGACTTATTCACCGCCATCTCCAGAAATGCAGACAAGAGACTCTGGTTTTTGGAAGCTCATTTGCAAGCCGAATCCTAGCCACTGCAGAACACCGCCCATCTTGAAATCCCTGCTTTGCCTCAAGCATGCAGGGATTTTATTCATTAGCTCCCGGAAGAAAAATCCGCAAAGCGGCTGATTTCCTGAATTTAAGCAATTTTGATAGTCATAAAGCAAGGAAATCTCGGGGAGACTGATTGCAGGCAGTGGCATTTAGAGGCTCAAATTTAGTAAAATCAAGGCACTTTACTCGACTAAATTGTGAGGTCAGGATGTCCGGTCAGTCCATACTTTTGTCGCTCGATGGTGCGGCCCAATCTCGTTATGCCGCCGAACTTTGTTGGATGTTGGCAAAAGCTAATAATATGAGTGTTGATGCTCAGCACGTTGTCGACTCTCTGGCCGCCTGGGACTTTCTCAATTTCGACATCGCCGGATTCATCGGCAGCGAACCTTTTTTTGAAGCTCACGAAACCATGTTGCAGTGCCTGACCTCCATAGGTGAGTCGCTCACGCAGGCTTACGAAGGACAGGCTGCAGGTCATGCCATCGCCGGTAATACTTATCTCGACGAAGGAACTACAATTCGGGAAATCTGCTGGCGAGCAAAAGACCACACTCTTGTCGCCATCGGTCAACGCAGCACCGGCATGAATTCGCCGGAAGAAGACAAACGCAGATTACCCAGGCGCTCTATAGCCGAGAGTCTGACATACTACTGTCCTCGTCCTTTGCTCGTAGTACAAGATCGCTGCGAACCCTGGACAAAAATGAAAATTGTACTTTCGTCTTTGCGCGTACCTTCAAGCTTGCTTGAATCTTGCTTGAACTTCGCCAAACAAATGAAGATGGAAGCACAAATTAGATTGGTTTTGTTGACTGATAGCAGCAGCATTGAAGTCGAAAGCGATTCTGTTGAAACCTGTGCCGAAGCCAAAGCTCTTATGGATGACTTAAGTCGCCTGCTTCCAGCTGTAGAAGGGTTGAAAGTAGACGTGAAACGGGCAGGCAATCTAAATCGTTACTGGAGATTTGACGCAGAAGAAAACGACAACGCTCTGCTTGTTGTACCCGTAACTGAAATCGCCGGAGTTCGCAAAACCACCTTCGGTACATCACCTGACACCATCGTTCGTTATTTAAATCATCCGGCGGTTCTTTTCTGGATGGCAGAGCAAGAATCAGACTTGCTCTGGGAACAATCAGCGAGCAGTCTTCAAGCCAAGTGAGCAACTGGTCTGTCGATTACCAAAACAAGCTTCGCAGTGCCGAGCAGGCAGTGCAATGCATTCGTTCTGGCGACGGCATTTTTATTCATTCAAACGCTGCAGTGCCTCAGTCTTTGATCAAGGCGATGACTGCCAGAAAGACTGAATTGTCCGGAGTGAAGATTTACAAAATCATCACCCTGGGACCCGCACCTTATGCCGAAGCAGATTGCGAAGGGTCATTTTACGTACATTCGATGTTTATCGGACCCAACATTCGCAAAGCCGTCAACGAAGGAAGGGCAGATTACACTCCGATTTTTTTCAGCGAACTGCCTGAATTATTTTCATCAGGAGCCGTAAAAATAGATGTCTGTCTTCTATCATGCTCGAAGCCTGACAAAGAAGGCTATATGACTCTCGGTGTTTCACTGGACAGCACCTGGTCGGCATTGAAAAACAGCAGACAGGTGATTGCCGAAGTCAACGAGCAGATGCCGCGCACTCACGGAAATACAAGAATTCATATAGACCAGATAGATTTTCTAGTTGAAACGAATAATGCTCTGCCTCAATTGCACAACGAAGCTCCGGATCAGGTCACCATGGCAATCGGCCGCAATGTTGCTTCTCTTGTAGAAGATGAAGCGACACTGCAGATGGGCATCGGCGGTATTCCAAATGCAGTATTGCAACTGCTGGGCGACAAAAAAAATCTCGGAGTGCATACTGAAATGTTTTCCGACGCAGTCGTTAATCTTGTTGAATCGGGAGTCATAAACAATTCAAGAAAAACAGTTTTGCCCGGCAAAATAGCAGTCAGCTTTGCGATGGGCTCCGAGCGCTTATACAAATTCATCAACGACAATAAAGACGTCGAATTCCACGGTTCGGAATGGATTAACGACCCTCGCATTATCTCTCAAAATCACAAAATGACTGCGATCAATGCCGCCTTGCAAATTGATCTAACAGGCCAACTTTGCGCAGACTCACTCGGTACTGAAATGTACAGCGGTTGCGGCGGCCAGGTAGATTTTGTAAGAGGCGCGAGCCGTTCACCCGGCGGCAAAGCAATTATCGCTCTGGAATCTACAGCTAAGGGTGGAACGATATCACGGGTGGTGCCCACGCTGAGTCCTGGCGCCGGGGTCGTCACCTCACGAGCGGATATTCACTACGTTGTCACCGAATACGGTATCGCCAACCTTCACGGCAAGAACATGAAAGACCGCGTCAGAGCCCTGATCGAGATAGCCCACCCCGCATTCCGCGAGGAGCTGGAGCGTGGGGCGCAGCAGCACAAGTGGCTGGGAAAAAACTTTTCGTTAAGTAAACAATAGGGCTTGCGCAAAAAATCTTCTTGCACTAGTATCGTAATTGAGCTCCCAAAACAGGGAACTTTCAATTCTGCCTTCCGTCAAACCGGAAAGCCGATTCAGTGTCAGGAGTAATACTCATGTTCGCCATTTTCCATCAGGATGCGCAGTCAGAGCAGGCTCAAGTCAGCCTCTGCCCTTTTGCGCACTTACTTGATGGATACGAAGATGAATATTACGAGCAATACCAAATTTAAACCGGAAAACGCACGGTGGAGCATCCTCGGCATTGCGGGGTTGTCGTCTAAGCGGTCAGGACATCAGGCTTTCAACTTGAGAATACGGGTTCGAGCCCCGTTAACCCTTAATTGCTTTGCAGTGCTAAATTCGCCCTCGGCAGCGCCACGGGAAGGATCGTCTAACGGCAAGACTGCGGTTTGTGAGACCGCCTATACCGGTTCAACTCCGGTTCTTTCCCCCATTCCGAGATCGTCTAAAGGTAGGACACAACGCTTTGAACGTTGCGATGTTGGTTCGATTCCAGCTCTCGGAGATTTTATCCCAGGCCCGAGTTCATATTGGAACTGCCCTGAATGTGCGGTGGCGGAGCATCGCCCGCATCTGTTTCCGGCTCATCATAAAACGGACTATCAAGAACTCTGCCGACAGGGTCCTCGAAATAACCGACTTCACTGGTCCGGTCGCCGTGATCATCTCGCCAGCGGGGCATATTCAGAAAGCGGAATACGAAAATGAAAAAGGCTATAAATCCGCCGGCAACAAGGTACCAGATGAAAAGCCAGAAAACTCTATTTAAGTCAAAATCCATTTTGCACCGGAAATTCACTGTTTGGGCGAATTCCGTCTAGATTTTAGCCCTGACTTTGAAAATTGTCGTCAGTCTTTCGAGTTATTTATGAATTAGAACTCAAAACGCCCGCCGGACAGGGGGAGAACTCAATTCAGGGATTTTACTGTAGTTGCCATAGATTAAGTCCATTAATCTGGTTGTATCGCCTGAATTACAGCTTCCAGATCAAAGCTGAATGGACCCATCATTATATAAATGAGAGTGATTTACTATGAGCTCGTCCTTTTCAGAAAGCCTGCCGAAGAACAAGCAACGAGCTCTAACGGCCGCCCTTCTTTCAATTATCCCGGGGCTGGGGCAGTTATATAACAAGCATTTCGAGAAAGGCTTTGCTTTCATTCTTGCAGATCTGCTTACTGCGCTTCTATTTATTTCTCTCATCGACGGCGCCCCACCGTGCTGTCCAAGATCTTATTACAGCTGGGTTTACGCCTGGCCTGTCGGCAGCGTACCATTCATGCTCCTTCAAACACTTACAGTCGCCTATATTATCTTTGCTCAGTTTGACGCATATTCCGATGCTCTCAAACCGACAGGCAAAAGCCCCTCCCCCAATTTCGCATTATGTGAAACTGCCTGTGCTTCCTATGTTTTGCATCTTTCTGCGATTCTTGCACTAAGCGCTTTATTGCTTTATCGAGTCATCCCGGAATGCCGTCCGTTTGAAAAACCACAAATCGTGCTTACCTTCGACTTAAGTCCGGAAGAGGATGCAAATGAATCGTCGGGGGAGAACGAAGGAGCCAAGGAATCCGAGCAAGCTACAGACGGCGCCAATCACTCCAGAGGATTCAAGTGGAATGAAAACATTCTTTCCAACCCGAGCGGCAAGTTTAATTCCAAAAATTCAAAACAAAGCAAATCGAATGAAATAGCTTCTCAAGAAACGGCTGCCATAGCCAGCAAAAAGATACTTAATAAGCAGCAGGAACAGAATCCCCAAGAAATGAAGAGTCTTGGAGAACTGAGTGCGGCATCGTTGATCAATCCCGAGAAAATCGAAGCAACTGAAATCGAGTCGACAAACCCAGAGCAAATGAACGAGAGCATTTCGAGCAATCTAAATTTGAATGAAAGTCCCAGACTAATTGCTTCATTGCCACAAATAAAAATTCCAAGTGCTGAAAGCAATAAAAGCACTGATAACGGCTCAGAAACACAAGATAATAAGGCTCCTGCCATGCTTGGATTTATGGATTCCGAATTATCCGAAGACCCGGAAATGCGTTATCTCTGGGCAAGCATGTCATCACAGTTGAGTTCTTATATAAAGGAAAATCCACTAAAGGGAGAAGGTCTGGCTGTTTGTACTTTCAAATGCGGCAGTAATGGCGATATTTCAGGGCTCACAGCAGCACCGGCCCGCAGCGAACTGGCAGACTCTCTTAAAACCGCGTTGAACAAAATGCCCAGAATCAACTCCGTGAACAATAGAACACTTTATTTTCAGGTAAAAGCATCCAACGACAACGGCACCTTTGTATCTCTGGAAATCAACAGCAGTGCTCAGAAGATTTCATCAAGTACATTGAGCGATTTCAAACATCAGGTTGCGCTTCAGGCATATTTAAAGAGTTTCAAGAAAGCAGTCTACAACTCCTGGAACCCTCCGGTGCAAGAGGCAGTAAAGCCGGTTATGGTGGGTCTGAAAATTACTAGCGATGGGCGCATTGTCGATCAACATATAGTTGAATCATCAGGCGACCCCAGGCAAGATCGCGCCGCTCTCAACGCAGCACTGACACTGACACGATGGGCTCAACCACCAGAAGGCACTGATGAAGACGTAGAACTTTGCATAGTTCTCAAGAAATGTGAGAGCTGCGATGAAGAAAAGAAAGCAGCAAGCATCAATACTTTGCCTAACTTAAATCCATTTACGCGCCAATAAGATTCGAGATTTCCTGGGGAAAACCCTGATACAAAGCGCGACTTAAGCGCGTGTCTTCTTCCTGCTCCTTAGCCTAGAGTTATAAGGTAACTCCGGATTGCTTAAATAGTAGCTGCAGGAAAATACTTATGGCTCAACTCCACTATGCTTATGCCCGCGAACCGCGCGACCCGATGACGGCAGCGCTTTTATCGATGGTTCCAGGTCTTGGACAGTTCTACAATGGCGAATCAAGAAAAGGAATTCTCTTTCTTGATGTAGCAATCATCAACTATGCATTGCTCAGTTTAGTTATTCTTGCACCAGGCATCACTGCTGCAATGACTTCGTTTGGACAGACTTTTCATTTAAAAGTGAACAAAGGTCTTCTTGAATCTTTGCATCAAATGCAATTGGGCAGTCCGGTATCAATAGTGGTGCTCGGTCTTGTTCTTGCCTTTATGGCCTATGCGATTCGTGATGCTTATGACCATGCTCAATTTAAGAGGCGTCGCGCGCTTTATGCCGATGCAGTGGTCGAGTTGCCTGAAGCCACAAGCGGCTCTTACATTTTCCATGCTTCCCTTATAGTAGCCCTGGCAATCACGGCTTTCTTTTTCGTCATTCCAAAAGCACCAAAAAAGCAGCTAACCGTGATTGAAGTAATGAGCACAGTCACGCCACCCAAACCACCAGTCCAGTCAGACACTCATTCAAACCAGAATAGCGAAGCGAAGATTCACAAATTCGATCCAAAGAAAACAATCCAAAAAACACCGGCGAAATCCGAGCCCAATAAAACTCAAACACAGAACAATCAATCGGTGTCAAAGCAAAGCTCCAGCACTCAGTCTTCAGCTGCAAGCTCAAGTTCGGCTGCAGCTCAAACTAAAGCGACGACACCTTCTCAAAGCCTGAAGAACCCGCTGGCGCAGGCTCCGAGCCTGCCTGCACCATTGCCGAAAGCGCTACCCATCATTCGACAATCAAGCACTGCAGCCATCTCAAGTCCTGCCAGACCGGAACAAATGCAGGCTCAGGCTCAAAGCGCTGCCAATCTAACTCCAAAAGCGATGCCGCTTGCTAATTCCACGCCACTGCCTCTTCTGAGCGCTGCGCAAAGTCAGCTAAATTCAGTACCTTTGCCGATTCTTTCTTCGCTTCCTGCGGGCGCTCTGCCAAACAGGGGAACTGCCGCAGCGATGCCGGTTTCTGCCGGTCGCTCCTCAGCACTGGCCAATGCCGTTTCACTTCCTTCTCCGGGAAACGTCCCACAACTGGGCGGCAGCAAAGTTTTTAACCCGATTAGCGGTCCGGGCGCTTCAGGTAAAACCCAAAACAGCGCAGCACCCGGTCCACTCTCAATAGACACACACTCAGGCTCACAGGAAGCAGGACCGGTGCCGCAAGATATGGGTAGAATCCTCTGGAAATCCAGAGGAAAAGCAAAAGGCAGCGACGCAAACGGAGACAGCGACGTGCCCGCTCCCATTAAAGCCCGAGGCAGAGATCTCGGTTCTGTAGGTCCAATTAAGATATCCACCGGCAGTCCGCAGTCCGGAAGCAGCGACACGCCGCTAAATGCCCCCGGCAGACCCGGCGATGATCAGGCAAAAGCCGCAAAAGACCCCGATTTCACTCAATTCATGATTGAACTGCAACGCAAGATTAAACGCTCCTGGTTCCCCCCAAAAGAGTATCAATCCAGACGAGTAAAAGTGCTTTTCAAAGTCCATCAAAACGGGCAACTCAGCAACCTGCGAGTTACTCAGAGTTCAGACGTTGCAGTTGCCGACCAGGCCGCTCTGAATGCCGTGGAATCTGCCGCTCCCTTCAGACATCTGCCTGACGGTGCTCCGGAAAACGTCGATATCGAATTCACCTTCGACTACAACGTTTTCTCAGCACATTAATCGCCCTGATTAAGCCTGGAGAGGGTAGCGAAAGCTGCCCTTTTTCAGTTTCTAAATTCAGTCACGCTCTAGTTATTTAAGACTCATATATTTAAGGAAGGGTTCGGGTCGGTTTTGCGTTCAAGAATTTTTCAAAATTGACCCCTATGCTCAGATCAGACCGGCAATGGCTAAGTCGGGTTAATGCCATCGGGAATCTTGAGGGTCTAAATATGTCAGTTCTAAATGCAAACCTTGCAAACAGCGGATTATTCTTCAAAGTTCCTGCTAAGACTAAGCCGCAAAGCGAATCCTTTGTGGAAATATTGCCCTATGGATTTGTTTCCCGCAATTACATGAAATATGTGTCCGGCAACTTAGAGAGCTGTTCAATTTCCGAACTGCCCGGCAAGAACCGCGCCATCATTTTTGAAGACTCGACAATCATTATAGAAACAAGCTTTGGTCAGCTGATTGAGCTGGATAAGCGCCGCCGGGTGGTGCTGGTGCGCGTCAGCCGCTCTGAAGCAGAGGGCGCCCGAAGAAGCCTCGGAAAGCAGGAATTGACTGAGTGCTTTAAGAACACAGTCGATCGAAACGGTAATCCGGTAGTAGTAATGCCCGGAAACATCATCATCAGAGACGAGAATACAAAAATCACCATAGTTCTGCCGGACGGTACAGAGGTTTTCGCTCGCCGCGCGGCTTAACTAGGACTCCGCTTTATCGCAGTTTGAACAGACACCGAATATCTCCAGCACATGTGATTTGATTATGAATCCATATTTGCTGCGTATATTTCCTTCTAGTTCCTCAATTAGACACTGGTCTAAATGATTGCTCTGTCCGCATTTTTCGCAAACGAGATGGTGATGGTGCTCGCCCGGTGCGACAACTTCGTAGCGTTTTTCACCATCGCCTAAATCAACGGACTGCACATAGCCTTTAGCGACCAGCGAGTCGAGGGCTCGATATACAGTCGTCAAACCAGGGGCGTTTTCGCCTTCAAGTCGCAACTGCCCGTGAATTTCCTGAGCACTTGTCAGTTCATGCGTTTTTTCAAGAGCATCAAGTACGACTTTAGCGCCTTTGGTAAGCCCGCTGCGCTTCTGCCTGCTGTGATCGTGCGCCGCCATTCCTAAGTTAAAGACCTCTCAATAGCCCGCTCCTAAAGCGTGTCTATCATAGCAGCACTTGTCCGGCTCCGATTCTCATACAGCCATTTATTGACGGATAGCCTGGAAAGACGAGATCATACAGATTTGCCTAGTTGTCAGCCGTTTTTACAGTTTCAGAATCGGCGAATGCCCTTTTTCCACGCTTCTGAATCTCCGGATCTGCTGATTTCAAGCAATTTCCAAGCAGATTCTGCTTAAGGGCAGTAGGCAAAAGCGCTATATCTTGCGGCTTTGATTTCCGGAATGTATAGGAAGCAAAAAATCTTGCGGCGCCCTCAAGTTCCGGCTCACTAACAGACGCGGATTGCAGGGCCTGAATTATTTGTTCTGTCGGAATCATCACCAATAAATGGGCCGGAAGGTCCTCATACATTGGATAACCCGTCCAGCGACCGGTGCCTGACGCATACCACTGCAACATGGCTAAAATTTGTGTTTGTCTGTTGCTGAAATCTTCTGCCAGAACCTTTTGCATGGTCAACAATCCGGGGCTTGCAGGAGCCGGACTGGGAGCATTCAGAGGGTCTGTCGAATTAGGTTCAGGTGAATAAACAAGCATGTCCGGCATGCCAAGCGCCATCATTTCCTGAATATATGGACGCAAACATTCAGGCATGGACATGCGCCATTTCTGCAACTCAGCGCTGCTGCGGCGTAACTCCCTGATTTCAGCCTCATAAGCTTGCAAGGGTCCGGGAATACCGTTGTCGTTGAACCAGTAAGCAAGCCGACGTCCATCGGCTAAGGAAGCGTCGAACTTCCAGCCTTTCGACCAGCGAATTGCCCGAGCGTGATGGAAACCAATTACAGCAAGCCGTTTCTTGCCGGCCAACAACTCTATGGTCGGATCGCCCGAACACATATCATTCACGTCAGATTGGTTTGTGATGTGCAAACACTCGGAAAGAGCCGACAGAACTTTTCTTGACTGAGAATCAAGCAGCACCTGTTCGCTTAAAGGCTTACCTTTGCTTTCTCCACCAGCATAAACTTTCACCCGATCCGCCTTGTCAAGAACAGCGTCGAGCGATTCCTGGCTTGGATTTGGAAGTTTGGAACGCAATTGTTTTACGATAACGTTTGTAGGAACAGGCTCGCTGATGCCACCACCAGTGCCACCGGGCTCCGGGCTAAACTGAAGTTCTATCCTGCTGCTTTTGTTCGCTAAAAGCGACTTGGAATTCTTGACTGCTGCAAAAGCCACCCCGCTATCAACAGGCAAACAAGCATTCGCTATTACTAACGACAAGGCGATGCTAACCCTGGAAGGCTGTTTCGACAACGGTAGGCCCTTTAATTAAGCTTGCTTGATTCTACCTGAATTTTGCTGAAGAAAAGGGGGTGATATTTTCATGAAAAGTCATCATCAGGCCCAGTCAAGATCAGGCATTTGATACGAGACTGTAAAGATAGTTTCAGGAATCGGGTTTAAGTAGACTCGCGCCTACTTGCTCGTCCGGATGCTGAACTAACCATTGAATTTCTCGGTCCAGCAAGGATATGGGCATTTCTGCAATCTTCTTTGCACGCCAATCTTCGCCCTTTTGAGAATAAAGCCTTACAAAGCCTTCACGCAGCCTCAAAAATTCAAGCTGATCGGACTTTGCATTTTCACACAAAAGCCAGCAATTAATCAGTAAATGCTTGGCTCTTTCAAAGTCATGGCGGGCAATTTCAAGCTCAGCCAGAGCCACTGCGTCATTTGCCGGACCGGGCAGTCGGAGCGCGTCTTTAAAGCCGAATACTTTCACTTCGTTTTTGAGATGCGGAAGTCTTGAATCGCGCCGAAGCTTTTCTCGAGCCGACTGTAACCAGTTGCTCAGCATCGAAATAATTGGACCAATCGGGATAATCAGAGTAAGCATTCAGTTTGCTCAAAGCCTCCCAACTCAGCTTACTTGATCGGCTTCAACTTGCAAAGGAATTGAATCTGTCAGGCTACTCTTTTGGAAAGAAGATATGTCCCCAGACCTCGTAAACGCCCTTAAGAACATCGGGCACCGCCTTCTGATCGATGCACTCTTCAATTTGAAGAGACTCGGCTATTTGAGGAATTTCAAATTCTTTGGCATACTCAAGAGCCTCATCCGGTGAATCAGCCACGACTTGAAATACCCTAAAGAATGCGGGAATCTCCTCTCCGTCCCTGAGCGGCTCGTTCCACCGGCCACTAACAGTGAGTCTAAACTGTTTAGCTTCTGAAGAAAGCAGCTTTCGCATTTCTCTCAATTTACTTAGTGTGTAGGCATCGCTTCCCCAGATTATTGCTTCTAAGAGCAGCTCCAGCGCCTCCTTCGGGCGAGAAAGCGCCTGCTGAGCTAAAGCCATTTCCGTCAATAAACTCGAAATATTTTCTCGACTGAGCCCCTGCGCTTCCATTAAGTCCGGGCTGAGCTTGCAATAGCTGCTACAAAGGTCAATCACTTCTTCATGCCGCAAAAGCGCATTGAGAACTGACGCTTTCAGAGGAGCTGAACTCGAAGCTGCGTCAACACTTAACTTTTCCAGGGAATCCAGAGCCTGCGGATAGCGACGTTCTCTATAGAACGCCAGTGCCGATTCAAAGTTGATCGAATCAGGATTTACGCCGGAGCAAGCAAGCGCTTTCTCATACGATTCATGCGCCAGCAAAAACTGCTCCTGATCACAATACACGTTACCCAGATGGCGCCAGAGTGCCCAGGCCAGCGGCATCTTTTTCAATCCGTCTTTTATTATCTTGATTGATTCTTCGGGCTTTCCCTCCTGCAAATAACAGAGTGAAAGGATCTCATAGGCTCCTGAGAAACCCATGGACAACAAAGTTTTTCCGATTTTTCGAGCCCTGGCCGGCTCATGCGCATCAAGACGCTCATAGGCTTCTTGCATGAGAGAAAGAGCTCTTTCAATTTTTTCTTTGTTTTTATCGATCATTGAAAGCCGATTGACCCGTATCAATAATAGTATGGTGTTTTGGCAGTCCAGGGGCTTGATTTATACTTGCTGTGCAGCAGCTGGAAACACTTTTTCGACAAAGCAGAACTGAGATTATCAGTAATGCCATAGTGAGTTGCTTTCACAGCAAAATGAAGAGCCTGTGGAATCCTTGAATCGGCAGGATATTTGGCGGCATAATCGAGAACAGCCTGCGCAAGATATGAAGGAGCAGCTTTCACTGTTTTAAGAGCAGCAAGTTCCTTGCCGGCCTGAGCCTTTTGAGCGGCAGTGAGGAAATCTGCGTCTATGCCTTCAATAGACCAGGGACCGTTGTCTGTTTCATATTTTGCTATCGGCGCAGCAGACCACCACCAGCCGGTTTCATCACCATAAGTATCCGGGTTGGCTGTACCAAACCCTGGATTTGGATTTGCCGATGAAAACTGCAGCATTAGAAAAACAGCCGCAAACTTTCTGCTATCAGCTGTATTTGCAGCCAGGTAACTGTCGATCAAGGACCATTTTGCCTTGTTAAATGGTCGCATCAAAGCTGCCAGTTTTTTTGCGGCAGCATCGTCGCCAATCAATACAGCTCGAACCCAAGATGTCCAGGCGATCCTGGCTTGCAAACTCGCCGGTATCTGCTTGTTGGCAGCAAGTATGCTGAGAACGCTGAGCGGCATCTGATTGTCCATCATATTGCCTGCATCCGGAGTAAATACAGCCGGGACAGCGGCAACTTTGCCGTTTTT
>JAIEPM010000268.1 GCA_019748395.1 Candidatus Obscuribacterales bacterium
GGAAGCGCAGGTAACGCTCCACAGCAGGCTTGCCCTCCTTGATGATCTGCTGGGAGAGCGCCACTGCAGCCGAGAGGCCGGTGGCGTACTGATAGACGTAGAACGAGCTGTAGAAGTGCGGGATGCGTGCCCATTCGATCTCGATCAGATCGTCGAGCTTGACCACATCGCCGTAGTACTTCTCGTTCAGCTTCTTGTAGATGCTGCAGAGCAGCTCGGGAGTCAACGCTTCGCCGGCTTCGGCATGGGCGTGGGCCTGCTTCTCGAACTCGGCAAAGAGAGTCTGCCGGAAAAGTGTGGCACGGAAGCCGTCGAGGGCGTGGTTGATGATGTACATCCGCAGCGCCTTATCCGTCGTGTTCTCGAGCAGATAGTGCGTGAGCAGCATCTCGTTGCAGATCGAAGCAACTTCGGCCACGAAGATCGTGTAGTTGCCGTAGCAATAAGGCTGGTTCTTGCGGGTGTAGAACGAGTGCATCGAATGCCCGGACTCGTGAATGAGAGTGAACATCGAGTCCATGCTGTCCTGCCAGTTGAGCAGCATGAAAGGCGCCGTGTCATAGGAGCCCCAGGAATAGGCGCCGGAGCGCTTGCCCTGGTTCTCACGCACGTCCACCCAGCGAGCTTCGAATCCCTTGCGCAGCGCCGAAACATACTCCGGACCCAGAGGCGCCAGAGCTGCCAGACACTTTTCCTTGGCCTCCTCGAAGCCGATCTCGTAGTCGACGCCTGCCACCATGGGCACGTAGAGGTCGCAGATGCGCAGGTTCTTCATGCGCAAGAGCTTCTTGCGCAGGCGCAGATAGCGGTGCAACTTGGGCAGATTGGCGTCCACCGTGTTGAGCAGGTTGTCGTAAACGCTCGTCGGGATCCGGTTGCCGGAGAGAGCCGCCTCCAGGCTGGAGCGGTGTTTGCGGGCCTTGGCGTAGAACATGTTGGCTTTCACCTGCCCCGAGTAGAGCGAAGCGAAAGTATTGCGCAGACCGTTGTAAGTGCCGAACATGGCGTCGAACGCCGCTTTGCGCACGCCGGCCTTGCGGCTCTCGAGAAAACGGGCGCCGTAGTTGCCCTGACTCAGCTGCACGAGACGACCGCTTTCGTCTTTGACCTTGGGCAACTTCAGGTCGGCATTGTTGAGCATCTCGAAAGTCCCGTCCGGCACCTGAGCCATCTCACCGGCTTGAGCCAGGAGCTGCTCCATCTCGGTGCTCAGTGTATGCGGGCGATCGCGCTCGAGATCGTCGAATTCCTTCTGGTAGAGCGAAAGTCCGCTCGTGCCGGCAACGAACTCAGCCAGGGTCGCGCTCGGCAGGGCCAGGAGTTCGGGGGTCATGAAGGACATCGTGGACGAAAGCTGCACGCCCAGCGTGCCGACCCGGCCGGTGAGAGACTGGTGTGCCGCCACGGTCGTGTCTTCATGCAGGCGCATATTGGCGAAAGCGCTGAGCTTGCCGAAAGTACGCCCGATCTCGTCACGCAGCTTGAGGGCTGAAAGAAGCTTGTCTCCGGACTTGGTGAATTCACCCTTGAACTCGGCCATCTTGGGGAGCAGCGCCGTGACTTTGGCGAAATCAGCTTCCCAGGCACTGAGATTCGGGTAAACGCTTTCCAGGTCCCAAGTATCGTTGCGCGCAACGTCGCTGCGCTTTGGAAGAGTGTGTTTGCTCATGGTAAAAATCCTTGGTTTGCATTGTTGTGCAGTGTGAGTAAGCGCCTCAGCAGGGCGGAATGCAATGCTGAGGAACTATACACCTTGCTTGGACTTAACTCCAGACATCCATTGCCAACAGAAAGCCCCTCCAAAACCAAAGTCCGAGCATCTGAGGAAGTCACTAAGTGACTTTTTGTATCTCAATGCTCAGGGCGGATGGATTTTTCGGGGATCTTTCGTAGTTGAAATCAGAATGTCTGTAACTCCACCCTACGGCGCCCTAAATCGTCATACAAGCAGGAAATCTCTAATGCTTAGAATCCTTACGCAGAAGCAAGCTGCGCGAACACCATCCCTGCAAGGATTTAGAGAAACGCCGCCACCTATCCCCGATCTCAATCGCAGCTTTATCTGAGCTAAAAGCAACTAGTGCAGCTCACACAAGGTTCTCAAGAGTTGTGTTTTTGAATAAGTTCTCGTTTTCTGCTTTGATAGCAAGCAAAGCAAAATCGCCAGGAAAAGCAACTAATGCTCCGTTTTTTTATTCACAAAATAAATCCTGCTGTTCACGAATCGACCACAAAAAAGCCTGGAATTCGAAAAAGCATAGAAGTTTCAGTTGCACTGTTATGCCTGGGCAGTACTTTCTTTTTTTTGACCGAAAATCAGGTCTTAGCCGGACCTCACAAAGTACTATTGCCGAAAATTTTCTTCCCGGAAACTGTTTTTGACTTTGGGATTGCTGATGAAGGCGTGCAACTGAAACACAGCTTTAAGGTGCAAAATCAAGGCGAAAAAGACCTTTTGATTAAAACCGCTTTTTCCACGTGCGGCTGCACGATCCCGCAGCTGAAAAAAAAGCGCATTGCTCCGGGAGAAACGGTCGATTTAGATGTAGTGATGGATACCTCAATGAAGCAAGGCGATGTGAGCAAGCCAATTGAAGTGCGCTCAACAGATCCGGTAAATCCTGTAGTAACAATTCATATCAAGGCTAAAATCAAAAGTCCGCACGGCGAGCTCGGTAGCGACCGCACAGCCAAAATCTTCACAGGGCGCTGCGCAGCCTGTCATGTGCAACAGGGCATCGGTAAAGAAGGGCAGGATCTTTTCGAAGCCGATTGCGCCATGTGCCACGGTTATCGAGCCAAAGGTATTCCGAGCGTCGCACCGCCATTGATACCGTTTGACTACCACGACAAGGACTTCGCCGAGTCCATGAAAAAAATAATTTCAGAGGGCAGTAAAATACACCGTTCGATGCCCGGCTATGCAAAATCAGCAGGCGGCCCGCTTGAAGAGAAAGAAATCGATTCGATTGTCGATTATCTAAGAAAGAAAAGCGACTTCGAACTGAAACCCCACTAAAGCAAACCACTCAGGCAGCCGGTACCAGTGCACGAAGATTTCTCTCAACTTTCAAAGCAAGCTCGTGACTGTTTATACCTTGCGAATAAACCGGTTTGCCGAACACAACCTTAACCCTAGCTGCTCTTGGCCAGCAGGCACCCTTGGGCAACATTTCATAGGTTCCCTCAAGATGAACTGGTACTACAGGCAATGACATCCGGCAGGCAAGTGCCGCGAAGCCTCTCTTAAATCCTTTTTGTTCGGACGGCGCTCGCCTGCTTCCTTCCGGATAGATAAGAAGCGAGAATCCCTTATTCAGAACCTCTCGCCCCTGCAAGAGTCCGTGTTTGGGTTTCTCTCGGTCAAAAGCAAATGTGTTCAAGAGCAAAGTGAAGAAAGCGCCTCTTAACTTGCTTTTGTAAAAATAATCGGCTGCAGCTGCTATCGCCAGTTTAGACCTGATTTGCTGAGGTAAAGCATAAAGAATTACGGCTGTGTCGGCATGGCTGGCATGATTAGCCGCAAACACACAAGCAGAACCTTCAAGCAAATCAAGATTCTCGAGGCCGATAAGCTCAAAATCTTCCAGAAAACAGCCAAGATACGGAAATAAGAATGCTCTTTGCAGTATGAATCTCAATCCTGAAATCAGCCGGCCGACAAAGCCCTTTACGAAAGTCCACAAGAAATTGCGCGAGCGGCGTCTTTTTGAAAAGGACTGAATATCGACAGTCATCTCATTTCCTTTCATAAGCTTTCTCCAGAGTTATTAAGTACTGCTTCCTGTCGCCAGCCGACCTTCGGCAAATTTGTAAAAGACAAGGCTCATTTAGAAAAACGCAAGAACTAAGTAATACACGGTTGGAATTACAAAAAGAAGTCCGTCAACTCGATCTAAGGCGCCGCCGAAGCCGGGAAGCCAGCTTCCGGCGTCTTTGACTTGAAAGGATCTTTTAAGCAAAGACTCAAACAAGTCACCGACGACTCCGGCAATTGCCACCGCCAGCGGCATCATCCACCAGAGCAGCAAAGGCAAATGCAAATCAGCTGAGATTGAAAGGAGCCGGAAGCCGCAAAAGGCACCAAGAAAAGCCCCCAACACTCCCCACCAGGTTTTATTCGGACTGACCCGCAAAGCCAGCTTCGCTCCACCCAGAATTTTGCCGAAAACAAAAGCGGCAATATTAGCCAGCGCGCTTGCAGAAACAACGCTTAAGACCAAAGCGGGACCCTGAGCGAAATTTTTATGAAGCAGAACAGCATAGCTGACAAAAACAGCAATATAAGGCAGCGCCAGCAAGCTGACGGCTGTCGACTCAAAACTTTCTGCACGCTTCAAAGAAAGCAGGGCAATTAAAAATGCAAAAAACAATGCAAGTGGAGCCAGAAGAACCTGGCAATGAGCCGAAAGCTGTGGCAAAAGCAGAGAGGCAGAGAGAATGAGCAGTTTCTCGTCGTTTTTTCGAGCTGTAATTCGGCAATATTCAAAGCTGCAGGCAAATGAAATAAGTGAAACAAGGATCGCAAAAAGAAGCGTGCCTGAAAGAACAGAAAACAAAGTCACTGCTGCAATTAAAGCCCAGCTCAACCAGCGCAATAAGAGTTGACGCTTCAAGTCAGGGTCTTTTACAAAAACTCGGGCCGCAACAACAGCTGCAAATCCTGTGAAAAGCAAAGCGCTCAGGGTCAGAGCCAGCGGCTGGAATAAGTTATTGGCGATTGGATTCAAGATCTGCATAAGTCATTTTCGCCCGCTGCCAAATTGTGATCAAAGAACCGACCAGAACCACTAAAGCAAATGCATCAAGGATCAATCCGGCAGAACATATGCCGAAACTGGAAAGAAAAAAAGCCAGTGGGCAAGCCAGACCCAGAAGAATCATACGATCTGCCTTTCCCATCAGACCGCCATATTGTCGGGCACCACCGGCCGCCTTTGAAAGAATGCCCAGATAGCTCGAAAGCAAAATCGATATGAGCGATGCCAGCAAGAGCGGTCCATTTGACAGCTTTGAACAAAAGAGACCAATAAATAGCGCCAGATCTGCAAGCCGATCGCTGAACTCATTTATCACTTCGCCAAAGGGTCTCGCCTGACCAGTACTTTTTGCAAGCATGCCGTCCAGCGCATTCAAGATCGTCCTAAGCAGAGTTACAAGAGGTGTTGAACAGAGCAGAAAGAGCATACCCTCCCGACCGGCGAAAGCCAGAGCTATTCCACCGGCAACTGATAAACCAAGTGCTGAAAAAGTCACGCTATCCGGCTTTACCTTTGCTGAAATCAAAGCTGCTTCAAGCGGCTTCAAAAGCTCCTGAAATTTAGGTTTGATTGCATAAATACCGTTCACCGCAAGTTCTCCTTTCCGTGTGCCTTCTTCCTCATTCACTCACTTTGCCGATCAAAGCGAATTCAAAAACATACAGATCGACAACTGTTTGCTAACGGGAACTTCTCTAGCTCTGCTTTATCTCTTGAGAAGTTCTTAAAAGCAGACCATAGAATTCTCCTGACAAGCACGAGCGGCAGCGGGGCCGCCGCCAAGCACGAGCCGGTGGGGCAGACAGGGAATTTGACCCTGTTCCCCCTAAATTTTGAGCAAGCTCTGTTGAGATAAACGTGAGAGCAAGAGGGAATTCAAGATGTCGTTAAGAACAAATGCCAGAAACCGCAAAGCACAGAGCCTGATCGAGGTTCTCGCCGGTGCCATGGTCTTCCTCGTTCCTATTTCTCTTGCAGCTCTTGACCTTTCTGTAATGCTTGTTGCTAACAGTGCCAACGACCATCTGGTCAAAAACGTGGCCAGAGCCGCCGCAGACCAGGACTCGCAGGTCAAAGCCCTCGATGCAGCTAAGCAATGTCTGGCAAAGTTCCCCAAATCATCGATAATTGTGGATGTTGAGCTAGATGGCGGGCTTGACTATCAGGATGATCAGCAAGTTGCAGTCAAGACGGTTATGATCGTAAAACTTCCAGTTAGCCTTGGCGGCGAATTAAAGTTTCATGCCCTTGCTGTCGAGCCGCTGGTTGCAAAACCTTCAGACGTTTAAGATCAAGCACTTCATTAGAGCAATTCTCATGGCATCGACTACTTATAAGACTGCACTAAGAAAACTGAGCGGCAGTGCCATGACTGAAACTCCTGCGGCAATTTTCATTTTGATAATTTTGATTTTCTTGCCGCTCCTGAGTTTGATTGCTCTGGCTTTTAAGTATTTTGCTTGCTACAACCTGAACAGTCTTCAATCTACAGAAGCAGCACTGCTTGCGGCATCTAAAGCGAAAGCCGGCGACGGCCTGATTATCCGGCAAATACCTAGAAACTGGAAAAGCAACGGCATGGGTAATTTTGTCGATTTGACCACTGATTTACCCGAGACTGAAATTCGCTATGAAAAAGGACAGATGGGAGCGAATTCAGTTCAAGACTATTTTGTTTTTGTCAAAACCAGTTTTACTATGAAGCCTTTCATTTCAGTTGCTGTTCCTCTTCTCAACGGCATACCCGGACTAAGCGCGCCGGTAACCTTTCAAATTGAGAGCAGCCGCGCAGTTGAGAATCCCAATAATGTCGACAAATAGATCCGGATTAGTTTCAAAAAGCAGAACCGCCCGTGGTGCAAGTATGGGTCTGGTCATAGCTTGCTGTTTCGTACTTGTTATGATTGTGGTCGGCCTTTTTTATCTTTCCATGTTCATGGGCGGTGCCGATGAAATCAGGAACGCCAGTTCGGCCGGAGCTCTGAACCTTGGCAAACATCTGATTATCGACGATGAGTTTAAAGTAGATCCGGCCGCGATACCTGACTCAGATCAATTCAACGACCTTTTCGACAAGAAGGGCAAAATCGGCCTTGCAAATATCAATTCAATCTGGGCAAAGGCACTGCTAGCCGAAGCAAACGCTGAACAGATGGCTGCCGACGGGCAGGCCGGGAGCAGCAAAGCAAATGCTGATGCGATGTTCAACACAGCCAAGCAAATAAGCGATCTGCTTGCCGACAAAGTCTCCGATGTCAGCAAACAAATTCCTGTATTTGAAAAAATGTCCGAACAGAATTCAGCAAGAATGCTGGGAGAAGAAGCTCAAGTAAAAGCTCTGAAGGGCTTCTGGAAAACTTCACTGACCGACAGAGGCGCAATCAGCAACCTGGAAGTGCCTGGCTCGGCGGTTATGCCCAGTGATTCAGCCTACTCAGCTCTTAAACTTGTGGACAATCGGCTGCCCGGTTATACGACTTTGCAGCTAAACGGCAAAAAATTCTGCTTTGTTCCTTTTGCGGACAAAGAAAGAACCCATATCATTTCCAAATCCGAATTCGACGAGAACACCGAAGCGGCCAAAGCCATCGACGGCGCCCCGGACTGGGGCAAAGCCGTACCCAATACATTTTCTTGCCAGGGAGCGAGCAAAAACCAAAATGCCGCAATCCAAAACGCTGTTGCTTGCGTGGTTTGCAACCCTCAGAAAGTCTACAAAATGAGCATGCCCCACGCTTTCCTGCATATCAAGCTTGACGACAACACAGCCACATGGCTGATGAACTCACCAACCCCCCCCTGGACGAGGCAGCTCAAAAAATTGCAGGTGGAGCAAGCGACAAACTGAACAAAGCACAGAGCACTCTGAACAGTATCGATCCTCTCAAGTTTTCAGTCGACCATAACGGCGATGGAAATGCCGACTCCCTCAAAATCGCGATGGAGCAATACAGCTCGACTTATGCTTTTAGACCTGATCCTCAGTCAAAATTCGGCTCTCCTGCCTCGGCTGTTTGCGGCAGCTTGCAGGGAATTTCAATCCCACTAGGCAAAGAATACCTGCCACCCTCCCTGGACAGCGCCATTTTCGGCTCTAAACTCGAATCAGGCGACAGCGAGAAGCTGGAAACTTTGCTGGTTAATCGACTGAACGAAATGATCAGCAAGCCTGGAAAAGTTTTAAGTAAAAGCGATCTGCACTCTCTTCTTTCCAGACCGGAAACAGCTGCCTGGATGCAAGCCGACACCAGAGACTATTACATTTTCAGTCCGGACGGTGAAAGTCTGGACGTCGGACCAAAAGACTATGCCACAGCAAAATGCTCATGGCTTCAAGCAACAATCGATCATCAACCCGACGGGAGCTCGGCTAAAAAAGCGCATCTTTCCAGCTTCTTCCCTCTTTTACCTGGTCAAGTAAATGTAATTCCAGACCCGCTCTGCTTCCCTTATTTCCCGCCCTTCGGCTTGCTTTATGTCAGCATCGACGACCAGTGGAAGCCGGGCTCCGGCTATAACGGCTGTCTTGGTGAAGTTAAAGTCAGCCATCATAGCGACGTTTATCTCTGGGGAATTGCCGGTCCCTGAAACGGAGCTTAAACAGGACTAAAAGGAGCTTGCCGAAAGCTAAAGTAGTCCGGCGCTAGCTATGCGATGCACTGGAGTTTCAGGAACTGTCCTTAAACCTTTTCTATAAAAGCCGATATAGAACGGCAAACACTGTCGATTCAACGCCTAAAAGCGTAACGCCTCTTTCACGATCTCTTGGAATGAGAATGGGCTTCGGTCCATTCTGAACTAAGCACCTTTATTTCAGATTCAGAACTATTTCTCAAACCGACTAGAACTACAAAGAAATTTGAAAGCAGGAACTCAGGAAAGCCCTGAGCTATTTCAGATTGCAGATTTCGAACAGAGCCTGCTTCCTCGTTTGGAGCTTGCTCATCTTTTCGCGCGCTGCCGCCATCGTCCGGTCTGCAGGCGCTTTCCCTTGATTCAGGACCATCAGGTCCAAAACCCAATTTCTGGAGCAAGTTATGAACAGCCAAAGCCAAATCGCCCGTGTCACGGACTCGGACGAAGAATGCAATCACAGTGCCGGAAACTACACACTGCGCCTGCTCATCCCCCGCAAAGACAAAATGCTCGGGGTGGTGACCACCAAGATAGGTGAGCTCGGTGTCGACATTCACGATGTCGATATCGTCGCCTCCAACCGGAACTTCACCACGCGTGACTTCAGCATCAGCATCGCCGCCGCAAAAGTGGATGCGCTGGTCGCAGAACTCGGCAAGCTCCCCGGAGTGGTGGTCGTCAACGTCTCCGACCGCATTTTCCTGGCCCACCTGGGAGGCAAACTCGAGGTCATCGGACGCAGCCCCGTCAACACTCGCGCCGACCTGAGCAAGGTCTATACTCCCGGCGTCGCCGATGTTTGCAAAGCAATCGCCAGAGATCCGGAAAAAGCCAGGACGCTCACGATCAAATCCACAACCATCCTCGTTGCCAGCAACGGCACTCGAGTTCTGGCTCTGGGTGACATCGGTCCTTACGCAGCCATGCCGGTCATGGAAGGCAAAGCCATGCTCTTCAAGCGCTTTGCCGACGTCAACGCCGTGCCCATTTGCATGGACACGAAAAATGTCGACGAGATGATCCGCACTCTGCAGATCATTGCCCCCGGATACGGTGGCATCAATCTCGAAGACATTGCCAGTCCCGAGTGCTACGAAGTGGAACGACGCCTGCAAGAGCTCCTGGACATACCAGTCTTCCACGACGACCAACACGGAACAGCGGTGGTGGTCGTAGCCGCGGCCTTGAACGCTGCCAAACTGGTCAAGAAAGACAAGCGCAGCATGAAAGTCTGCTGCCTCGGCACCGGAGCTGCCGGACTCGCCTGCATCAAGCTTCTTTATGCTGCAGGTTTCCGCAATCTCGTCACATTCAACAAGGACGGCGCCGTCCACAAAGACCGCCAAGACCTGAACGCAGAAGAGAAGTGGCTGCGCAGTCACACCAACAAAAGCCAGTTCAAAGGAAGCTTCCAGGACTCAGTTGCCGGAGCCGACATGCTGCTTGGTCTAGCCGCATCCGGCGCGATCAAGCCCGAATGGCTCAAGCAGATGAACAAGGACGCCATCGTTTTTGCTCTGGCCAATCCGATTCCCGAAGTCATGCCCGAGGAGGCTGCACCCTACGTGCGCGTCATGGCGACGGGCGGTTCGAATTACCCCAACCAGATCAACAATGCTCTGGCGTTTCCCGGCATTTTCCGCGGCTTGCTCGATGCACGAGTGACCCGAGTCACTGACAAGATGAAGCTGGCTGCAGCCCGCGCTCTGGCGCAGGTGATCAAGCCCGCTGAGTTGGACAACGACTACATCATTCCCTCGGTATTCAACCAGAAGGTAGTACCGGCAGTGGCAAGCGCAATAAAAAAAGCAGCGCAAAGAGAAGGCGTGGCTCTGCGCAGCGCCAAAGACTGAGTAATTCGCAAGCGGGCACCCTTGAGCTTTCCTGCTCGGGGAGCCCGCTTGTTTCCAATCACAGATTCATGGCGAAGGAGTCCTTATGCCCAGAACCCTCTTATTCAGCCCGGATACAATTCACGGACATATCATCGAAGACGGACCTCAAGGTCCTCTTTATCGAGATGACGGCAGCCTCGTAGACGAGCAGCCGCCCCGTGCCTGCTTCAAATGCAAACTCATGATAGCCCCCGGCGCTCATGACCCCTGCATCGCTAATCTTCCCAAAACAGTGAACGCCTGCTGCGGGCACGGACTAGATCGAACACCTCATAAGAATCTCTCAGGGTATGTCGGTCTGGAATCCGGAAAGATTTTTCGCTTCTCCGGCCTTGTCGATGCTGAGCAAATCCGTGCTGCCGTCAGCGCCGCCATCAAAGGAGAGGCTCTTCCCGAGGGCTTTATTTACGACGAGCTACCCTGGTGGCACGGTCTCAGCGCAGAGCAACGCAGTTACGTTCAGGAGCGAATTCCTGCTGCACTGCAAAAGCGCGTCCAAGAAGTAAAACGCGGGGAGCCACTCTCGGCGGCTTACTTGAGAGGCGAAGCCATGTGGTGGGATGGACTCAGCCCCGAGCAAAAGGATGAGGTCTGGAACAGCCTGTCAGACATCATTGCGGACCTCGTAATCGAATCACAGAGCAGACGAAGCTGCTGATTCTGCAGGAGAGGCTCAGGATTTGTCATCCTGAGCCCTCTCCTTAATGAATGCTTCTACTATCACTTTTCGTATCTCCGCAAAAACAAATACGAACAAACGCCCGGGAGTATAATTCCTGGACTAGACAGAAGGTTTGTGGCTCAAATTTGATTATAGATCTCAACGAAGAGTTAACCCCTCCCTCCGGCTGTGACCTTTGCATTGTCGGAACAGGAGCTGCCGGACTAGCTTTAGCATCAGAGTTAATTAAAACCGGTCTAGATGTAATTTTCCTCGAAAGCGGAGCCTTCAGGAAGGAAGCAGAGGTACAAGCTCTTTACGAAAGCGTGGTTGACGGACCTTGCTTCAACTTTCAGGGCCGCTCCAGATTCTTTGGGGGCTCAACAAATTGCTGGATTGGGCAGCTTCTAGCACTAGAGGACCAGGATTTTTTACACCAAGACTGGATACAACACAGCGGCTGGCCATTGCAAAAAACAGAGCTTCTTCCATATTTGAAAACAGCGCTGAGATTCTATAACTCAGATCAACTCAATTTCGACAGCGACTTGCTTAAACTCTTCGGACTTGAAGAGAATCCGTTTGATCCGGCGCTACTCAGACGATACTTTTCTAAATGGGCTCCACGACCTCACTTGCAAGCTGAGTATTTGCCAAAATTCGAGACCTCCAAAAATGTAAATCTTCTATTGCACGCAAATTTGACCAGGATTGACTTAAATTCAACTCTTGATCAGGTCCAGAAAATTGAATTTGTTAACAACGAGGGCAAGAAATTCTCTCTGGAAATGAAAAAACTAGTCCTTTGTATGGGCGGCATTGAAAATGCCAGGATCTTGCTGGCAAATACCAGGCAAATTCCCCAGGGAATCGGAAATCAGCACGATTTACTGGGGCGTTTTTTTCAAGACCACACGCAGCTGATGGCAGGCTTCCTGAAACCGGAAGATGAAAAAAAGTTGCAAGAGCATTGTTTTGAGCGAACGCATAACGGGCTGCTTTACACACCAAAATTTTCCTTGAACTTCGAAAAGCAGCGTCAAGAAAAGTTGCTGAATCTGAGCGCCACAATCTGGCCCGGCAACCCAGATACAATTCTGCCCAGAAGAGTTCTTTCCAACATCAGAAGACTTCGTTTTACCACATCGCAATTAATTTCAGGACCAGCCTTCGATTTGGTGCAACTCGCCCTGAAAAATCAAGCCCTGCAAATTGAAAAATGCTTGCATCCCTCACAGCAAAGGATTTCCGTATCCATAATGGCTCAGCAGGAACCTAGCCCTGAAAGTCGCATTCTCCTTGCAAAAAAACGCGACCGCTTGGGCATACCACAATCGAAGATACAATGGCGTCCGACGGTAAATAGCTGGCGGTCGATGGTACGCTTTGCCGAGATTCTCCAATCTCAGCTGGAAAAATCTGCTCTGGGCAAACTAGAATTGCTTCCTCACATTCGGCAGAATTCCAAACACTGGCAAATATTCATGTTTGATTCCTGCCATCCGATCGGCAGCACAAGAATGGCCAAATCGCCTCAAGAGGGTGTTCTTGACACAGACTGTCGAGTATTTGGAATTTCCAACCTTTTCGTTTTAGGAAGTTCGAGTTTCCCTACAGGCGGGCACTCAAACCCTACGCTAACTCTTAGCGCACTAGCATTCAGATTTTTTGACCAAATCATAAAGCCGGAACTTGAAGCTCAGGAAAAAATGCCATGAAATTTGAAAAACGAATGCTCGGCAAATGCAATCTCCTCCTAAGCCCATTGGGACTGGGCTCAGGCTTCTTTTTTCGGCATTCTCAGGCTGAGCTTGATGCTCTTATTCACCTGGCACTAGAAAATGGTATCAACTATATCGAAACAGCCGAATGTTACGGAGATGCCGAGGAAAAAATTGGAAAGTCCCTGAAAAGCAGTTCAGTCGAATCATATGTATTCAGCAAATGCGGACATAAAGATGACCATGAGCAGCCGGCCTGGACTCGCAAAGAACTCACTGAAAGCATAGAAAGAAGCTTGAAGCGCTTACAGGTAGAATGTATTGATCTCATGCAGCTTCACAGCTGCAATAAAGGCATACTTAAGAAAGGCGACTGTATTGAAGTTCTTCAAAAGGCAAAAAAGGAAGGCAAAATTCGCTACATGGGATACAGCGGCGACGGAGCGGAAGCTCTCTATGCCATAAAGACCGGAGCCTTCGATACAATCATGACTTCGCTAGGGCTTGCCGACCAGGAATCTATAGACTTGCTGCTGCCGGAGTCGAGAGAAAATAAACTTGGCATTCTTGCCAAAAGACCACTGTCAAATGCCATGTGGTCATCAAATACTGATGTTTTGTCGGCCAAACGCAGCCTCTGGCAACGTTTGAAACAGTACAACCTTGAAAGAGTAAAACATCGGCTCCGACGCCTGCTTGCCGGAAATCAGCCGATGCCACCCTTCTACTCCGAACGCTTTGCTGAGCTAGAATATTTCAAATTGCTGCAAGAAATGGACTTAGCTGAAATTGCATTGCGCTTCACGCTTTCCATTCCGGGTGTTCATAGCGCCGTTGTTGGAACAACCAGTAAGGAAAACCTGCTCAAAAATCTAAGAAGTATTGAGAAAGGCGAACTTGAACCGGAGCTTTACCGGAAAATCAGGGAGCGCTGGCAGCTTGTTGCAAAAAAACACTGGACAGCAAGACGTTAACTAGCGATTGACTGAATAAGAGAGAAAGCTCAGCCAGGAAATGCTTCTTCTTACAGCATCCTCAAAGCATACTTTCTGTTGATAGTCCAACTCAGTGAGTTTACCGGAATCAAGGTCTTTCGACACTGCTTGATAGAAAAGCGAGTCCTGGTCAAGCGCAACCTTGCGATTCAAAACAGCCTCAAATCCGCTTTCTCTTTCCTCTTTGGCAACTGCGTAAACACTGAAAAATTTTTGCAGCTTTAGCTTAAAACGCTGAGGCAAATGCCTTTTGATAAGGTTGGCCGGTACTGATGTTTTAAGACTTGAAAGGAGGCGCTTTGAAGCGGAAACTCTAGCAAATTGAAATGAATCAATGCTCGGTATAGCATCAGGCGACAGATCAAGAGCCTCGGCAATTGGGACTATGAGCTGCTTCCAGCTTGGCTTCTCAATGTCGGAAACAAAAAAACGTTTGCCTCTAATTTTTTTCTCGTCTGCACTCAATACCGTAAGCGCAGCGTAAACAAGATTATCGACATAAACAGCATTAGATTTGGCTTCGCCATTTTGCCATAGTCCAAATTCACCCCTGAGCAAGAGGTCGGCTAAATGACCGGTCCATCTTTCACAATGCGGTCCATAAACTATATATGTTGAAAGAACAGTAAGGCAATGGACTTTGGAAAGTAATAGCGAGCGGATTTTATTATTCAAACGAGATGATTTTTCATAGTCCTGAATTTGTCTTCTAAAGAGCTCGTGAAGCTCGGATCCCAGCTCTTCTTCAAAGCTCGAACACATATACACAATTCTCTTTACTTTGGCTTTTCGGGCAGAATTGAATATGCAATCAAGCTCTTGCGGGTCATTCAATGCCTCCTGGCAAAGCAACAGGGAGTCTATATTCTCGAATGCTGAGACCAAAGAATTCTCGTCCAAAAAATTGCATAACTTTAACTGCAAATCGAATTTGGACACAGGAAATGAGTCCGCTATCGCAGCTACAATAACCCTCGGACTGCAAATTGCATTCAAATGCAAAATCTCAACGGCTCGCAAGCCGATACCTCTGGATGCACCGATCACTGCAATTTTATTCACAGTCCGGCACCTCTTAATGCCAGTGCTCTTTCTTCCTCCTCCGAACTAAGCCAGGCCATTTTCATAAGCTTGGATTGAGCATAACAAGACTCTATAAACTGCATACTGCTTAAAGCAGCTTCGGCACTAACAAGTAAATCCTCTTCACGATTCAGTGCAGCAAAGAAATTGAGCAATTGATAAACAAACAGTTGCGAGAAACTCGCCGAGATTCTGCTCAACTGAGGAATTTCGCGAAACCAGACTTTTCTGCAAAGATATGACTCAAGCGCTGTCGACCCCTTTAAGCCAAACTCAAGTTTTTCAAAGTTAACGGTGTCGCAAGCAATCCAGGCTTTTTCAAATTGAAAGAACAATCTTTGCTTTGTGCTGCGATCGAAGCTGAGTCTAAGAGTACCTCGGCTGCCATTTGCAAATTCGGCCTGCAAGCTGGCATTGACATCAAGACCACCCATGCAATCATCAAAAAGTTCAAATCGCTCAGGCAAACCAAACCAATGAATAAGCAAATCAGTGATATGAATACCCAGCTGCAAAAATACGCCGTATCTTGATGTCTCCCTTTTAACAAAATCAAATTCTTGAGTCGGCCACATTCCAAAACGTCCTTCCGAAAAATCAAAACTAATGAGTTTCCCGAAAGTTTCTGCCTGCAATATTTCACGAACAGCCGCCGTCCATGGAGCAAAGCGCCGAAGCAAGCCGACTCCCAGCAAAAGGTCATTTTTGGACGCAAGCTCGACCAGACCTTTTGCCTCCGATGCCGAACTGCAAAAGGGTTTCTCACACAACACGTGCAAGCCCGCTCCCAGTAGTTTTCGACAGAGTTGCTCGTGCAACCTGTGGTGAGTAGCAACAATGGCCATATCCAGCTGCTTCAAATCCAGCTCATCGATCGACTTCACGCAGCGCGCTTGCGGGAAAAACATCTGAATCTCACGAGCACGATTCAGATTAGGATCAACAAGATATGTAACCTTGCAAAGTCCGTGCCGAGACAAGAATTCCAGTGCCGGGGCATGACCTAGCTTGCTTACAAGTCCACAGCCGATAATTGCAAGCAGCGGAGTTTTTCGGTCCGATGAAGCAAGATGCCTCATCCCATAGTTTTCCATTGAGGATCTCTCTTTTCCAGCCAGTGCTTCCGAATAGCCGCGAACTCAGCTTCACTGATTGGACCCTTCATGACTGCATGCAAATTCTGAATCCAGTGTTGCGGATTAGTTGTACCAACAATAGCGCAATGCACTCCCGGTGCAGCCAGGGTAAATCTAAGAGCTGTTGAAAGTGACTCTTCTGGATCACTTTCAATAAAGTCAAAATTCAACTCTTTTATCCGCGGTCCATAATCCCAGAAATTATTGATCGGACCCAGCTTCAAAAGCTTTTGCTTCAATCTGGCAATTTTCAATCTAACCCATAGTGAATCAATACGTTTAAGTCGAGCTGAAAGACTTTTATCCACTTGCGGAGGGATATGCTTGCGGCGCCAAACAGCATTAGCTACAGGACGTTTTGCTATCAATCCCATATTTTTTTCCTGAGCCGCCGGTATCAGAGCATCAAGAGGCTTCTGGTCCGCAAAATTAAGTGTAGTTTGAAGTGTATCAAAAGCGCCGCAAGCGACCGCGTAAGCAGCCGCTTGCTCATCTCCGCTGTACCCAATAAATCTAGCTTTGCCATCAGCTTTTGCTTTCTGCAAAACTTCTATCACAGCCCCGTCTCGTAGCAGCCTTTCATTACATCCATGCAACTGCAAAACGTCAACATAATCAGTTCTGAGCTTTTTTAGGCTGTGCTCTATGCTTCGCTTCAGTTCCTTTGGTTTCCAGGCATCAAGCTCCCAATGATCTTTGTGTCCGCATTTGGTCATCAAATAGACCTCTTTTCGTCTTGCAGCCAAACTGGAACCGATAAAGTCCTCACTGTTGTTGTAGCATTCAGCTGTATCGATTAAATTCAAACCGTTCTCAAGAGCCTGAAGAAGTAGACGCTCTGCTTTTTCTCTTTCAACACCAAAGCCGATTTCAGCGGCGCCAAAACCCAGAACGCTCACCGCTAGACCTGTTTTACCAAGTATTCTTCTTTCCAATTTGAGTCCCTAAACAGCCACGCCAAATTATCATACTGGATATCGGCTATTCAAAATCTGCCGGCTAAAACCAATTCAAATATCCACGTTGCTGATCGCTCAAGAAAGGGTCCATAAGCCGACGAGTCTCTTCCTTAGTCACTGCCATGACAGTTTCTTGATGACGAACATAACGACTGCCGTAAACATACCAGAGTGTATATCGTTCTTTGGAAGTTGAAGACATGACGCTTGCTCGGTGTATAACTTCGTTTGTCCAGGCAAAAACAACAGTTCCGGCAGGTCCTTCGCAACGCTTAGCTTTGCTTGCTACAAGCGGTGAGCTCGCAGCTAAGCAGCGTCCGCCAGCCAATGCCTTTTCCTCTGAGAACGGCAAGAATTCAAATGCCGGGGTTTCCTCATTAACGTCTGAAAGATAAATGCATATTTTAAGCAGACCAAGATCCTCAAAATCCCGGTGGAAGAGTCTAACGCCAAACTCCTTACTGCCCAGGTCTTTCCGCATTTCACAACCTAAATAGCTTGGCGGAACACCGACAACATTTTCGGCTAGAGCAAGAAGCTCCTTTTTTAAACCGAAAAGAAAAACTTCCGGACAAAGCTTCGCTATTTCAAAATCGGTGACTCTTTGAGTTACATCCGTCATCAGATCAAAATATTCACCCATCCCCACAACAGTTTTGTGCTCGTTTTTCAAGCTTTGCGCTGCTTCAATTATGGACGAAAAATTTTCCAGACCGAGCTTCTCAAAATGTCTTACACAGACCCCTTCGCGCTTAATCTCTTCAGCAACTTCTTTAATAGCAGGCGAGAGTTTTACTAATTTTCCCTTATACCTGAGTTTGTGCCTGAAATACTTTCCTTCAAGTTGCAATGAGAAAAGATCGAGAAAAGCTCTCTTAGCATTTCTCAATAGCCTGACTATGGCATATCGAAGATCCGACTTAGACTGCTTGCCCATGTTAAACCAAAGACCATTTTCGAAACAGCCAAACTCTACAACAAACAATAGCACCTTTAAAAGACGAAAAGACCGGAAAATCTCTAGACTCTGCTGCCGAAAAAGCAAAAAAAGCAAAAAAAAACTCATGGCTTATCTCACCGTCTAAGTGCGGAATTACACCGGCCGGGCTTCTGCTCCGCTAAGCCCCATGCTACCCAGCAGCAGCGAAATGCTGCTGCTGGGTAACTACTTACGTTTCGGACTGACTCAGCTTTTAGCCTGACCGTCCTCCTTTTTGCCATCACCCTTGGATTTCCGCGCTGCGACACCGCGGAATAGACCGACGATACCACCGGC
>JAIEPM010000566.1 GCA_019748395.1 Candidatus Obscuribacterales bacterium
ATTACTTGGGATTGTCGGCGCGGAGAAAGCCGTATTTGCTCAAATCGGCGACGGCGCAATTGTTTATTACGATCGCGAATTTGCAAGATACAAAACTGTTTTCTGGCCGGATAACGGAGACTATTTAAACCTGACCAGCTTTGTCAGTTCGGCTAATCTTGAAGAGAATTTGCAAGTAACTTCCATTGAAGGGGCAATAGATCTCGTTGCCATGCTCACCGACGGATTGGAATTACTTGCTCTGGACTTCAGGCAAAAAATTGCCCACGGACCCTTCTTTGCACCAATGTTTGAACGACTGAGCAATACGAAAAGACCGGCAGAACTGGAAAGCGGTTTACGAAATTTCTTGCAGTCAGAGGCAGTTAACGAAAGAACAGACGACGACAAAACCTTGATTATCTGTTCTCGAGTGACAGAAATACTTCAGTCGGCGGGCGAACTTATTTCTTTTGCGCCTTATGACTCAGCAAGCGATTAAAAACAGGAAACTGAAATGTCCGGATCTTACTTCAGCAGCAATGGACAGAGCGTCAAACTTGGCGCCCGCATAGGCTCAGGCGGTGAAGGTCATGTTTATGAATGTATCGGGCAGCCATCCCTGGTTGCAAAAATTTATCACAAAGGAGTAGATCGAGAACATGCCCGAAAGCTCGCCGCTATGGTCGGAATTTGTAATGACAAGCTGGAAAGAATTGCATCATGGCCAAGACAGACCATAACAGATGGTCCGGCAGGTCCCTTAGTCGGCATCCTGATGAAACGCTTCTCCAGCGATTTCAGAGAAATCATCAATTTATACAGCCCGATTGATCGAAAAAAATACTTTCCAGAGGCAGACTATCGCTTTCTTCTGCATACGGCATGGAACCTGGTGGCGGCTTTTGAAACGATCCATAGCGCCGGAGTTGTGATTGGTGATGTGAACCAGAAAAATATTCTTGTAAATAAAGACGCCTTCATCAGGCTTATTGACTGTGATTCATTTCAAATAGTCCGGAACGGCGAAAAATTTCGCTGTTCAGTAGGTGTCGCGGACTACACTCCCCCGGAACTGCAGGGGAGAGATTTCTCGCAACTGGACAGGACTGAAACCCACGACTGCTTCGGAATGGCAGTTATTATCTTCTCATTGCTGATGATGGGTCGACATCCATTTGCAGGAGTTTCAAGAAGAACAGCTCCAATCGAACTCGCTCAAGCCATTTCCGGATATCATTTTGCTTATGGTCGAAGCGGCAAAAGTCTGCTCGCGCCGCCGCCAAATGCCCCGCCCTCGACTTTACTTCCCGACAATTTGCTCCGCCTCTTCGAAGATTCATTTTCAGAAGAAGCTTCAAGGAAGGCTAAGCGCCCCTCAGACAGGGACTGGCTTGCAGCCTTAGATCAGTTTCGAAAGCAAGTTCTGACTTGCTCAAGAAGCGAAGAGCATGCATTCGGAAGTCACAATTCGCTCTGTCCATGGTGCGAATTTGAATCTCGCAGCATAATCTTTTTCAGGAGCAGCAGCAAGAAACAGAGACAAAAAGGCGTGAGCAGCAGCAGCAGCAGTTGCAGCCACGGCATCGTATTTTCAATCAAGCAGGATCTGGTTTACAACTTAGAAGCGTTGATTAAGAATACTTCCAGATTGCTTTCAGCTGCAGGTCCAAGCCCAAGCATCGCAGCCTGTCGTCCGCTAAGCGACGAGGTGATTTCGGCCAGAAAGAAATTGAATTGCGTCCGCCTTAGCTTCGGATGTTTTCTGGCTTCAGCAGCCTTCGGCCTGCTCGGTTCACTGTCAATCGGCATTGCAATCATCTTCCTTTTGTGGTGGCTATATGAAGAATCTGACGGCAACGAATTCGTCAAAGAAAAACAAAATCGCCTTAAAGCCTTTAATCAAGCTCAATTTGCCATCGAGCAATTCGGCTCTCGCGAAGAGAACTTGAATCACCTGAAGCTAAAGTTGGAAGGAACTTTCATCCACACCCATAAACTTCTGGACGAATACAAAAACTTTCAAAGTCGCTTTGAATATGAAAGAAAGCAGCTCGAGCTGAATAAAAGGAGCGAGCAGGAAAAGCAATTTCTGCAAAAATTCTCGCTGGAAGCGGCAATCATAAGCGACTTTTCAGTAAAACGAAAAGCCACGCTCCGCTCTTTCGGCATTTATTCGGCGGCCGATCTTGAGCCAAACGCCTTAAAAGCAATGCCCGGAATCGGTCCGGTTCTGAGCAAGAGCTTGATGGATTGGCGAAACAGCAAATTAGCCAATTTTGTATATGACCCGAACAAAGCTGTTTCAGATTCATCAATCGAAGCACTCAAGATCAAAATGAAAACCAGGTACGCAATTCTGGAATCAGAACTGCAAGCCCGCTATAAAAGACTAAAAACAGAAATTGAGCAGGATTACAGGGAAGACCTGGAGAAGCTTGCTAATCAAACACTAGCAGTTCAGCAGTTAGCACAAAGTCAGGCAGACATGGAGGCAGTCAAATAAGTGAGCGCTCGAAAACAGTCATTCTTACTAGCTCCGCTGCTCCTTTCAATAGCACTGATTAACGGCTACAGCGAGAAACACCCTCCCTCCGTTAAACCCGAAGTGAAGCCGCCGTCACTCGAAGCTGAGCGCATCGTCCCTGAAAGCGCTGCTGCTCAAGCTGAGAGTGCCGAGCCGACCATGAAGCACAAGGAGTCCCCCGAAAACATCTTGTCAAGAGAGACAAATGCGCCAAAAAGCACTGAAACAGTCCCGCTAAACATGGAGTTGCAGGATTCAAATAAGCTTGAACAAAACGAGAGCATGCAGGCAGAAAGCGAGGAGTCGGAAAATACCGAGCATAATAACGATGATTCAGAAAGCGTGGAATCGAATAATGAGCAGCTCAAAGAAATATTTGAATTGATGAAAAACAAAGAATATCGCAAAGCCGACTTGCAACTTAGAGAGCTTGAATCGAGCGCTATAGGTCAGAAGGATGAAAGACGTATGTCAATTTTGAGTGAGCTCAGGTCAGACCTCGACGCCATAAATTTTTAGCAATTAGGGATGCTTTTGCTTGCGATAGACCCAGGGTGCCGTTGCCAAAGGGTCGCTCCAGAGCCCCTGTCGGCCCAGCCGGGCAGACTCCTCCAGGCGCTGCAATTCAGTATCCCCGGGAGCATAGCGGCGATACCACCAGGCAAGACCGGCAGCCAGAAGTTCTCGATTCAAACAACGACCATCTTCCAGGATCACTTTTGCGACCGTTCGCCCATACCTGTCCTTAGCTTCGGGCTCGACATTCACCTCCCGGGAAAAGCATAATTCCGCGGTAAAAGTCCGCGCTTTAGTACCAAAAGCTTGCCGTTTTTCAGGACAATCGATGCCATTGAGCCTGATGGTTTCCGGCTTCCCGTCATGCAAAACTTTTATGGTATCGCCATCTAAAACGCCTATGACCAGTGCACGAAAACCCGGTAATTCTCGAGAATCGCAGGGGATAGAGAGTGCCGCAGCTAAAAGGAGGGATAAGAAGAACCTTGAAATAGTAATTTTTTGCATGAGGTTTCCTCTCTTCCGATTAGGAAGAGTTAGTTCGAGCGCTTAGTAAGCCGGGCAATTTCTTGACTACTACTTTTGTATCAGACCTCTATGCAGCATTTCCGCAGTCAGAACTGATACAGATTGTCTGAATATTAATCTCTAGTTCGGCAAATTCGCCTAAGCCACTGCCAGAGCTGCTTTTGAAAAAGTGAGCTCTTGAGAAAGATAAAACCTCAAAGTTTTTGCAATCAATCTTTTTCTCTTGCAAACCTCAAAATGAATACACTGCAAATATTTTGCAGGGGCGTATTCTAAGCTTTTTATAGAACACCCGGTTGTCAGGAGGCGAGAATTAGTGGCTTCGCGCTTATACCGCTTGATTAAAATCATCCGAATCATTCGCAGAAAGCGGTATCCCAACGTTCAGGACCTCTGCGAAGAAACTCAGGTTAAGGAGCGAACACTTTTCAGCGATATTCGGGAGCTGAAAGAATACCTGGGAATAGACGTTCAGTATGACCGCTTCCGGGGCGGCTACTATATCGGCAACGACGATCTTGAGCTGAACTTTATGTCCCTGACAAACGAAGCGGCATTTTTGCTGCTGGCAGCGTTTGAACTGCTATCGCTTCACGGCAGCGAAGAACTGGTATCACCTTTACGGGAACTCTTCGATGATGAAATCAACCTCTGCCTGAGCAATTTGAGCAATGAAAACGGAAGCCCAAATTCGCCTGTAAAAGCCTCAGACGAGCGGGCGCCGCATCTGGAAAGAATCCCTGACAAAGACCTTTTCATTGCCCTATGCATGGCCTGCTCCCAGGCCCGGAAAGTCAAAGCGATTCTGTCGAATGGAAACAATAAGGGTAAGGATAAGGGTAGACTTAAGGGCAAGGAGACGCAGACTGGCGACTTTGATGGAAACGGTGATGGACAGAACGATCTCACTGAGATAAGAATGACGCCTCGGAACATTGTTTACTCCCCCATGTCCTGGAAAATTGCTTATCAAGATGACAGCGAGCCTGATGAGGTCAAGCATTTGAGCCTCTCACAAATTCTTCGAATTGAACATGAAGACGAGCTGGAAGATTCTTAGACCTATAAATTAATCAAAATGCGTGAATATTGCAGTGAAGCAGCTTAATATCGAATTATTCGGCAAGCGAGAGCAAAGATGCAGATTGAAGATTCCTTCCTGAAAGGCGCAAGAATGCGCCAGGATTTCAGCTCCGACCTGAAGCTGTTTATAGAACCACTCACAAACGTATTAGGTTACGAAACAGCAATTTCGGCAGACCCAGGAGAAATCCTGCAGTTACTCTCAGGAGAAGAGGAAATGCAGGAGCCACAGCTGTCTGAGTGGTTGCAGGAACTGAAAGAGCTGCCGGCCATGAAGGGACTTTATTCAAAAGCCGAAAAACGAAAAAGGCAAGCGCTGGAACTTTCAACGCTCGGTTTTTTATGCGACTACGACAACAAGAATGGCACTATTTATGCTCTTCACTGGGCATCACTTCTGAATCGTTTTGCTTACTGCATTTCCAGAACAGGGGAGCTGAAGCAAAAACGGCAGCTCTGGACATTGCTTACTTTTTTGGGAAGTAAATTGCTGAAAGAAAGGCAGCCCAAACATTTCGCGCATGGACTTACAAAAGGGATGCTGAAACCTATAACTACAATCGCCACAAGCATATCAACACTGGCGACCCCACTGGCTCTTGCCGTGGCCGATCTTAATCAACTTGATGAAGAGCCGGACTATGATTCTTCAACAAGATGCCTAAAAATGCTCGCAACCCGCAACTTTGATCTCGATGATGAAAGGTCTTTTCAAGATCTGGCTCACTGGCTCTTCAACTCCAGTTTTCTTGGCCGCAGCGGACATATTCTAGACCGCAGCAAAGCCAGCAGAGACGCATTTGCATCGCTGGACGAAGAAGCGGTGCTTGCGGCGCTCGGTCATTACGACCAGATCTGCAAATCGCAGATGAGAGAACTCGCCCTGGATTTCTTTGCTTATGTCAAATCACATCAGAAGCAATGAATCCAGCGGCCTCATCGCTCATTTTGCGGCTCGTCTGAAATGCTCATTTCTTCAAGCTCATAGTCATCGTTTTCAAAAAGACCAGAGCCGGAAAACAAATCATAAGCATCGTCATTGCGATCGAAATAGCCGTCCGGATCACTTGCATAGGATTCTAGTTCAAAAGCATCAGGCAGGGCAATTTTATCGCCGCGCTTAAGGCTGGCCAGCGGCTCTCCGTCAGCATCAAGAGCCAGAGGCAGATCATTTTTGAAAGCGATCAGCTTCCAGTAACTTTCATCGTCAAAATATTTCCGGGCGATACTGCGAAGCGACTCACCGTATTTAACGGAATAGAGAGGCTGATCCTGAGGGGTTTTCTTAGGACTGCTCCCAAGCAGAGCCTCTGCATTTTCTTTTCGATCTTCAGAAGAAACTTTGTCCTTGCCGGAGAAAGATCTTCGGCTGGGCGGCTTCCAATCATCATCCTTATCATTTCCAAGCAAGCTGCGCATGGCAGCAAGTCCTGTTTGCCAGGCAGCCATCTCGTCCTCCGCACTTGCAAATGGAATCTTTTCGAAGTTCAAATGAGAGAAAGAACGTGTTCCTCTTTGATATTCACTAATGTATTGATCGTTTGGAATGACGATTTTTTGTCCCGGAAAAACTCGCGCAAATTTACGTCCGCCGTATTCTTGCAAGGCAATTTTGCCTTCATTGCGAGCATAAATGACTTCCGCAGAGCGACCGGCAAACTTGCCTGAGATCGAAGAAAGCGTGTCATTGTCCTGAACAGTGTAATTAAATTCCGGGTCCTGCTGTTTTTTCTTGTCTTCTTCTTCCTTCTGCTTTTCAGCTTCCAGCTTTTTCTTTCGTTCTTCTTCTTCCAGCTTTCGCTGCCTCATTTCTTCTTCCAGACGACGCTGTTGCTCAAGCTTTTCATCACGTTCTTTCTGTGCCTGCAACTCGGCACGGCGCTCATCATCTTCCTTTTTCTTTCGGATCGTGAATTCTTCAGCTTCCATCTGCTTTGTTTTAGCATCAAGAATCGCTTCCTGTTTTGCCTCAATTCGCGTTTCTTTATTGGCTTCGACATTGACGGCTCGAACCACTCTTTGATCAAGCTCATTGCCGCGCACAACAGCCTCTTCCTTTTGCTGCCTGGTCATTTCAGGCAAACGAGTCGAGGCGGCTTCTTTAATAGCATCTGTCGGTCTCAAGCCCGCTCGCTGATCTTCCTTTTGCTGAAACAGCTCTTTTCCAGTCATCATATCTTTCGACTGCGCAAGCTCACGATTCACCGCAAAGTCTTTGCCTTCAAATCTCTGAGCCGTGATGCTTCTTTCAGTACTGTTGTTAATAAGGTCTCGATCTCTCAGTCTGGCAGCCAGCGCCTGATTTACAGACTCCATATCCCTTCCGACCAGACGCAGCTCTGCCGAATTTTTATCTCCCAGATTTCGACTCAATAAATCATTGAGTGGATGCCCGGCATCTTTTGCCGCAAGACGCATGTCAAGCATCAAGCCGCGAGACTGCTCACCGGCAGGCACTTTATCTAGAAGGCGATTTTTGTCGCCGAGAATATCGAGCATACGATTTGCCAGCAATTCCATGCCGCGCTGCGGACCAAGCGCAGTATCAAATATTTTGGAAATATTTTGCTGAGTTTTGGAATCGACTTGCTCAAACTTGAGAATGCTGCGAGCTGAATTATTGCCTTCTGCCAGAAAACTTTTCAATGCACCAAGTTGCTCGGCTTTCATTCCTTTGAACATATCGTTCAGGGCAACTTCGCGTGAATTGCCGGGCTGAAATTTGCCTTCCTGAAATCGCCCGATCATGTCGGCCAGCTGAGACCGGCCTTCACCAAGCTGACCGCCTTTCAAATTCATATTTTGAAGCTGCGAAAGCAATTTCGCATCAACTTGAGGAACAAGCCCTTCAGGACGCATTCCGCGAAGCACTTCCGGCCGAAGCGTTCCATCTCCCGGCCGCCCGATCTCGCCGGGGCGCATTATATCGGAAGGGCGCAAGGGGTTGCGCAAGCCCTGCTCCGGATTGAAATTCGGACCTTGCCGGTCTAAGGGCATTCTTGGTCCGCGATCTATATTTTGACCTTGCGCTCCATTATCCAGCCCCGGTCGCTCAGGACGCAGCGGAACCCGGTCTAACTGCTCTTGCCTGCGGCCTTGTTCTGCAAACTGAGCCTGCCGGTTATCGCCTGGTCTTAAACTGTCACCCGGACGAGGCCCTTGATCTTGCGGCCGGCTTTGCAAATCAGGTTTAGGCAAAGAATCCGGTCGCGCCGGCTGATCGCCCGGGCGTACTCGCGGAGCTTGCTGCTCTTGAGGGTTATTTGGATTATTAGTATTCTGATTTCGCCGCTCAGCTTGCTCGGCGCGCCATTGCTGTTTCTGCTCCGGACTCATGTTGCGCCAATTTTCAGCCTGTTGCTTATTGAACTGCCGATTTTGCTCGGGAGTCATTTGCCCTGGATTGCTCTGGTCTTGTACTTTTGATGGCTTATTGCCATCTGCCGGGTTTAGCGGCTTCGTGCTTTCAGAGCCGGGTTTAGTGGCTTCAGTACCGGGCTTGCCGGCCTCAGTACCGGGTTTCACGGCTTCAGTACCGGGCTTCACGGCTTCAGTGCCGGGTTTCACAGCTTCACTGCCCGGCTTCACGGCTTCACTACCGGGCTTAACAGTTTCAGCCCCGGGCTTTACAGGCGTTTCGACTTTGGCTGCGCCATCTAATTTTTCAGTAGCAGGCTTTCCTGTATCAGTCTTTTCTCCCTTTTGCTTAGCTTGCTCAGGGGCTTCGCCCGGAACTTTACGTCCATGCTCAGGCGGCGGAGCAAACTGGTTTCGGTCTTTCCCGGGCGGATTTAGAGGATTTTGGACTTCATTTTTGGAGTTATTAGAAGGTCTCTCAGTCTGGATTTTCTGCACATACCTGTCGGCTGTTGTACCTTCAGGCGGGGCGCCGCTGCGCATGCTGGCTAAGCCAATCGCCTCTCCGGCCGGCTTGCCGGATGAATCTAGAGGTCGAAGCTCGTAGCTTTTTTTGCCATTAGCCCCATCCACAGTCACCCGCTCATAAGTTTGGTCGCCGATTTTTGCTTCAATTCTATTAGTGCTCGGATTACGAGATTCCTGAGCTACAACAGCTTTGCCGTCATCCAATCGGTAAGTGACGGACATGGGCGCACCGCTGGGTGTCGAAATATGGCGGGCGTCAATGGCACTGGCATTATCCTGGGTTCTATCACCGGAGCGATTAATGTTAGAGGCATTCTGCAGATTATCCCGAGCACCTATAGCCTCGGTGGTTTGCACATCGGGGCGGCGATCGCCCTCATTATTTTTTTCAATCCGCTTAGGCGTATTTTCGGGACCCGGCATATTTAATTTAGTGCCTCCCCGATCAAGAAAGTGCTTTTAGACTCAGGATTGACTGAAAAATAGTAAGTTTTAGGACTGGATTGAGCTTGGGACTCAATTATGATTCTTGCCATAGAAAACCAACAAAAAACAGGGCTCTTTTGAAGTCGGCTTTCCTATTCTACAACCGGCAGGCGCTTTGCGCACTATGCTTTCAGGCAGTTATCTCAGTCCCTCATTAATCCTTCTGGGAATTTCCCCACCCCAAACGGCGCATCGAAAATTACAAAGAAGCAAAACGCTCTTGCGTTGTTTCGAGCAAAACTTGCAATTTAAGACGCATGAAAATGCAAAATCATGGTAGCGCCGGCGGTGCTGGATCAGGGCGAGCCGGACCCAGCTGCGGCAAGCGGAGCAAAGCAATAAAGGTCATCCAGCTTACCGTTCTCCGAAGCCGCCCAGACGACAAAGTTAGACTTGCCGTCAGAGACTATGTTCAGCTCAAACGGATTGCCGGACCAGTCTGCCGGAAACTGCAATTTCCTGTTGATCTGAGTCAGGCTGCCAACACGCGGATCAAAATAAATGTTTATGCCGCCCAGAGTTCTTTTGCTGCCGTTAGGACTGGGACCGGCATTGCCGGCTAAGGCTTCTCCTGTAATTCTGCCGTAATTCGAAACTAAGAAAGCATCCATTTCAGAGGGACTCTCAGGTAGAGCAGCTTTCTCTTTGAAATAATCGCTGAGAGCGTCGGCAGCTTCTTCAATCCTTGCTTGCGCCCTGGCTCTGGCTTGCCTTAGAGCAAGAGCCTGTTGTGCCAGTTGTGCTTTTTCTTGAGCAGATACCGGAAAAGAGCAGCTGAGCAGCAATAAAAGAACTAGAGTCAAGCTCAAGCGTTTTGATTTTATACTCAAATTTCCACCCTCTTGGAAATAACCCGGCAATTCTAATTAAAGCAATTCTGCGTGAGGAATGTGTCAGGAAGATACAGATTATTCGGCCGGACAGTAAAATAAGGCAGTCAATGCAGATTTAACAGCTTTTCTAATGAAAAAAAGAAAAAACGAGCAGATTGAGCGCAAGAGCAACAAAGCAAGATTCTACCTTTCTTTGACGGCATGTCTTATCTTCGTTTCAACGCTCACAACTGAAGAAACTACCGCCGCAGGCGAATCTAAATACCAAAGCGAGCAGCCGCTCATGGCGCCGGAAGCTCCTCCAAGTCTGCCTCCGACTGCACCCGCCTTTCAGCGACTCCCGGATTCAAACTCAGCTCAGGCAAGAACAGTCGGCAGTCAGGCTCAGAGTTCGGCAGCAGGCAGTTTTCCGCATGAAACATTTTTGCAGGGCGGCGTTGTGGAACACGCTCAACGGCTGGAGCCGGTAGCCCCGCAATTGCAAGCCGGGGCTGTTTTCAACGCCGCTGCATTAGCGCCGATGCAGCCAAACAATGACTGGTACTGGATCCCGTCCTGGTATGCCGGACAGAAGCATGTGGAATCGGAAATAATCTTGACTGAAACCGACTTACAAAGCGGGCGCTCAATTCAACTTAACCGGCAAGTACCGATCCGGCAGGATTTATCAATCGGCTTTCAGGCAGATCGCAATGGTCAAATTTGGGAATTTAAGCGAGCTCCATACACAACCAGAACAGACAGCGGCAGCTATTTCACAACGCTCCTGGTCAGAAACCGCGATCCACTATCGGTGAATCAGAATCAAGTGATTCTGCGCATGCTGGAAACATCCATTCTTGTAGATGCAAGGACTCAGCGCATTATCAAAAGTATGCAAGAAGAGCAAATCAATACTTATACGCCGATTGCTCCGGGCATAATGAATATGCAAACTTCGATCAGGTCATTTGCGGCCGATGGTTCTCCACTTCAAGAGGAAAGCAGTGTCAGGACCGTTACTCAGAGCGCGGCATTCAGCCCGGTTAATTTCTACGAGGGCAAAGACATGAGAGCCTTGTTTGCAGCTTTCATGCAAAGCCATGGATATGCACAACTGCTTCCTGAGCAAGCGGCAAATCCTCAAGCAGAGCAAACTCAATAAAATCAATTATTCCAGAGGCAGTTCAGATGCAGACAGGAAAAGAAGATTCTCTAGAATCAAGAGAGCTGGAGAATTTTATTGCCTGCCTTCGAGAAGCAGCCGGAAAAATTTCGTCGTTTGAAAAAAGAGAAAATATTCTTCAATCATCCGCACAGTTTTTTGCCGCATTTTCACAAGCCTCCAATACACTTATCGTTGACCTTTCCAGAGAGAGTTTTGAACTTTACCGCGGCATCAGAGAAGATCTAGGCTCTCAAGAATCAAGCATGGTGATTCTTCAAGAATCTATCGTACCGGTGCTCGAGCTCTTGCAAGATCGCTATCTTGAGGATGCAGGCATAAGAGTATTTCAGCACAAAATACTTGATGCACCGGAAGGAATCGACGAGGAGCTTTTGAGCTCAGCTTTCGAAAATTTAGGCATTTCACAGGGCTTTATTTTACCTCTCTGCTTGCCGCGAAAATTCGGCATCGAACGCGTAAGCGGCATACTCTTGATAAACAACGTTCCCAGCACAAAATTCGCAGATCCATCACACCTGGCCATACTCAGATTTGCTAGCGAGTTTCTTTGCGCAGTCAGCGACAACATCATCATGGCCGACGCCCTGGCAAGAATTCGCCCCAGCGATCAAGCGACAGGAACTTGCAGCCCCAATAGATTCAAAAGCCTGCTTTCTGAAGAAATTCAAAGGGCTTCTTATCTAAATAGAAGCTTTGCTCTGGTTTACATAGATGTAGATGATTTCCGGTATTTCAACATGCGCCAGGGTTATCGGTATGGCGACCTTGTCATCAAAACTGTGGCAGAAGATCTCAAGGCAGAGTCCAGACCGATTGATACCGTATGTCGCTGGACCGGCGGAGGTTTCCTCACGCTGTTGCCGGAGGCTGAGCAAGGAACCGCAACTGATTTTGCCGAACGTTGCCGCAAAAGAATAGAAACGCACGGGCTCAGCCCAAACGACTATCAGGAAGAACTTTTTGCCACGGTAAGCGCCGGGGTTATAGTTTATCCCGAACACGCTAATAGCATTGAACTTCTTCTGCGCTATGTAGACCTGGCTTTACTGCAGGCTAAGTTAAACGGCAGAAACCAAACTCAAGTCTGGTCCGCCGAGCTGCTGAACCCAAAAATCATTGACGGCTCAAACTGAGTTCGCTTTCCTTAAATGCCAGCTCCAATCTTTTCATCAATTCATCCATTTCCGCATCGGAAATAGTAAAGGGCGGAGCAAGCATGATGTGATCGCCGAGGCTGCCGTCTAAGAATGCAGAACCTGGATACAAGAGCAAACCGTGCTTCATGGCATGTTTTGATAGGAGCTGGCTGATTCTGAGATTTGCGGGAAACGGCACTTTTTGCTCACGATTGGAAACCAGCTCGATTCCTGCAAGATAGCCACGCCCTCGAATATCGCCGACCATTTCAAATTTACGAAACTGATTCAAGCGCTCAAAAAATTCAGTTGATTTTGAGGCAACCTTTTCTACAAGTTGATGCTCTCTGAGATAACGAATCGAAGCAAGCCCTGCCGCGCAACTCACCGGGTGCGCGCTATAAGTAAATCCGTGCTCAAAAACACCGCCGTTCTTCGCAAAAGCCTCAACAACTTTTCCGGAAGCCAGCACCGCTCCCAGTGGCAAATATCCGGAAGCCAGTCCTTTTCCAAGCGTAATGATATCCGGTGAAACTCCAAATTGCTCGATAGCAAAATTGAAAGCACAGCGACCAAGACCAGTCATCACTTCATCGACAATTAGAAGTACATTGTACTTATCACAGATTTCGCGGATACGCTTAAAATACAGCTTGCCGGGAACAGCGGCTCCAAGAGTAGCGCCGACTATGGGCTCGGCAATAAAAGCCATGACATTTTGAGGACCATGCATCAATATTGCAGTTTCCAGCTCGTTGGCCCGCTTCAGTGAACAGGCGTCGGAATTACAGCTTTCCGAAGAAATGGAGCAATCACAGCGATAACGGTAGTCTGCGTTTATATGAATGGAGTCGGCAAGAATACTTTGATAAGGTTTTCTGCGGGCCGGATGCCCGGTGGCTGACAGCGCCCCCAGTGTATTGCCGTGATAGCTCTGCCAGCGAGAAATGAGCAGTCGGCGTTCTGATTGCCCCTGGACATAGTAAAATCCGCGAGCCATTTTAATTGCGGTTTCAACAGACTCGGAGCCGCCACAAGTGAAATAAACCTTTGCACCGGGTCTAAAATCGACCGGGCAAAGTTCGACAAGCTGCTCAGCAAGTTCAAGGCCCGGCTCAGAAAGAAATTGAGATGTGTGGGCAAAAGCAACTTGAGAAAGCTGTTTATTAATAGCTTCGTTGATACAGTTCAGCTTGTGACCGAGGTTGGAAACAATTGCACCGCTGCAGCCATCCAGATAAGTTCTGCCTTCCGTATCTGTCAGCCAGACACCGGAAGCGCTCTCACATACCGGATAATCTCTTTTCAAGTTTCGCGTAAAAAAGCTGCTCATCAAAGCCTCATATCCCCGGCCAAGCGCTAAATAGCATAGAACAAACAAGCTGCCGATTCAAAGATTTGCGCCTGTCCTAAAAGACTGATGCTAAACTTAGGTGCTTGAATACCGGACTTTCAAGAAAATGAATTGCGCAGTCAAGAAAAACACAAAGAAAATTGCAGCTCTGCTTTGCAGCCTCGTCATATTGCCGCTTGCAGAAGCCGGAGCAGAGACAACCGAAGCTGCGATCGCGTCCTATGGACAATCGGTTAGAAAGAAATTGCAACCGCTTTTCAAAGCCAATAACATTACATACCCGCCTGCTGCAATGACCTGGCTGGCTTTAAAAGAAGAGAAACAGCTCTTGATTTTCGCCAGAGATAAAACGGGAAAAGAAAAGCAAATCATGCTTTATCCCATAATTGGAGCAAGCGGCAAAGCCGGGCCAAAGCTAAAAGAAGGCGACAAACAGGTTCCCGAAGGATTCTATAAAATCAACGGTTTCAGACCAAATGTCATTGCCCATCTGGGTCTTTCAGTCAATTACCCTAATCTCGAAGACAGGACGCACGCGGCCGCCGAGGGCAGAAAAAATCTTGGTGGGGATATTCTAATTCATGGAAGTCGCTGGTCAACAGGTTGCCTGGCCATGGGCAATCCATGTATTGAAGACCTTTTCGTTCTCGCACATGATTCCGGCTGCGATAATATTCAACTAATTTTCGCCCCCTGCGATTTAAGAACACATAAGCCTGCTTCCGAAAACAAAGCCCCGGATTGGCTGCCGAAACTATATGAGCGGCTCAAAAACAGGCTGGCCACATTGCCGATTTCAGTGACAGGCTCCGCACCGGGGGGATAGCTTACAGGGCAAGGCTTTTATCGCTATGCTGAGCCGGTTGCAGTCAGGTTAGAGAAATGAAAAGAAGCAAAAGCGGACAGAGCATGGTTGAATACGCGCTTGGCATCGGATGCATAGCAGCGCTTTGCATGATCAGCCTGGGAGCCACAGGTCATCTTTGCGGTCATATGATCTGGAACATCACAAGCGCAACCAATGCAAGCACAACTCCGGGACACCCGGGAGACTTGATGAAAGACGGGGCATCGCCCTGGAATCTGCAATAAGAGAAGCCGTCACAAGAAACAGTTTCCTCTGCGACTGTGGAAACTGGAAGGACTTTGAGTTAGCATAAATCCTTTGCGCCTCCAAAACAGCGCTAAGTGGAATTAAAATGCTCAAGTCAAAATATCTGGTAAAGCTCGTTAGCCTGTCTTTAGCGGCAGCAGGACTGACACTTAGTTGCCCGTCGGCCAGCCTGGCAGTGAAAGAAGGCGGCGACAAAGTAAAAATTACGCTTTTGCAGCTCAATGACTGCTATCAAACATCGGCTGTTGGTCGCGGAGCGGCTCAGGGTGGGCTGGCGCGTGTTTCAACCTTGAAAAAGCACCTGATGATAAGCGCACCCGATGCCATTTTCGTTCTGGCCGGCGATACGCTGTCACCCTCTGTGGCTTCTCAGCTTTTTAAAGGCCGTCAGATGATTTCAGCATGGAACGAGCTTGGTCTAGATTATGCTACTTTCGGCAATCACGAATTCGACTTTGGTCCTTTTGAGTTATTGCAACGAATGAAGGATTCTAAATTTTCCTGGGTCTGCGCAAATGTAACTGATAAAGACAGCAGCCACAGCTTCGGAGAAGCCAAGCCTTATGTAATTCGAGAAATAGATGGCGTAAAAATAGGCATAATCGGCTTGCTCACACCCGACACAACAAAACAATCAAGACCTGGTCCGCGTGTAGAAATTGAAAGCCCGATTGAAACTGCAAAAAAGTATTTGCCGCAGATGAAAGCGGACGGCGCAAAAGTAATCGTCGGTCTGACTCATTTAAGCATTGAGCAGGACAAAGAGCTGGCAAAAGCGGTTCCATTTGATCTGATTTTAGGTGGTCACGAACATTTTTTGATTAATGCTTACGCCGGGCATGCGCCAATTTTGAAAATGGGCTCGGACGCAAAGTTTCTGGGCAAAATCGAAATCAGCTATTCGCTAAAAGCAAAAGCAATCGACAATATTGCCTGGGAGATCATTCCGGTGAATTCCGAATGGCGTGAAGATCCCAAAATGCTGGCGTCCTTCAAGTCATACGACGAAGAGCTTTCAAGAGAACTGGATAAACCGGTGGGCGAAACAGGCAGCGACTTAAACGCGGTTCAGCTGAGTAATGAGAAAGAAGAAACTAATCTTGGTGATTTTGTGGCCGACGCTTTTCGAGAAGCGACAGGAGCAGACATTGCCCTGATTAACGGCGGTTCCTTGCGTTCAAATCAGGTTTATCCGGCAGGACAGCTCAAAAAACGCGATGTTTGCGCAATTCTTCCTTTTGAAAATCCGATCGTCAAAATCGAAGTCAGCGGCAAAACCGTGAAAGAAGCGCTCGAACACGGCGTAAGTAAAGCCGGGCAAGCGGACGGTCGCTTCCCTCAAATTTCGGGAATGAGTTTTGCTTACGACAGCACAAAGCCGCCGGGCTCGCGAGTCAGCAATATAAAGATCGGCAAAGAAGCTCTCGATCTGCAGAAGATTTACACCCTAGCTGGCAACGACTATGTCACTTCAGGCGGTGACGGCTACAGCATGCTAAAGGGTCAAAACTACATTATCAAGCCGGAAGAAGGACGCTCCGAGTCGGTTGTTTTGCTGGAAGCGTTGAGTAAGGGCAATATTGCTCCAAAAGTTGACGGACGCATTCAGCGCTTGAATCCACTCAGCGCAGGCGAAAAAGAAGAGATTCCTTAGACAAACGCTTGCCATGAGAACATTTGTATCAGCAATCGGAAGCGGTCTAGGAGATCTTTTAATTTCCTTGCCGGTGATTCAAAAGTTGATTGAAAGCGAGCGGGAAGTTTACCTGCTCACTCGTTCGCACCGGCAAAGCGGTATCGGTAAAAGAATTAAAGGACTCAAAGGAGAGCTGCCGGAAAAAGAGTTCCAGGCGGCAAAAGGCGACAGATATATAAATTTGCGAGCGCATCCCTTGCAAACCGACCATATCTGGGGCTCAAAGGAATTTGAAAGTTTTTTCGGACCAAGCAATATTGAAAAAATAATCAAAGCCATTGCTGCAGACGAAGGAATCGAAATCGACTACAGCCAGCTTGAACCCTTAGAACATAATTTGATTCCGGATTTGAAAAACAGCATAGCTTTTGTACCGGGCAGTGACGGATTCTATAAACACTGGCCCGATGAGCGCTGGTTGAAGTTGGCGCAATTGCTCGGCAAAAGCTATCCCGAACTCAAAATCGTCCTGCTCGGCAAAGCAAATGAATCACCATCAGTTCAGCGACTGATTGCTCTGGGCTTCGAATGGTTAAAGACAAAAGATCTGGCAGCGGCAATTGATGCAATCAGCAGCTGCCGCGCCGTCGTATCCGTGGACACGGGCTTGATGCACGCGGCAGTTCAGCAAGGCATTCCCACTTACACTTTTATACACCCTCAAAATTTCCATCAGCGTTCAGCAAAACACTGCTTCAACTTTTTTGCCCGAAACTGCCCAGAATCCTGCCGAAGAGATTTCAGCCTCAAAGATGGATTCAGAGCAGCCTCCGAACTTTCAGTTGATCTAAAATTTGAAGATCGAGAATGTATTCTATCGGCTAACGAAAATTGTATGGGCAGTATCACTGCAGAATCCGTTTTCGAGAAGATGAAAAGCACACAATGATTTCACAAAAGCAGCTCAGATAGCGCCTTAGCGTCACTCAAATAAATCATTCTGCTGCTTCAAGTCCACAGTTCAAAAGAAAATCAAGAAAGTTTTTGCGGCGCGCCGCCTACATTCAATTACAGCGTGTATCATAAAGAATATTGAAAGCCAACGTTACTACCATTAAAGAGTAATTCCTGCCGATCGAGAAATCAGCCATTAAACTATCAGCTCTCTTGCTGACAGGCTAATTCCTACAACTCGTCGGAAAAGTCACAACGTAAGATGCCTGAGACATCGGGCATATAACTGACGTGAAGCTCAGATGCGAGGAAAAGACGTGTCCTCAGTTAATCCAATACGAGTGCTGATTGCAGATGATCACGGCATCCTCAGAGAAGCTTTAAGAAGCTTTTTGCAGCGGCAGGCGGAATTCGAAGTAGTCGGCGAAGCAAGCACCGGTACGGAAGTGCTGGAAAAATGCAATGCGCTGAATCCGGACATAGTAATCATGGACATTTCAATGCCCAGCATGAACGGCATTGAATGCGCTCAGGTACTGCGAGATAAGAATCCACAGGTTAGAGTTTTAACGCTCACTTCGTTTGAAGACGAAGAACACTTAAAAGACTGCCTGCTGGCTGGAGTAAATGCTTACGTTCTTAAGAGATCATTTTCCGAAGATCTAAAACTCGCTCTTTTGACCGTGTATCGAGGTGGAACCTATATCGATGCAGCCATCTCTAAGAATCTGCGAGCACTGCTGAAAGTGGATGAATCAGTTCACAGCAGCCCGCTCAGCGACCGAGAAATGCAAGTTATTGCACTGATCGCCAAAGGACTCTCATTGAAGGACGTAGGCAACCAACTGAAGATCAGTGTTAAGACCGTCGAAACATATAAAGCTCGCTCTCTGGAAAAACTGAATCTGAGATCCCGGGCAGAGCTTGTGAAATACGCCCTGGAAAATGGTCTGCTTAACGGCGCTTCAGAACAATAGCATTAGA
>JAIEPM010000112.1 GCA_019748395.1 Candidatus Obscuribacterales bacterium
CAGGCAAAATCTCCTTTTTGAACACACCGGCTTGCTGAGCTTTGACAGCCAGCTGATGACTGCGGTAAGCCCATTTGTCCTGGTCTTCACGAGAAACATTCAGTTCTTCTGCAACTTTGGCACCATGCACCGCCATGTGCACTGCGGCTACCGGACATTCCAACCCATCGGCAAGCATGGCGTCTTTGAATTGCACATGACCCATGCGTTTTCCAAAGCGAGCTGAATTTGCATCAACAAGATAAGGTGCCTGACTCATCGATTCCATGCCTCCGGCGATGATCAGATCTCCGTCTCCGGCTCTGATGCGCAGGTCGGCTATGGTCGCGGCGCGCATACCGGAAGCGCATACTTTGTTGACAGTCGTTGATTCGCAGGTGGTGGGCAAGCCTGCTTTGATCAGGACCTGTCTTGAAGGGATTTGCCCGCAGCCGGCCTGTAGAACCTGGCCGAGAATAACTTCGTCGATTGTGGCTGTGTCGATATTATTGCGTTCGACAAGAGCCTTCAGAAGCGGTGCCGCCAGGTCGACGGCGGATAAGCTGCTGAGTCCTCCGCCGAGTTTGCCGAAAGGTGTTCTCAGACCGTCAACAATAACCGTAGACATAGGGCATCTCCTCTGAACCGCATAAACTAATGAAATGCTAGCGGCAATGACAACTCATATTGCTCTTCTTTCGTTTTGTTCAAAGATTGGCCGGCCAGGGCTGCTAAAATAGTCATGAGCCCTTGTCTTGTGTCCGGTAAAGTGGCAAGTTTTGAATAGCCGGGGCAAAAGGTTGCAATTCGCGCCGGGGGCGGGCATAAAACTTGAAGCGATAGCCGGTTTGGGAGCTTTAGAATGTCAAGATCTTTTCGTGGTCGGCCAGACCCAGGAGATGAACCCAAGCAAAGGGGCTCGCAAGCTTATCGCGGCGCGGCTGCAGGAAATGACGCTCAAATGAGGAGAGCGAATCCTTATGATGCCGATTATCCTGCGAGGGATGCCGATTCAGAGCTTTCTGCCGAAGCGGAAGACAATGATGAAGGTGCTGCGCGGCGGAGAGACCCGCTGCAAGTTGATATGGGCAAACGACTGGTTTCCGGGCTGATTGACGTAGTGACCGGATACATGTTGGGTTTGTTTGTAAACTGCATTCCCTTCGTCAATATTTTTGTGCATGATCAGCTGGTCATGGTGATTTACTTACTGCTGCGCGACTCATTATTTAATGGTCGAGGCGTTGGTAAAAACTTGATGGGCTTGCAAGTTATCGATCGCCACACAGGTCAAGCGGCTTCACTGATGCAGTCTTTTAAGCGCAATATTGTCATTTTTGGACCTTATATGGCTTTGTATCTCTGTAATCTGGTTCTCAAGATTGTGCCGAATGAAACAGCAAGTTCAATCGTTAACACTGTGGTCGTGGGCATCGGCAGCATTTACACGCTCATAGTTTTACCGCTTGAGATTTACCGGGTTTACAGTCGAGTTGACGGATTGCGCTGGGGTGACGATTTTGCAGGCACCGCTACTGTTGCTGCCGACATGGATTTCAGTAATCCTCTTTCAAAGTGATTTGGCGCTCGCTAAATCGAGACCCGGACGGTCTTCAGTCAGAATTAACTTAGTATACAATTTTTGGAGCCCCGAGCCCTCATAAGCACGGGCTCGTGCTATCTTTAGCAAGCCTTGCGCAGCAAAAAAGCTTTCCTCGTTGATAAGCTTCAAGTTACAACGCGTTCATGTATCGGTGCAGAATGACTACTAAAACAGCCTACGTCTGGGGTCCGATTTCCACTTTCTCTGCAAGTTTGCTTTTTGCGATGCTCAAGAGCGGCTGGACGGTGCACCTGGCAAGCAAGTCGGCATTGCAGATTTCTTTGAATCCGCTTGATCTGGCTTCTTCAGCGCAGTCCAGCATTGAAAAGTCCGCAGGCGGTGCCGACAAACTTAAGCCTTTCAAAGAACGCTTCGTTTTTCTTGACGCCGATGAGCCTCAGAAAGGCACCAGCTACGATATCATTCTTTTTCTCGGATTGCCCAGCAATTTTGATGAACCCCGAGTTTCACGAGCTCCTTTTGCTGCTGACGAACTTCCGAAGATCACGAGCAAGCTCAAATCAGTGCCGGTTATTGTAGTTTCATCTCTTTTTGGTGGTGTGCAGAATGACGGGGTAGTTCCCGAAGAAATTGAGTTTGAACGGCGTAAAGCCCGCACCCACTTTGAGGGCGTTTGTCAGCAGTACGAAGCAAAAATTCTAAAGGCGGTCAGCACTCAAGAATCAAAATGGCATCTGGTTCGTCTGCCTTTCCTTCTGGGGAACAGCGAGAACGGACGCATTTTGAATTTCAGTGGTTTGTATAAGGTGCTCTACGAACTGCAGAACGCTAAATTGCAGTTGGCGGAAGAGCAAGCACGCAGTCTGTCCATGAGCTATAACCCTGATGCCACATTCTGGATGTTGCCTTGTGACACGGCGGCCGACTTGCTGTTAAAGCTTATTGAAGACGGCTCGCGCCCGACGATATGCAACATGGTATCAACACAGGCAACTTTGAATCAAGAATGGTTGCAGGACCTGGCTCGGGGAATGGAACTTAATTCAATTCAGTCGATTGAAAAAGACAATCTCAGCCTGTCCAGCACTTTGCGCAGCATGCTCAACGATAATATTCAGGTGAAAACCAGAAACTTGTTTGAAGTTCTGGGCCGCTATCAGCAGGCTCCCATAGTGCTTTCGAGCGACTATTTCGGCAGAGTTATTCAGTATGCGGTGGACAACAACTGGGGTCAGTCAAGACCTTTCACGCCGGAAGCTCCTTTCTCGAGCGAGCATGCCAGAGCTTACTTTGAAGAGTTTATTTCAGCTAATTTGAATCAGAAATTGCAGAAGGCTCTCGAGTCATTTACAGGCGGGCTGGCCTTTGAAATTGCCGAGCATGAAAACTGTCGCTGGTTGATTAGTGCGAAATCCGGCAAAGTCGAGGTTGCGCCCTTCAATCCCGAGGCTCAGAAGCCGCAGGTCAGCTTTCTCATACAGGCTGCTTCTTTCAACAAGCTTGCTTCCGGCCGACTTATCTTTGAACAGGCTTTGCTTACCAGAGCATTGCAGGCCAACGGTGCTAATCCGATTCAAACCATAAAAGCATGCGATTTCTTCAGGCGCTTTTTGCGTCACAATCATTTTGAAGCACCGGTAGCGGCAAGTGCAGCCAGAGTGCTTGAGGGCGCGCTATCTAAAGACTAGGAGGACCGTGAACCATGCCTATTGCAACAGAAATCACTGAACTGTTCGGGAACACGCCTCTGGTCGCGCTCAAGTCTATGAACAGAGGCAGCGAAGCCACAATCGCTTGCAAGCTGGAATTTTATAATCCACTGAGTTCAGTCAAAGATCGCATCGGCATCGCCATGGTCAACGATGCCGAAACCCGGGGCTTGATCCGGCGCGGCGAAGGCACCTTGATTGAGCCCACCAGCGGCAACACCGGAATCGCGCTTGCTTTTGTGGCGGCCGCACGCGGATATAAGTTGATTCTGACCATGCCTGAAACAATGTCGATAGAACGTCGCAAATTGCTGGCTGCCCTTGGCGCTCAAATTGTTTTGACCCCCGGCAGCGAAGGCATGAAGGGTGCAATTGCAAAAGCTCAGGAGCTTTCCGAAACTACGCCCAATTCCTACATGCCGCAGCAGTTCGATAATCCGGCTAATCCGCAAGTTCATCGGGAAACAACGGCAGAAGAAATCTGGCGCGATACTGAAGGAAAAATCGACATTTTTGTTTCAGGCGTCGGGACGGGTGGCACCATAACCGGTGTCGGACAGGTCCTGAAAGCCCGCAAGCCGACGGTGAAGGTTGTTGCCGTCGAACCGGCCAACAGTCCTGTTATTTCCCAGAAGCTGGCCGGGCAGGAATTGAAGCCCGGTCCCCATATGATTCAGGGCATCGGAGCCGGTTTTATTCCCTCGATTCTTGATCTCAATGTTATTGATGAAGTTATAAGCGTATCAAACGAAGATGCTTTAAGCCACGGGCGTCGATTGGCCAAGGAAGAAGGTATTTTAGCCGGTATCAGCAGCGGTGCTGCTGTTTGTGCCAGCCTGGAATTGGCCTATCGTCCGGAAAACAAAGGCAAACTGATTGTTTGTATTCTGCCCAGCACCGGTGAGCGTTATCTCTCGACCGCCCTGTTTGCGGAACTTGGTCAGGAACTGGCGGCCAGCAACAAATAATGAGCGCTGCCATCATGCAGAATGCTCCAACTGATATAAGCCTCTTGCTTGGACCTTATCGCTGCGCTAAAAGCTCCGAGCTTTTGCAAAATCTTCTTTTGCTGAAAGAAGAAGACCCTTTTGCCTCTGTTTTGATACTTGTGCCTTCAGCCCGTTATGGCAAGTTATTCAAAGAGAGACTTACTAAGTGCATTAAAGACAGGGCAGGACAAAATGCCTCGCTCGGTTTTTTCGGGCTGGATATTCAACCTTTCTATCAAACTTGTTTGAGCATCCTGAGCAAACGCGGCCCGGAACCACGCCTGATTCCGGAGGAGCTTCGGCCGGCTCTGCTCAGCAAATTGCTTTCTGAAATGAAGTCTGAGGGACGGCTTTCGACGCTAAATCGCATTGCGGAATTTCACGGCACCGGTGCTTATGTACTTGAGCTTATCGATGAATTGCAAAGGTCCGGTCTGACACCTGAGGACGTCTTGGCAACGTTGGAACTGTCTTCTTGCAGCGAGTCTCATTTGCAAGAGCTTGCCCGCATTTACGAGGCTTATTTCCAGAGGCTTAAAGACCTGGATTACTATGATCAAAAAAGTCTAGCTCTAGCGGCACGAGAGGAGCTATATAGCCCGGACTCGAAATTCGGCCGGGAAAAAAACTACGATCTGCTTTTAATTGACGGCTTTGACCGTGTAAGTCATTTGCAGGCGCAGGTATTTGCCGGGTTGGCCGGACAGTCCCGTAAAACTCTTATGGCTTTTGACTATGCTTTGCCCGGAAGCATCGGTTCTGAAAGATCAGCATATCAGCAGACGGCTCTCGATTATCGCTGGAAAGAAAGCAGCTATAACGAACTTACGGTCAGTTTAAGAGCGCAAGTGCATGAACGCAAATTGCCTGATAGTTCTGCCAATCAGCTTCAAGTAAAAGCAATAACGGTGCTTGATCCATTCCTTGAAATGTCGGAGCTGGCAAGAGAAGTCAAAACTGCGATTGTATCCCGCAAAGTTGATCCCTCTGAGATAGCTGTCGTTTTGCGTTCTCCCGAGTCTTACAACGGCGCTGTGGAAGCTGCTTTTGATGATGCCGGAATAAGCTACTTTATGGACGGCAGCAACAATATAAGCAATCTTGAGCCATGGCGCTTCATCGTCCGACTTTTTACGCTTCAAGATCATGAATTCCGGCGCAAGAACTTAATTGATATTTTGCGCAGTCCTTATATGAATCTGGAAGGAATTTCCATGACTGCTCGCGATTTGAGCATTCTGGATAGAAATACCTATGAGGCCGGTCTTGTAGGTGGTGCCGCGCACTGGAAGCGATTTTTGCGCAAAGAAGCTTATGAGCAATTTGCCGTGAAACTTATTGAAATGCTTTCTTTACTTGATTTTGATCAGAATTATCGAAGTGCTCGCGAGCATTCTTTAAGCGTAGAGAATATCATTGAAAAATTCATGATCTTTCCGGAAAGCGAGCTGGATTTGCGCTCACTTGCTGCCGTGGAAGAGCGGGAGTCGATTAAGGCTCTGAGACGCTGTTTGAAGCTGCTCATGCTTCAAGAAGAAATCTTGAATCAAGAAGCTGAGACCTTCAAGCAGTTCTGGAGCAGGCTCATCAAGCTTGCTGAAAGAACAAACTATGCCCGTCCGCGTCCCGATAATCCAGCGGTCCTGATTTGTTCTGCCGAACTTGTACCTAACCGGCGTTTTCAAGAAATCTATATTGCCGGTCTTGTCGAGGGTGAGTTTCCCAAGCACCAGAGCTCCACAGGGTTTCTGAGCCCGGATGAAATCAGGCTCTGGCTCAGCTATGGCATTGATATTCGCAACCCCAGGCAAGAACCGGGCTTTGAAAGGGCCCTGTTCTACTCGCTTTGTGAAAGAGCAAGCTCACGTTTGCATCTCAGCTTGCCTCAGTTTAGCGGCAAGGCTGAAGAAACTCTGCCGTCCTTTTATTTGACTGAACTCTTTGAAAAAACGGGTTTAATGGTGACGCCTTTGCAGGCATTCGCCAGGTCCGCCGAGCAAGCCCTGTCCGTGCGTGATGCTCTTTCTCATGCTCTCTGGTGGCAAGGGGTGGAGGCTGCAGAAGAACTGGCGCAAAGCGAAAGAGCCGTGAACAAGCGCTGGCAGTCTTTAAAATTCGGCATAGCGGCATTTCTAAACCGCAGCCAACAGCAGAAAGAGAACCTCTATAACGGCTATCTTCGCGACCTTGTCGAAAATAAAGCTTTGCAAATTCCACTGCCTGCTCGCTGGACGCCAAGTAAAATAAATGACTATGGAAAGTGCCCGTTTCGCTTCTGGGCTTCTCATATCATGTCCTTAAAGCCCAGAGAAGAGGCTGAGCCGGGGCTGAACTTCGCTTTGATCGGTCAGTTCTATCATAAAGTGCTTGAACTTTTTTACGCGTCCTTGCTTCCACTTGAGACTCAAGAACAGGAAAGCGCCTGGAAAGACTTGCAAGAAAAAGCCTTTCAAAAAGCGCTTAATTGGCTGGAGTTGAATCCGGAGTTTCAAGCCGGACCTTACTGGGAGCAAGAAAAAAAGGACCTTCAGTTTCGCATAATGCGATTTATAGATCGCGAACAGTTGAGACTTTCTGAAAGTGACTTTCAGCCGCGCATGTTTGAAGTGAATTTCGGCACGAGCAATTCAAGCTCCTTTCCGGCCTTGACTCTTCCTTCGAAGAAAGGCGAAGAGATTGTGCTGAGCGGGTCCATAGACCGAGTTGATTTGCCTCGTCCAGGCAGTGCTTCTGCAGATAGCGCACGAGTTATTGATTATAAGTCGAGTTCTCGAGCTATTTCCGCAAAAGAAGCCTTGAGCGGGCGCAACCTGCAATTGCCGATTTACGCTCTGGCTATTGAAAAAAGCATTTTGCCGAAAAGCAAGGTCACGGAAGCTCATTATTTGAGTATCAGTGCTGCTAAAACAGTGGGGCAGATTAAATTCGATTCGGAAAAACATCAGCATCTAAAAGAGCTTGCCGCAGATTTTATTCGTCGCTATGTCGACGACGCGGGCAAGGGAGTCTTCACTGTTAAACCTAATGGAGATAAGGTTTGTCTGGACTGCCGTCATGCGACGGTTTGTCGTGTGGCGGAGTTGAAGCCTGATTATCAGGAGGATGAAGATGCCGCTTCTGACTGAAGAACAAAATCTGGCAATTAACTCCATCGACCGGCATGTACTGGTCTCTGCCGGAGCAGGTTCCGGCAAAACATTCGTTCTGGTAGAACGTTATATAAAAGTTCTGGAAACTGATCGGCAGGCCGGTATCAACGACATCATCGCTGTGACTTTTACGCGTAAGGCTGCTGAAGAAATGCGGAGCCGCCTGAAGTTGCGTTTGAAGGAGCTTGCTGAGGAAACTGAAGGTGAAATGCAGGAGCGATGGCTCGACTGTCTTTCGGAAGTCGAAGCCGCAAGAATCGGCACTATTCACTCGCTTTGCGAGTCGATTTTGAAGAACTTTCCGTCTGAAGCAGGCATCGACCCTCAGTTTGAGATTCTTGATGATCTTGAACGGGCTGAATTACTTGCAGACAGTATTGATGAATCCTTGCATTTTGTTATTGAAAGACCTCTTCAAGATTTCCAAGAATTGCTTGACCATCCAATTGAGAGTGTCAGAACCTGGATCAGCGGCTTTCTCAGAAGCCCGCTCAAATATAAAGAGTCGCGCAAGCCTTTTTCTGATTGCAGCCTCGATTCTATGAAAAAATTCGCAGAGTCTTTCGTAAATGCCGACATTGAGCGCACTCTGACTGAGCTCATGCAAAACAAGCTTTTTCAATTTGAACTGAATTATCTGAGAGATTGCAACTGGGTAGACAAAGAGAGCAAAATCGGTCTTCTTTATGCAGAACTGGAGTCTTATTTAAGCCTGATTGTTGATCCTGAATTGGGGCGCGAACAGCGCTGGCAGGCACTTTGTTCACTTGCTCATATGCCTCCGTTTCGCACAATCGGCGGACCTCAGGCTAAAGATTTGCGGGACTCAATGAGCCGGGTTAAAAAGCTCATGTCTACGCTTTCAAAGAAACATCTTTCCGAGTTGAACGATTCCGATCTTCAATCTTTCAAAGTGATGAGAGCGCTCTTGCTTCTCAGTAATGATGCTCTTGAACGTTATGAAAACCTGAAAAGACAGCATCAGAAGCTGGACTTCGATGACCTGATTTCGCGCTGCCAGCTTCTTCTTTCAAACGGTGTCGCTGCTTTTTCCGTAGCTAAGAATGAGAACGCCCGGGACTATGCCGGTATTAAAGCCGTCAATGATCTAAGCGGTACTGAAGTCGGCCATGCGGTGAAACAATTGAGTCGTAATTTGCGCGCGATTTTAGTTGATGAGTTTCAGGACACCAACTGGACTCAAGCAAAACTTCTTACGGCTCTTGCCACTGCCGGTGGTCGTTTGTTTTTGATTGGCGACGACAAACAGTCAATTTACAAATTTCAGGGCGCTGATGTAGGTACATTTAATGCCTGCAAAAATTATATATCATCGATGAGCGATGATATGCCCTCGATTCATGCCTCCACTGCCGATCAGCTTGGACTGCCGGTTTTGCGCGGCAGTGGGCAACGTATGAGTTTGAGCCAGTCTTTTAGAAGCCATCCTGAAATTGTCAATTTCGTGAACCACCTTTTCAGAACGCTTTTTGATGCCGATTCCCCTTTTGACGGAAAAGACTCTGCTTGCCCGGAATCTGAAACTGCAATTAAAGGAACGAGCATTGAAATGGCTTATAAATCGACATTTCAAGCTTTAAGTCCTGCCCGAGAAAGAGGGGCTCTGGAAAGTTCTAGAATCGATATAATTTATACTCCTGCACCGGATCCTGAACAGGCTGAAAGTTCCGGTGAAACAGAGCGGCTTGAGGCGGCTTTGACTGCCCAATGGATTCAAGAGAAAGTTGAGGAGCAAGCGACTGTTTTCGATAAAGCTTTGAAAACAGAACGCCCTCTCAAATATTCGGACTTCGCTATCCTTTTGCAAGCCAATAGCGATTTCGCCATTATAGAGCGCGCGCTGGCCGATGCGGCTATCCCTTATGTGAGTATTGCAGGCTCCGGGTTTCTTGATCGTCAGGAAGTTTATGACCTGGAAAACCTCTTGAAATGGCTCATTTGTCCGCAGGACAGTCATGCCCTTTTTGCCGTTTTGCGTTCACCGCTTTTTGGTGTTTCAGATGATATTTTGCATGAGCTTAAAGCAGGTAAATCAAATTCTCTCTGGCAATGTCTTTCGCAGAAAGCCAATGAAGCTGAACAGGACGAATTGCAGGCAGTTCGCAAAAATTTGCAGGATCTCCAGCGTGCTTCAGGAAAACTCAGCCTGCCGGAGATTCTTCGCAAAGCTATTATGCTGACTGCTTACGATGTTGTATTGCTGGCAAGTCCGTCCGGGAAACAGAAATCTCGAAACGTTTGGAAATTTCTAGCTCTGGCAAGTCAGCATAAGCACATGGGGATTGCTGAATTTCTGCACTCTTTGCAGTCAATGAGAGATCTCGGCGTGAAGAATCTCACGGACGCGCCGTTGTCTTCGGACAATGCTGTAAAGATTATGACTGTGCACAAATCAAAAGGACTTGAGTTCGCGGCTGTGGCGCTGCCGAGACTGGCAAGAAGTGTGTATCAGAGACCTGAAAAAATCCTCTTCGCAAAGGATTTTGCGATTGCATTTGATTGCACTCGGGACAGCGACGAGCAAAAGCCTGCATTTTTTGTAGCCGCAAATAACCTGAGCAGGCGAATGGACGAAGAGGAGAAGAAAAGACTCTTTTATGTGGCACTGACTCGGGCTCGTGATTATCTTGGACTTTTCATAAGTCCTCGCTGCAAGAGAGATAGCAATTTTGGAAAGTGGCTCATCGAATCTCTTCAATTACCTGAAGCTGATGCGGATCCGGAGGAGACTCTAATAACCGTAGGCGCCGATAATGAGCGCTGCAGTTTCAAAATAGTCAGGGGACGGAAAAAAACTGATTTTTCTAGAGAAGCCGAGGACTCGCTTCTTCCTGATCTATCGGGAGGCAGACCTCTGCTAGATGAATTTGAGGAGGACTTTGATCCTTTTGCCGATCTTGAAGTCGAGATCAGGGAGGGTGCTTCTTCTGAAGCTCAGACAAATTCGCCTGAGTCTCAGCCGAGCTTCAAGCGAGATTTTTCATTGTTGCGTTACAACGATGAGAGCCTTGCCTCCCGCAAATATACGCCGGTTGCCTGGCAGCAATTATTGCGCGCTTGCCCTAATGATCCGGAACCGTCAGTGCATGCCACGATCGCCGGTAATTATTTCCATTTACTGATGAATCGGCTGGGGAAAAATTTGGAATTGCCTTCCGAGAAAGACCGCCGTTCTCTTCTACTAAATTTAGAGGTGGCTGTTCATGATCCGGCTCAGCAGGAAGTTTTGCTGAAAGAATCCGAGCATTTGTTGATCTCTTTTAAAAACAGCAGTCTCTATCCGCTTATGAAAACTGCGCGTCGCCTTTTTCAAGAAAGCGCATACATCATAATTCGCGATGGCAAAGAACAGGAACTTCGCCCCGACTTGATTATCGAAGATAGCAACGGTGCCTGGCATCTGGTTGACTATAAAACCGATCATTTGGATGCCAAACAAGTAGCAAGGCAGGTTTCCAGCCACCGTGCTCAGATCTCCCGCTATGTTGAAGATCTGGAAATCATGCTTCAGATAAAAGCAAAAGCCTGGATTTACTTTGCTCAACTTGGTCGCCTGGAGGCAGTTGATACAGGGGCTCCAGCCCAACTCAGTCTTTTTTCTTGATTGAACTAACCGTTTCTTCATCATCCAGTGGATGGAGACATCGTTGTCTCGGTCATTTGCCTGATCAACCCTTAGGGCGAGGTTTACATAGATTGATAGGAATAACATGCTGGTATTCTTCTAATTGCGAGAAATACCGCCATGCAAACACGTACGGTCTCCGCCAGTCCTGAGCAAACATCGGACTTGACGGGGTGGAACCCTGAGGACGAACAGCAGTGGGAGAGCATAGGTAAAAAAATTGCTTTCAAGAATCTTGCGATTTCAATTCCCTGTTTACTCTGCGGCTTTGCCGTCTGGATGTACTGGGGCGTTATCACAGTGCAGATGCTCAATCTCGGCTTTCCATATAGCAAAGAACAACTCTTCACTTTGATGTCTATTGCCGGTCTATCCGGAGCAACCTTGCGCATACCCAGCACATTCTTGATTCGTATGGCTGGTGGACGCAATACCATCTTTTTTACAACTATGTTGTTGATACTTCCGGCACTTGGCACAGGTATAGCGCTCTCCGACATACACACCCCCATGTGGGTCTTTCAATTGCTTGCACTCCTGTCCGGATTTGGAGGCGGCAACTTCGCCTCATCAATGTCGAACATAAGTTTTTTCTTTCCCAAGCGTATGCAGGGACTTTCTCTTGGACTTAACGCCGGAGTCGGTAACTTCGGCGTTACTGTCATGCAGATTCTGGTACCACTGGCAATGACATTTGGTTTTGCCGGGCAGAAGTCAATGATTCTAAGTTCGGCAAGTGGAACTTTGATTGGAAAAATTCCGGCCGGCACGGCCACGTATATTCAAAATGCCGGTTACGTCTGGGTTTTGGTTCTCGTCCCACTTGTGGCTCTGTCCTGGTTCCTGATGAACAACATAAGAGATGAGCATGTGTCTCCTGATATCGGTTCATCCGCAGGCGCGATTGCGAAAGTGGGAGGCATGCTCTCAATTGGAGTTTTGACTTCGGTTCTGGGTTGCTATGCCATGTTCCCGACCAAGGCCGGTGGCTTAGGGCTCAATCAGTGGCTGGTTTTGCCGATGGTAATTGCGGCTACGGTTTTTCTCTTGAAACTTTTGCCCGGCAAAATTAAGCCGATTCTGGAAAGACAATACAAGATCTTCGGCAATAAGCACACATGGATCATGACCATCATTTACACCATGACCTTCGGCAGCTTTATCGGTTATGCAGCCGCATTTCCACTGGCTATTCAAGTGATCTTCGGCTTTTCGCATGTACCTGGTGCCGATGGTGTGATGACGCATACCATTGCGAACCCCAATGCGCCAAGTGCTCTTACTTATGCCTGGATGGGTGCATTCATTGGTGCCTTTATTCGACCGATTGGCGGCTGGCTTTCAGACCGCGTCGGTGGTGCTCTGGTCACGCAGATTTCATCATTGCTTATGGTTGTTGCTGCTGTAGCGGCGTCCTACTATCTGAAGCTTGCTTATTCATCTGCAAGTCCTGAGCAGTATTTCGTGCCCTTCTTCCTGACCTTTTTGCTTCTGTTCCTGGCATCAGGAACAGGCAATGGTTCTACTTTCCGCTCGATTGCAGCCATCTTCAGCAAAGAGCAGGCTGGTCCGGTTCTTGGTTGGACTTCGGCTATTGCAGCTTACGGTGCATTCATAATTCCCAAAGTTCTTGGTGAACAAATTGAGCACGGGACGCCGGAATATGCGCTTTACGGATTTGCTGCTTTCTACATGCTTTGTGTCGCACTAAACTGGTGGTTCTACTTGCGACCGGGCGCCGAATTCAAAAATCCATAGGCTTTCCTGCCTTTCATCCATGAGGCACTCTGGGGCGACGCAATTGCGTCGCCCTTCAGCTTTGCTCAATTAGTCTAGATCGAGTTAAAGCGAGCTCGGTGCAGATAGCCCTTACGCTTTAAGAATCAGGCTCGTCAGGCGGGCACCGCATGGCGGAGCCCTTAGCACCAAGAACTGTATGGCAGAGCCCTTAGCACCAAGAACTTTATGACGGCGTTTCGTCCAATTGAGTCCGGTAGGGTCGATGCCATGCGTCGACCGGCAGCTATGCCTTTATGCGGCGCCTGCGATCCAGGCTCTTGTCCGCAGGACTTAAGCAACTATGCAGTAGTTTCTGCTTCGATGAAGCGAGCCAGCTCAGGCGCGTTTACGTTCATCATGTGTGTGATCGTCCAGTGCATCCAGGCAAGGCACAGAACAATGATTGCCGAGAAGAAAAACCAGCAAGTTGTCCAAATGCCTGTCGCGTTCAACATAAGTCCAAACAAAATCGGTCCGGCCCAGCCGCCCAGTCCGCCGATCACGCCGACGATTCCACCAACGACGCCTACGTCTGTAGGAAAATAATCCGGAATGTGTTTATATACTGCGGCTTTGCCGATGCCTGTGGCAACACCGACAATCAAAACAAGAGCCGTGAAAATCCAGACATTTGCCTGAAAAAATATGTGGGTCACGCCTCTTGCCAGCAATTGCTTCTTCTGGACATTATCGCCGACTTTGACTACTGGTTCTTGCCAGAAAGTGAAAGTCGGCCAGACCAGCATATCTTCATGCTCCGCAGCATAGGTAATGACATTGCTGCTCTCTTTTTTCTTGAGCGAATATTTTTGTGCTCCCACCGTTATAGTGTCGTCGCTGACGCTTTTAACTTCGCCTTTCTTGGCGGCCATGACCCCTTCGCCTGGAGACATGATATCCATGCGCGGAACTGAAAGCAGAACACAAGCAATGAGGCAGGAGCAAAGTACCCAGTACATAACTGAGCGTGCTCCCCAGATGTCCGACATCCACCCGCCGAAGGCTCGAATCACGCCCGACGGCAGGCTGAACATTGCTGCCATCAGACCGGCCGTTGCCAGCGACATTCCGTAAACATTCAAATAATAAGGAATCAACCACTGTGAGAGTGCCACAAAGCCGCCGAAAACAAAGAAGTAGTAAAGTCCGAAACGCCAGACTCGTGCATGCTTCAGCGGGGCAAGCTGCTGCATGATTGTAAAGCCCTTGCCATGATCAACTTTTTTTGGATGAGAGAAAAGCCAGAAGATCACGGTCATTACAAGAAGAACTGCAGCATAGACTTTGGGAAGAGAGCGCCATCCTTCCAGGTTCTGACCGTGATTTGTGAGAAAGTTAAGTAAATGTGGCGCACCAAAGCTGGTGATTGCCGCACCGGCATTACCGGCTCCGAATATACCGAGAACTGTGCCCTGTCTTTCTTTAGGAAACCAGACCGAGGTATAAGCTATGCCGACTGCAAAGGATGTACCGGCCAGTCCGAAGCCAAGCCCCGCCAGCAGGAATTCATCGAACGAATTGCAAAAACTGACACAGTACATTGAGATTGCCGAAACAATCATAATTAAGGGAAATACGATCCGACCGCCATATCTGTCTGTCCAAACACCAACCGGCAGTCTGACTATCGAACCGGTTAATACAGGAGTTCCAATCAACCAGCCCATCTGAGCTTTGTCGAAATTGAAAATGCCGTTGTCCACCAGATAGGTAATTAGAACACCATAAAGCATCCAGCAAGCAAAACAGATAATGAATGAGAGTGTGTTTACAGTAAGAACTGATATCGCTTTTCCCGAGTCTGTCATAAGTGCCTCAATATGCCCAGATAATGTCGTCCATGTCTTCGTCCTCGACTATTCCGCTTGCTTTGTCATGTTCAATTTTGCTTTTCTTTATTTGCTTTTTCAGACTTTCCATACGCTCGTGAATCTTCTTGAGCGAGGCGCGGCTTTTTTCGTGATCTGCTTTTAGATTTGCCAGAGATTTTTTTGCATCTTCAATAGCTGACTTCATTTTTGCCGGATCATCAGATTTCGATGCGCTTGATAATTGGGCGATCAACTTGCTAAGCGTATCTGATGTTTGTGCCTGGCGATCGCAGCATTGTTTCAAAACGTCCGACATGCATTTCTTTTTGGCCGGGTTTTGACTGTCGTCGGCGGCCTTGTTCGCTGGAACAGACAATAAGACTATTGCCGCTAAAGATAGGGCGACTAGTGTCGGAATGGATTTAATTTGCATCGAGATTCTCCGGAAAGATTTACCTGGTCGACGATTATTTCAGTTTAGCTTCCATTTCCTCAAGTGTTTTCATCCTTGCAGCCAGCAATTGTCCTGCAGCGTTTCCATTTTTCTTGGCTTTGCGTTCACGAATTTCTCCTCGAGCGCGGCTTTGAATCGCATCGAAAGCTCCGACAAAGGGTCCGGCAATGTTACTGGTAGCGCCCTGTGCAACTCTGCGGCTGAATAGCTGTGCCGGAGTTTTCATCGGTCTGATCGGCACTCTGTAAAGCTTGTTTCCAAGCCGGACGGGAAGTGTAGGTGCAGCTTTGGGAGCTGTGTTGCTAAATGCCGAACCGGCAACGATTAAGTTTGTTCCCCAGGAAATTTTTGTTCCGCCTGCGATTGTATTGCTTATTAACTTTTCCATGAATTCGCGATTGTTGGCTTTTGCTTCGGCTTTAGCCATAAGTATTTGTTTGTCCATGATCTCGTTTTGCATGGAATAAATTTCCAGTCTGCGCTTGACGCCATCCAATGTTTGGGATGAATCAAGTGTAGCCAATGTGTTGTTTAGAGTCTGGCGATCCGTATCGAAGATATCTGAACTTGGACCCTTAAGCTCGAGCAGTTTGCTCTCCTTTTTCTTCTGTGCATTGGCGGCTAAAATCGAGAGGATTTTTGTGGCTGGTGGAGTTGCAACGATGACGCCTCCTGATACGGCAAAGCCGATTCCAGCCGGAAGAGCAAGTCTTGGTTTTCGATTTGAAACCGCCAGCAAGTTTCCTAGAGAGCCGACAAAACCGCCGGTGGCTGCTTGTGTCATGTTCATGATCGTGGCTGTGTTGCGAGCTGTTTTTATTTTTGCTTCTCTTACGGCCAGCCTGCTGAATTCTTCTACCGCGCAGTTTTTTACATCAGAGAGCACTTTGCCTTCGACTTTCAGAACTTCTGTCTGGCTCTGACTCATCGGCGTGCTTTGCAATGCCGCATCACGCAGATTCAAGAGTTGCTCGATTTCACTCTTTAGAGTAATGACACGATTGCGGCAGGTTTTCCTGTCAAAGCCGATAACTTTCTGTTTGTGATCTCTATATGTATCGATAGCCGCTTCAATTGCAGCGCCTGTAAAAATTATTGCGTGTCCGATTAGTAAGCATTGAGGTCCTTTGCGAAGAAAAGCTTTTGTCGCCAGACTCGGGCGTCGCCAGTATTTCCAGCGGGCATAAGCGATGTGCGAAATGCCTACTTCAATCAAAACGTTACCGGCAAGCGAGTAGCCAAACACTCTCCAGGGCTTGAGTTTATCTACTCTGGTCGATTCGATACGATATCTGGTGTTTAGTTTGAGAAGCTCAATTTCCTTTTGCAGCAGCTGTTTGCTGATTGAATCAATTTGATCGAATGAGCCGCCGGAACTTCCATTTGCATCAATGCGCTCGGCCAGTAAGCCTTCGACCGGCGCAATTGATTCTGCCTTGAAAAGTGCCGGCTCGGGAGCTTTATCGAAAGATTCAGTGTTAGGTGGAGAAGCTAATGCAAGTGCATGCTCCAGGGTCGGTGGGTATTCGATTTTGCTTTGATCAAGCTCTGCGCCTGGCTCGAGCTCGCTTTTGAGTTGCGGCTCCGAGCTTGAATTTTGCGCGCCGGCGCTCTCCATAAATACGGTGCTCTGGAGTCCAATGCTTAGCGCAACTAAGGTGCAGAAGATTCTCTCTTGTAATTTCATGTTTTGAGACCGCAGAACGGAATACCTGGTAAGTGCTGAAGATTGTGATCGATTTTATAGTGGATAACTTCATCCGAAATACTTAGATTGTAGACTCTTCGATCGTCTTTGCGGATGACTATATCTATTTGTCCACTCAATAACCGGTCAATCAGTATTTCCCCGGAGTTGCCTTAGAGCGCAGGATTTGCCGATATGAAAAATTATCTAAGCAGACGCGAGAATTTCGTCTACGATCGCTTTTTCAAAAAGTGTTGCCAGCATATTGAAAGCAAAGACCGATATTGCACTCAATTCAATCAGAGCTGAAATCGGCAGCACCGTCCAGCAAATTCTAATGGCAAAGTCGTAAGCAAGTATCTGAGAAACCACTCTTAAAAAGCACCCAATGGTTAGCAAGCTTAAGCCCCAGAACATCAGCTTTTCGCTGAAAATTTTTCGCCGTCCGAGAAATGCAGGAAGAATGCGCGGTCCAACTGAAAATACCATGCTTGAAAAGAAGCCTACAGTGATCGCATGGCGGGCTGCTCCTGAAAGACCTGCTGCTCCCGGAGAGAGTGCTGAAGCCAGAAAAAGACCGGCAGAAATAAGAAGCCAGGCAAAGGCAACTTTGACATAGGCAGGAAAGCTGGGATGAACGCCCAGTATGCGAGGCTGTTCAACTTGAGCGTTGAAGAGTCGCAGTCCTGAAACAAAGGAGATGCAAGAACTCAAAACTAAGAGTTGAGCCGCTAACGAAAATGAAAACGTATTTGCCGTGACTCCAAGCAGACTCAGTATCAGGGCAAGTTTCAACAATCTTGATTTTGCCGGTGCTAATCCTAGAAAAACTGTCAGCCATTTTGCAGAAAGCCCCCACACGGTTGGAACTACCCATCCCCAGACTGCTGCATAAAGCAACTTATGACCTGCCTCAAGAGCAATAAGCGGCTCAGCTCCCTTTGCTGCCAGCTGAATAGAGAGCGCAAGATTGGCGCTCATCACAAGAAGCCAGAGCATCGTTCCTGAAATCAGTAGCATCGACCATGCTTCCAGCGGCTTTGCCGCTGTTTTGTTTATCCGGCTGCCTTTAACGGTTATCCAGGTAAATAGAACAACTGCTATGAGTTCCAGAAGCGCAGAGAGAGGCAAAAGCATTCGCCATTCAAATGAACTGCTTACGCAGAGCCAGCGCAGAGCCACGCCCGTGACCCAGGTCGCCAAGCAGATCCAGCCGACAATGAACTTTGAGTCGCAAACTTTGCGAAGATTTGGAACTGAGTAAAAACCGATGCCTAAAATGAATGTACCGATCCAGCCAAAAAGCTGGGCGTGACCGTGGGCCTGAATCCATGGAGTTGCTGCTGCGGAAGAACTGTGTCGAGTTCCGATTTCGATCAAATTCCAGACCCCCATCAAGGTGCCCGGCACGAGCATGAAAAAAACACCGGAAGCAATGAAAGTCGCCAGAAGAATGATCAGGT
>JAIEPM010000564.1 GCA_019748395.1 Candidatus Obscuribacterales bacterium
AGTTTGCCTTTAAGCTGCTCATAGGAATAGAACATCGATTTGTCCGCGTAGGCGCGGGGCAGATTCAAGTAATGCAAAGAGCTGAACGATAGCCGACTGCCGGGACTTATGTCTTTTCCTGCAGCCACAACTCTGACCTGTTCAGGATTTGATTGCGCCTTGCCGCCCAGCATCTTCGCTGCTCCAAGCAGAAGCATCAGGCAGAGCACGCCCAGAAGCATCAGTCTTATACCGTTGCCGCCTTTATTGCCGCCGCCGTTGAAGCCTCGGTCCTTGCCGGTGAATGTGCTTTTCAGATCTGAGATCGCCAGGGGTGACAATGTGCTACTCCTTTTTATTGCTGGTAAATTTCTTGAGCAGCTGAAGCCGACTCAATAATGTCGCTTTCGCCGAAGCTGATTCCGGAGTTCGGAACTCCTTCTGAAATGGTGATAGTTTCGCCGAATTCACTGTCCCCTTGATTGCTGCGCCAGTCGTGCATCAATCCGAATGGATACTGAATTTTGACTGTGACTATTTCTGAGTTGCTTTCGCCTTCGTCAAAGGGCAAAATCTGTACACTTGCACCCTCAGGCAAATCACCATGCATGCCGTCGTCGCTGCTAAGCATGTGAGCTGCCGAAAGGGCGCGATAAACCGGCGATGGATTGCTTTGCGGATCGTCAGGTCCGATTAAAGCTCCATCGACACTGAAGCCTCTGAGACTGTCCCTCACGCTTTCGTCGCTTAGGCGCGGCATGCGTGCGGCGCTGCGTGCCGCATTCTGAGCCGCATAACTGAGAACTTGCTTTACGTAGAATGCTTTGCCGAAATAAACAATTGCCACTATAGCCAGTATCAGGAAAGGAATTGATAGTGCAAATTCAACTAAAGCTTGTGCGCTTTTGCGGCGTTGTTTTTTTTCGCAAAGCAGTATACCGGAGCTACTTAGACTCCGGCTCAGCAGTTTTGAATTTGTTCTGCTTTTCATACTGAATATATTGATTAGAACGCCTTGAGAACTCAGCTTCAAAAAAACAGGGGACTGCGGCTTGCAGCCCCCTGCAATTGAATAGCTTTTACTGAAGCTGCCAGGGTGTGGCCGCATTGTTGACCATACGACCCGGGTCGCCCGGACGATCTCCGCCGTAGTTGATTGCGCTCTGTACGTTGAAGATCATGTCTCCACAGATATGACCCAGACCGCCGAGAGCGACCATGCAAACTGCTGCAACGCAACCGAGACCGAGTGCGTATTCAACCATGCTTTGACCTTTTTTTACTGCGACGCATTTCATTTCTCCTTCGATATATATGATCGTCTACTGTTTGACTTTGCCTGTACTAATTGCCTACAAAAAACTTTTTCTAGTGACGACATGGTTAGTCATTCACTTACTTCTCAGTTGCGAATCATTCTCAACAAGATGCAGATAAGAGTATAACCTCCCGGTGAGCAAGTCAATTATCGGGAGTTTATCTGGGGAGGGAGCCGGGAAGTTTAGGGGGAAGTATTGTGGACAGGACGTTTGTGGGCTTCAAGATTGCAACATTCGCGTTATTTGATTCTTCTTGTTTTCTTCTGGAATGGGCATAATAGTCCTCAAGGATGATGCGATTATTCTCAATAAGGACCCGAATCTTCTCAACAATCCTTTGGCATGTGCGACAATCAACAGAAAAGAGCTCTCACTTGATAAGTTGGCGGCATTCAGTCCCCTGAGGTATTGAGAATGGACGATAACGCGGGAGTTAAATCCAGGTACAGTCAGGTTCAAGACTCTCTTGAATCCTTTATAAAAGGATTGCCGCGCGGTGTTCATTTGACTGCGCCGGAAGTTTATAAACTTGCAAAAGAACAGGGCTTAAAAGTAAGCCTCTCAACTGTTTACCGCACTCTCAATAATCTTTCGGTTCAAGGACAGGTTCAGGCTCTCTCGGGTGAGCACGGCAGGCGTTACGAGGCGTCTGACGGTGACCACGACCACGATCATCTTATATGTGTTAAATGCGGACTGACAATTGAGTTTGAAGATGAGCTGATTCGGGGCTTCGGCAAAACCGTATCGGACCGAAAAGGTTATGAATACCGCCACAGTCGCTTCGACATTCTCGGTGTTTGTCAGCCCTGCCGTTCGCAGGGTGACGACCACCGTGCCGAGCTTGCAATTTCGGCAGTTGAAAAGGCTCTGCTCAGCTGCGAGGCTGCCGCCCGTGAACTTGAATTGGCGATGGAGCAGCTGCAATTACGAAAGCTGGCAAAGGGTCATGAGTATATAGAGAACATCCTGCCCTCTTTGCAGGAAGCCTGCCGAGAGTTAGAGCAATGTCTTGAAGAGTCTGAGCTTTCGGAAAGCTGAGTGACTCTTTTAGATCGCAATGCCAAGTTTGTCGAGCTCTTCTAGAAAACGTTTTTGCGCATCTGCTTTTTTCCTATGCAGTAGATTCTGGCTCATGCGACCGGCCTGTTTTTGAATCTTCTCTTTTGGGCATTTGATTTCAATCAGTTTTTTTAGCAGATCCTCGTACTTCTTCTCGATATCCGTGGGCAGCGGCATGTATTTTGTAAAAGTCAGGGTTTGCAGTTCTACTGCCTTGATTGCAAATTCTTCAAGACCTGGACCCTGAATCATTTGCAGTGTTTTATTCGAAGCACTAATGCACTCATCGAGCTGTCCACTCAGAAAAAATACGCTGGCTTTGCTTAGCTCAAGATAAACTCGGTTATATTCATTCAGATCAAGAGTTTCAGCTTTATGCAGCTCCTCATTTGCTTCTGTGACTCTATGCAAACTGGCTAAGGCCATGGCTTTGCCCGTGAAAATAGCCATTTGCAGCGGTGCCGGAGATCTGCGGGAACTCAGCAGATTCCTTGCGTCGTCATAAGCCGCCACTGCTTCCCTGGACTTAGCTCTTTCGCGCATAAAGTCGCCTTTCAGGCATAGAACTCTTGCCGCCTCTTCGGGATTCTCATTTTTTGAACTTTCTATTCGTTTGCAAGCCAGCGCAAAAATAATCTCGTTCTCTTCGGGGGACCATTTAAAGGGACTTTTCTCAAAATCGATAACTGCCTTTAAGAAATCCTTTTCGGCTTTATGGAAAGAGAGAATTTCCGTAATTCTTGATGGTATTAACCTTTCCTGTGCCGTTTCTCTGAGATATTTGAACTGGCAGACTTTAAGTAGATTTGATTCTTTAGAGAAAGGATCCAGCATCTATGATGCGTTTTTGGGTTCGTCTTAAATTAGAATCGAATTTTGGATCATAAGTTCGTGCATTTTCACTAAATGCTTTGCAGTAATAAACTGAAGTAAAGACCGATTCCGGGTTTTCATCGTTAAAGAATATATTGCTTTGTCCAGACAGAAGTTCGAGAATTCCTTTGTAGTCCTTTATGTGAAAGAGCTCACGGCAAAGATGCAAAACTTCCTTGTGAGGATATTCGGAGTTGAAGTCCAATGACTTTTTAAGGCATTTCGCGGCAAGCTTTGTTGCATAGGAGTGTTCTTTGCTTCCGGCATTGAGCGGCTTCGCCATTTTAATGAAGAGCTTTGCTGTTTCAAATGTTCGTTCATGCTTTATAGCAAGGTTCAGGCATTTATCCATCTGCTTTTGGAAATCGCTGAAATTTCCATTAAGAGCATCAATGTTGGCCCGGTACCAGTTTGTAAGGATCATCTGGTCGGGGGCTGAGGCAGTTTTTGTTTTCTCGAATTCGGCCAGGGTTTCCTTTGCCCCTTTGAGATTAGCCCTGCTGATTTGAAAATCGCAAAGCGCATAAGTCTCTTTTATGCTTGCTGCCTCGTTGTTGGCGCTTTTGCTTTTTATCTCGTCTTTTAGTCTTTCTTCGATCTCTGACCCATGAGGAATTGCTTCTTTTCTACGTAGTACTTTGCGTTTTCTTTCGGCAATTTGCCAGGCGTCAATCAGGTCTTCTGTTTTACATAGACTGTTTTTGTAGTAGCTATTAATCCAATTTTCAAACACTGCAATATCTTGATTCTCGTCCGGTCGCTCGCTCCGGCTTGGAACAGCTGATTTGTTGATTTTCGGTGCTTCCGGCTTCTTTGAATTCCGCCCATTATGAACCAAGAATGCCGTGGCAGGAATGCAAATCGCAATTGAGGCTGCGATTGTTTTGATTCTTATATCCTGAGCTCGCTTTGAAGCATGCGGATCTATAGTTCTTAGTATTGATGCAATTTCCGCGCAGCTGGAATATCTTTTATCCGGGTTTTTCTCAAGGCAGAGCAGCAACATTTGTTTCAGTTTTTTATCGAGCGGAAATCGTGTCGGAATGTCTTTGATTTCTTGATGAATTTGCATATCCATCGTCAAAAGCTGATTCTCGGCAGCAAATGGTGCTTTGCCTACAAGCGTTTCGTAAATCAGGCAAGCGAATGAATAAATGTCGCTTCTGGCATCAACTTTGCCTCCCCGGCATTGTTCAGGGCTCATGTAAGCGGCACTGCCGAGAATCACTCCACTCTGTGTCAATGCCTGACTCTCATTTTGCTTAAGGTCGCGGAAAATGCCGAAGTCGAGTATCTTCACTCCCTTTTCCGAGCTGAGCATTATGTTGGAGGGTTTTAAATCTCTGTGAATTATTCCGGCTTCGTGGATGTAACTGAGTCCTGCGCAAATCCCTTTGAAAACTGGGAGGGCTCTTTCCAGGCTCAATGCTCCTTCCCGTTTTATCAGAGCCGCCAGGGTTTCTCCTTCCAGAAGTTCCATTACGATGTACTGGCGCCTGTCTGAGGTCGAAGCGAAAGCAAGAAATTGCACAATATTTTCGTGTTTAAGCCTGCTAAGCAAACTGGCCTCTTGCTGAAAGCGCTGAATGCCGGCTTCGTTATGTGCAGCTTTTGCTTTTTCAATTTTGATAGCAATTAACTGCTCCGTGAATCGATGCTTTGCTTTGTAGACACAGGCTCCGGCGCCACGCCCCAGAATGCTCTGCAACTCATAACGCCCGTCCAGAATGCTGCCGATCAAGTCTCTATCGGCTGGATTGTCAGGCGTATCTTCGGACACTTTTTAGGGACCCTTTCAATGGTTCAGCAGTAGATGGATTCTAGAATCTTTTGGAGAAAACTAAAAGGGCGACGTCTCCGAGCGGGACGTCGCCCCTGTTGCGGGACAGCTTAACTAAGTTTTGCTCTGACTTATGAGTCGCATTCTTGATTCATAAAGTTCATTCTCCGAGCGGACAATAATTTCTTCCATGTAAGAGTGAGGCACTCGGCGCTTGCGATTTATTAGCTCTCGCTTTTGCAGCATTTTCGGCATGAGTTTGATTGCGTTCCAGGTTCCGGCCAGCCAGGGTAAAACCTGTCCGCCCCTGACGATTACTACGGCAAAATAGTAGGCCTGCCAGTAAATTATCTGAGGCATGAATCTGAAAAGCAGACTTATTGGAATATTTTTGACGATGGTATTCCAATTATTCTGAGCAGATAGCTTCACAACTAGAGGATGATAGCCACTGCCCGTAGTGCCGCAGCCGAGATGGTACATTATTGCATCGGGCACATAAAGGCATTTGTAGCCTGCCGCTTGTGCTCTGAGCCCGATGTCTACATCTTCTAAGTAGGCAAAGTAATCTTCGTCGAAAAGACCGATGTCGTCGAGCATGCTGCGACGGTATAAAGCCGCGCCGCCGCAAGGACCTAGTATGTAGCGCTCTTGATCAAACTGGCCTTTGTCGATTTCGCGGTGTCCGATTCTGCCGGGCAAACCGCCTCTGCGGTAACCGTCGCCTGCTCCGTCCAGCAAACTGTGATCGTCATATGCGAGCATTTTACAGCCTGTCGAGCCGATTTCAGGATGCTGACGCATAACTTCGACCATGCGTGATATCCAGTTTTCATCCACGACCGTGTCGTTGTTCAGAAGTGCAATGAACTCCCCTGCTGAGTTTCTTATTCCGGCATTAACAGCGACGCTGAATCCTGTGTTATGAGGAAATTTGACGAGCTTTAATTGCGGATAATTCTCTTCCAGATACTCGACGCTGCCATCAACGGAACCGTTGTCCACCATCACAACTTCAATCTGTGAATAGCGGCTTGCGATAAGTGAATCGAGACAGGCTTTTAAGAACTTCTTGCCGTTCCAGTTAGGAATTACGACACTAACCAGCCCTTTCACGACCTCAAGTTTTGAGCTTTCGGCGGGCGCTGTCGAAATGTTTAACTGCTTTGAAGATTTCATTTTTATGTGACCGGGCAGTTGGCAAGTGAGCCTATATGAGCATCCTACCGTAGATGACATGTCAACGGGATTATGACTGTATAACGTGGCTGCTATATAATTCGCAACAAGACCGCTCGAATTGCCCTTAGTGTGCGGCTATACACGCCTTTGCATGATATTCTTGGCAGACTTTATCCGGGCAGTGTACTAAGCTTGTCTAATTTCAGTCGTCGCATTCTTTTGATCACGCTTGAGCCCATCTCTAAGAAGATGGCCGGGCCGGCAATTCGCTGCGTTGAAATTGCCAAACAACTAGCGAAAGAGCACGAGGTTACCGTATTCTCACCTCAGCCCAGCGATTTCAAAAATAGTTCGGAATTGTGCAGCTTGGAAAATTTCAAGCTTTTTTGTCAGGCTGGAAAGTCGCAACTTTATAATCTGGCAGCCAACCAGGACATTATTTTCCTGCAAGCAAATGTGCTGAAGCCTTACCCCGGTCTTGTCGAGTTAGGTAAATACCTTGTTGTTGATTTGTATGATCCTTTCTTGCTGGCTGTGCTGGCTCAATTCACGGTCGACAGTACAAGCGCTTCTGCAAGTTATCGTTTGATGCATCAAGTTTTGAAAAAGCACATGGTTTACGCCGACTTTTCAGTCTGTGCTTCCGAAAAACAGCTCGACTACTGGTTAGGCAGATACTGTGCGATCGGACGCTTGAGTCCTGAAATGTATGCTTTTGATCGTAGTTTTCGCAAGTTGATTGATGTTCTGCCCTTCGGCTTGCCCGAAGACGCTCCGCAGCGTACAGCTCCCGGATTAAAAGGCAAGCTCCCCGGCATTGATCCTGATGACTTTTTGCTCATTTGGGGCGGCGGAATTTGGGAGTGGTTTGATCCCATAACAATAATTAAAGCAGTAGCTTTGCTTGCCCCAAGTTATCCTCAGTTGAAGCTTTATTTCATGGGCTATCAATCTCCGAATCCGCAAGTCGGATTGATGCAAATGGCTGTGAAAGCCAGGGAGATTGCTGAACAGCTCGGTATTCTTGATAAACATGTGTTTTTTGCCGAATCCTGGACTCCTTATGATCAGCGAGTTAACTGTTTACTTGATGCAGACCTGGCTGTGTCGGCTCATTTCGATTCCCCTGAAACTCGATTTTCATTTAGAACACGAATCCTCGATTATCTCTGGGTAGGCTTGCCGATTCTAACTACAACAGGCGATCAGCTCGCAGAGGAAATTGAGCGTGGTGCTGCCGGAATGGCCTTACCGTATGAAGATACTTCGGCCTGGACTGCTGCAATTGAAAAGCTTATTCTAGATAAATCTCTCAAAGATAAATTTGCTCAAGGATCCGCAAAGCTTGCCGAATCTTATCACTGGGATAAAGCAGTCGAGCCGCTGCGCCGCTTTTGCAATGACCCATATCATCCACCTGCATTCAAGCGCATTAAAATGCCAAATCTCGTCGAGCGTGCCAAAGCCGTATATGAACGTGGCGGCAAGGACTTGATTGTAAAACGCTCTCGCGAAATCATCAAAGACGTGCTTCGCGGCTAGAATGAATTTTCTATGACCGAGTGATGACCTTAGTGGGATTCTCAGCCTCAGAATAGAACGATAATCTGAACTATATTCTGCTATGAGGTTCTTTGCTCGTGAAAAAGATCCTGATTCCTGCTTTCCTATTCCTTTTATCGTTATTTCAATCTGTCTGCCTGGCTCAAGGCAGCAGCAAGCTCTTAAATGCAAATTCTGGATTGGCGCAGAAAACGGCTGCGCTCTCTCCAGTCCAGGCTGTTTTAGCCCATCCTTCCAGTAAACAGATTCTATCTTTAGCTCTGACCGCAACTGAATTGGTTTTGGTTTTGCTTGGACTCTTTTTCTTGCTAAAAAGTTTGAAGCCGCTTAATTTGAAAGCAAGAATTATCAAAATTTTTCAGGGATTGACGCTCTTAGGCATAGGGCTCTCTCTCTCCTCGGTACTTAACTATTCTATTAATACTCTGACTGGTGCTAGTTTCCTATGCGGTTGAATTTCAATATGCAATTTCGATGTTTGATTATTGCCGGCTTTTTTATGCTCTTATCCGCGAGCATTCCTAGCGCGTATACAAAAGACTTGCTTATGGATTCCGTGTCTTCAATACAGGCTCACAAGCTAGTGCCAGTGCATTCTCCCGAGAACAAGCTGAGACCGGCTGCCTACGAAATCACAGAAAGCCCTTCGAAATTGACTGATGAGGAAGTTTTGAAACAAGTTTCCGGTGTCAAAATCAGAGTCAGGGGTTGCGGACTTGCAAACGTGGAAGCTTTATACAATATCTTCTTAAATGTGACAGTCATAGTGTCCACGGTGACTGCTGCTTTTACCTTTCACAAGGCTCTCATAGCTGAGACTTTGAGTCGGAGAATCGGTTTTGGAATAAAGGGAGCTTCTGCTGCTGGTCTTGCCTGCTTTGCCCAAACACTGATTCTAAATCCGCAAATTTCCGCCTTCATATTCTCGCTTCCGATTTTTGGAGCTTAAAGAGCCGCCCGGCAGATGCCCTTGCTGGCTGAAATCGCTCAGACGCATGACCCTGTCATGACTTTTGTCGGGTTTACGCTATTGGGGCAGGAACATAGAATAGATTTTAAGGCTTCTGAAAACACCTTGAATTACCTGGGGGAACTTCCATGTCGGGGACCTTGGCTGCTTTTTGCATTGCGTTTTTTCTGCTTTTGACTCAGGGCACAAATCAAGTTGAGGCCGCGCCCTCTATTGAGCGTACTGCTGCTGGAAATTCGCTAAAGACTGCTTCTTTAAGTCCTTCAGAAGATCTCCGAATCGCTCCGCCTGAAGGGACTCGGAGTTCAAGGACCTCATCATCAAAGACTTTTGCTGGTCCCATTAAGGTCAATAATCTGGCTTGTCTGGAATCCCTCTTATATATAGCCGGTCTGGGAGTCGAAGGTGTTGGTGTCTTTGTCGGCGCTCTTATGCTTTTGCCTTTATTAAAACCATTATCTGTTCTTGCTCGCTTGCTTGTGATCACAAAGGCTGCCCTTCCTGTTGCCGCCGGTCTTGTAGCGCCGATTGCGTTACCAGCTATCTTGAGTCTGTCCGCCAACATTCATTTTTTGAAATGAGCTCGCCGATGAAAGTAGCACTACTTAGCGTTGCTTCGAATGGAACACACAGTCGAACGAATTCATTCGCAAAGACTCAGCCAGCTTCTCCTCACTATGGCTGGATTCTTCATCCTGTTATTGATTTGCTCTTTTGCTGCGGCGGGCTAGTCTGGCTTTTAGCGATACTTCATTTTTTCGGCTTCGGACCGGATGGGATTAGCAAACCGGTTCAGGTATTGCTCTCCATATCCGGACTAGGTGCGCTTGCTTTTAGTGAAACGCATGTGATGGCGACTTTGAGTCGGGTTTACGAAAATAAAAAGAGCATCAAAAAATTTGCGGCGGGCTCTCTGATAGCCGCAATCGCTTGCTTGATTCTGGGACTGCTCGGCGTTTTTTATCCGGCGCTTCTGCCCGTGTATTTGAAGCTTTATCTGCTTTTAGTAGCTCAGCATTTTACAGCCCAAACATACGGGCTCGCTTTGCTCTACTGCGCAAAGCGTTCTTACTTTCTTTCCTCATTTGAAAGAAATGTTCTCGCATCTCTTTTGCAGTCGACTATGTGGGTCGCCATATTGCGTCAGCTTTGTTACCGAGAATGGAGCGGAGACACTTTACTCGGTATAGAAATACCTTTCTGGGGCGCCTTGCCTGAATATTTTTGTCAGCTTGCTGAATTTGCAGTCTTGCTTTCGGCTCTTACTCTGCTTGTAGTTATTTTCAAGAAACTATTTGCGGAATCTAAAATGATGCCGTTGCCTGCTGTTCTTATGATTATTACGGGAGTCTCGATTTTTCTCATTGGAAAGGAATTCAGTCAGACTCTATGGCTTTATGTGCCTGCATTTTTTCATGGAAGCCAATATATAGCGGTGTCGCTGGCAGTTCATCTCAAAGCCAAGGGGCTTCCTGAAGGAGTCTCTTTCAGCCGGATTGCAACGGTCCTCAGCGACGCTCCTTCTATCAAATATCTTGGCACGCTCTTTCTTGCAGCTTTGCTTTTCTTCCAGATTCTTCCTCTGCTTGCCGGATTAATGGGGCTTAGTTCGACAGTTTTTGCTGCTTCCAGTTTTGCCGCAATTCACTTTCATCACTTCATTTGCGACCGCTCCATCTGGAAGCTTAGGGACCCTGAAAGCCGAAAACTTTTGCTTGCTTGAACCCAAGTTCCTCACATTTTGGAGTTATGTTTATATTGCCGAGTTCTGCTTTTGCAGTTCGGCCTGGATTAGTCGCTCCATTGCTCAGATGGGTCGGTGCAATATGGCAAAGATTCTGCTTGTCGAAGACGAAGTGGATTTATCTTCTTGCTTGAAAAATGTTCTTGAAAAGGAAGCTCATCTTGTCGAGTTAATAGACGACGGGCAAATTGCAGCGCAGCATCTGCGTACTTATGATTTTGATTTGATAATACTTGATTGGATGCTTCCTGGTTTTAGCGGTATTGAAATTTGTCGGAAATATAGAAACAACGGTGGAGAGGCTGCCGTGCTTATGTTGACTGCTCGTTCAAGCGTTGATGAGAGAGCCGAAGGTCTTGATTCAGGCGCGGATGATTATTTGAGCAAGCCTTTTCATATGAAGGAGTTCCTGGCACGGGTGCGGGCTTTGCTCAGAAGGAGCAATCCGGCGCGCTCCGATTTGATTAGATTCGAGCAGTTATTACTGGATTTGAAGAGTTCTGAAATCAGCGCCAATGGACGGAATGCCAAGCTCCTCAACAAAGAGCTTGATATTCTGGCTTTCTTGCTGAAACACCGGGGGCAGTCATTTAGCAGCGAGGAGTTATTGAACCGCTTATGGAGTTCGGACAAAATCGTAAGCACTGAAACAGTGCGAACCCATGTGAAAAATTTGAGGCGCAAACTGGAAGCGATTGAGCAGGGCGATTTGATTGTGCATGTTCGTGGGCTGGGCTATGGAGTTTCAGAATCAAAATGTTCACGAGTCTCCGATGGCGTTTAACAGCATTTTTTGTACTTGCTGCAGCCGTGATTTATCTGATCCTTGCTTCATCGGAAGGTCTGGTCATGCAGCAAGCGCTGGACCGTGCTTTAGATGAAGAACTTCAGTCGATTGCAAACGAAGTTGAAACTATTATTGATTTGTCTAATCTTGATGATGAATTGAATCGATTGAAGCACAGCAAAAATATTCGAGCTTTTATGCCGACCATTCAGCTCTTTGATCGAAAACAAGATTTGCTGGCAACATATGGACCAATTAAGAATCTTCAATGCTTTCCTTGCAGGCGTCCGGAACGCATTCTTAACGCTAATTCCGGTGCTGAGCGCTTGCGGGTTTTAACGCGTTCTATAGTTGAGAAAAACAATGTCGCCTGGCTGCAGGTGACGCTGTCTTTAAGGCAGCGGGATCTTGCAATCAGCAGCTATTACCAGACTTTCTTTTTGCTCTCGCCCTTGCTTCTTCTGGGACTGGCGGTTTCAGGCTATTTATTTGCAATACATGCTACTCGTCCGGTTGAACAAAGTTTCGCGATTTTGAGGACTTTTGTGGCCGATGCCGGGCACGAACTCAAAACACCACTGGCGATATTGCAGGCAAACGCGGAAGCGCTCGCTGAAGGATTAAGCGAGGCCGAAAACAGCGTGCCGATTATCGTCAGGACCTGCGCGCGCATGGCCGAGCTTGTGGATGACCTGCTTTTGCTGGCTAAGCTTGAAGCTCCGAAGCTTGGGAAAAAGGAGCAGAGCTGTGTAAATCTGTTTGAACTCTCTTCTGTTCTGCAAGAGGAGTTTATGCGACTCTTTGAAACGAAAAATTTGAGCTTATCCTGTCAAAGTCAGCTTGATTTGCTCGTTCCGGGCAATGCAGATGAAATTCACAGAGCACTTAGCAATCTATTGAAAAATGCTTTGAACTACACCGAATCCGGTGCAGTACGGCTCAAAATAATCAGAGCCGGAGAACATGCCGAAATTAGCGTTTCTGATACAGGCAAAGGCATACCCCCGGAGAGTCTTGCGCGAATTTTTGATCGCTTTTATCGGGTCGAAAAACATAGAGCTCGCAGTGCAGGCGGTTCCGGATTAGGACTGGCAATAGTGAAAGCCATTGTTGAGCGTCATGGTGGGTCGATTAAAGTAAAAAGCAAGCCTGCCGAAGGAAGTACTTTCATCATTGAATTGCCGCTGGCTTCATAAAAAATGGAAAAGGCGAAAATCTGCTATAGCTTCACGTCGACTCCACGTTTAGCGAATTATTCTTGAGCTGTAAGGAGCAAGGGGGGAGCTTAATTGGAGCAAGCGAATTTCAATTAGCAATTACGCCTTGCCTGTTTTTTTTTGGATATGAGTCTCACTAATTACATTGAGGTATTTATTATGAATAAAGTCATGCCTTTATTGCTCGCTCTGGCTCTTTGCGGAAGTACCGCTGCAATTGCATCTCCGGTTCAGAAAGAAACAAAAAGTTCGGCTCCGGTAAAAACTCAGATCAAAAAGACCCACCTGAAAAAAGCCTGCAAGAACTCAGTCAAAAAGTCCTAGAAAGTTTTCGCCGACAAATCTGAATCCCCTGCGACGGGCTTGCTGCAAAGCAAGCTCGTTCGTTTTAAAAGGTCGCTTGTTTTGCTTTGGCTTTATTCAGCCATTCCTGACATTCCGGAAATTTATGCTCAAGCGCGTCGCATTTTAAGCAGTCGTTAAATTGCTTTATCGAATTTTTCATGGAATCAAGCGAGTAATAATAGCGACCTAACCAGAAATGAACAGCCGCGTCATAGGGGTTTCTTTGCAGGGCCTTTCCCAGATAATCCAGACTGCCTGTAAAATCCTTGTCTTCAAACTGAATTATCCCCATATTTAAGAGGGCTTCGTAGCTGCCTGGATTGAGATCTAAAACTCTTTCCAGACCATCCTTGCATTTTGCTTTGTCGCCTTTTTCCTTGTCGATGAGTGCAATTGCGCAAAGAATCGCAGCTTCCGAATCCGGATCTTTTTTGCCTTTCAGGGCGTCCTTTGCTTTGTCGTAGTATTGCAGTGCTTTTTCGTAATCCTTATTCTGCTTGGCCATGTCGCCTATGCGCAGGAAGCAATCCGTGCGCGAGGGATCCATTTGCAAAACGGTTTCGAATTCTTTGATAGCTTCGTCGTTCTTTTTTTCAAGTTGAAGCACACAGGCAAGGTTGAAGTGTGCTTCAAGAAAACCGGGTTTTAAGTCCACCGCTTTCTTGTATTCCGGTTCGGCTTTCTCATAATCTTGCATTTGTTGATAGCTGAATGCCAGGTTGTTATGCGCTTCTGCATAATCCGGATCCAGTTGCACTACTTCTTCGTATATTGCAGCTGCTTCCGGAAACTTGTTCAGTTTCTGATAAGTAGCGCCAAGCCAGTTTCGAACGGCTGTATTGTTCTTGCTTATTTCCAGAGCCTTTTGCAATTCGACCAGGGCTTCATCGCATTTGTTTTTGTTGTAGAGCTCGATGCCTTTATTAAGAGCTGCCACGAAATTCGGATCTTCCGTTTCCTGCGGCTTTGCCGCGGCTGTGCTTGTCGCCCCCGCCGCCTTTTCGGGCGTTTTAGCTTGAGGGCTGCCTGTCGCTTTGCCGGCCGGCGTTCCGCCCTGAGCCAGCCTGTTTTTTTCGAGGATCTTTGCGCTTGCGCCTTTCCGGGAGTTTAGAGCTTCGGCTTTGAGCTCGAGACTGCCTGCTTGCGAAATGAGCGAGAGCAAAACTGCAAATAAAATCCGCTGTTCCATTTAAAACCCCTCGTGCTGGCGACTCTGCAAACTAACATTCCACCTTTAGACATCTTGGCATGGTGGTCGGTTCCCGTATTTCGAATTATTAAGAAGCTGAAATAGGGTTTGGGAGACCCGATTTTCTGTTCATAAAATACAGGTGTCCGGGTTCAATAAATCAAGATATTTTGTTTTGAACAGGTCCGACCGTGAGTTTAGAAGATAGGTATGGAATTTACAGCCGACCGGCCCACCTGGCTTCTGAAACCTGGGTTGATTTTGAGCTGCGCACATCCTTGCAGCTTCTAGCCTCCATGGAAGCCGAGCTTAAAAAACTGCGTTTGCGCGTTATTAAAGAACGAGTTCACAAGTCGCGTGTTTCCCTGCGCCGCTGGTTTTCGGTCTGGAGCTTTCTAGCCGAGGAGGGCTGGGAAGAAAAAAAGTTTCGCAAAAAAGTTCTCCGCCCACTGCGCGAATTTTTGAAAGAGCTGGGGGCTCTGAGAGACTGCGATGTCAATATTGAAATTGCAGAAAAGTTGAAATGCGACGACGAAACTCTGGAAGATCTGGAAAAAGCGCGGAAAAGGCTGAAAAGAAGAATTGACAGGGCGCTTTCTCAAATAAATCCGGAAGAGCTAAGCAGAGCTATTGAGAAATTTTTGACCCGTCGTGCCGAAGAACTGAGAGAATTCATAAAATCAAAGCCTGATCTTGATCACAGCGCTTTTGCTCATTTCGACCGCTATCTCGGTGCTCACGAAGAGCAGGTCAAGAAGGTCGCAGAAAGAGCTTCAACTCCCGAATCGCTGCACAAGCTGCGTCTTTCCATAAAAAAGTGGCGTTATTTGCTCACTGAATGCATGGGTCTGACCAACCTCAATCTTGTCAGGGCCCAGACCGTGCTCGGTGAAATTCATGACTTTGACAGACTGCAGCCGGAGCTGGAGTTGCATCCGGTTGGTGACGCAGCGGCGCTTGCCAGGTTGCATGATGAAAGACTTCAACTGGTGAACGAATTTGAACTGCTTAAGAAGGATCTACCTTACGGATTGCGCCCTGGTCTTATCTCTTATCCGCCGCCTGGGAATTCGGATCTTAAATGATTTAATTCACATCTCATTCTGTCCTAAATCCCAGTGCTAAGACCATAAAATTGAAGATGTCGGATGCGGATATATATGAGGCTGCATCTGCTACTAAACCCAGTAATGGCTTGCTCGTTAAAGCGGCAAGTATTGCGTTTTCGGCTCCAGTTCATGGAAGATCGAGACATCGGTGAGGGATAAACATGGCGATTCGCAAAAAGTTGACTATCCTCGGCTCGGGAGCTGCGGGGCTTACAGCCGCCATTTATGCAGCCCGCGCCAATCTTGAGCCCCTGGTCATTCAGGGTTTGCAAGCTGGTGGACAGTTGACTATCACTACCGACGTTGAAAACTTCCCCGGATTTCCAAACGGCATTCTCGGTCCATCTTTGATGGAAGAAATGCACAAGCAAGCCGAGCGCTTTGGTACGGAATTTATCTACGACAACGCCGAACTTGTGGATCTATCGAAGCGCCCCTTTGTAATTAAGACCAGTGGGGAAGAGATTCATACCGATACATTGATAGTTTGCACCGGCGCATCGGCCAAATGGTTGGGACTTGAGTCGGAGCAAAAGCTCATGGGCCATGGAGTTTCAGCCTGTGCCACTTGTGATGCCTTCTTCTTCAAAGAGAAAGTTGTTTTTGTAATCGGCGGCGGTGATACTGCTCTGGAAGAAGCTAATTTCTTGACCCGCTTTGCATCGGTTGTAAATCTGGTGCACAGGCGCGATAGTTTCCGGGCTTCTAAAATCATGGCTGATCGAGCTCTCAACAATCCGAAAATCAAGTTCTATCTCGATACAGTTGTTGAAGATATCCTGGATGTGAGCAAGGGTGAAGTGACTGCGATTCGCCTGAAAAATCTGAAAACCGGCAAGCAAGAAGAACTTCCTGCAGACGGAGTCTTCATTGCAATCGGACATCACCCTAATTCAGACCTTTTCAAAGGGCAATTGCAGCTGAACGAAAACGGCTATATCCATACGGATGGTGTCAAAACCAGTGTTCCGGGCGTCTTTGCTGCCGGTGACGTGCAGGACGAAACTTACAAGCAGGCGATTACGGCTGCCGGAAGTGGTTGTGCTGCTGCTCTGGAGGCTCAGTGGTATCTCGAGCGTCTTGAAGCCGGCGAGCAAAAAAAAACTGAATTGACGGCGACTGCTGCCGTGCATGAATAATTTTGCCGCTTCAGCGTTTGAAAAGTTATGACTGAAACTAAAGTCGCCGCATCGAAGTCCGTCGTGGACTGTCGCGAACATTTAAAGTCGATTGCCGAAAAGCATTCATGCTCAAGGCATGAGCTGTTTTCAGTGCTTGCCGGTCATGAACTTAATAATAGACAAGTGGCGGCATTGCTGCGAAATTATGATGCTCACGCTTCTGTTCTGCGGCGTTATTTATTATCTGCGGCGGCATTGATGCCGGAGCCGGTTGTGACCTGGGTTCTTGAAAATGTTCGCAACGAATATGGAAATGGAGATTATTCCAAAAACCATCAGGAGCAATTGAGAGATCTGGTCTGGTCTTGTGGTATCGCCCGTGATGAATTTTTCGCAACTAAGATTCAGGAAGGCGTCGGCAAGTTCATTGCTGAAGCATCCAGGTTTTATCGCCCTCAGACCGCTTCCTTGCCGCCTAAAACTAAGACGGCAGCGGTTGTCGCCGGAGCAATCAGTGCCACGGAAATGCTTGCTGTAAAAGAATTCGCAGCTTTGCAAAAAGCCTTCTACAGCAGAGGGTTGCAGCACCATATATGGTTCGATCATGTCGGCATCGAAGTCGAACACCTTGATGAGTCTCTGTCTCTTGCCTTGTATTTTACCGAGCAAGAGAGTGGTCGGGCTGCCGTCGAGTACGGTCTTAAAGGTGTACTCGATGCAAATTTGCATCTCTATGATGGACTGCTAGCCGCAATCAGGCAGTATAATGTCATCGATTAACGGATCGGTTTCAAAGGAGTGTTTCCCCAATGGCGAAAAACATTGAGAGTGTTTTGCTGAGCTGTGCATTGATTGTGGCTATGACCGGCAGTGCTCTGGCCGCAACTCCTGAGAATGCCGATTACAGCAAGGGCAGCGAGCTCCTTGCCAAGAAGAATTATCAAGAAGCAATCGCCAGTTTTGATAAAGCAATTCAAGCTGATGCCAAACACATGGAAGCTTATATGGACCGGGCTCTTTGCAATTTCCATTTGGGTAATTACAAAAAGGTTCTTGAAGATTGCAACGCCGTAGCCGAGGAGAAGAGCCCGGCTCACCAGATCAGCCGCAGACAGGCTCTTATGATGGCTGCCGGTGCACACAATGCCCTCGGTGAATATGATGAAGCCGTGAAATCTTGCGATAAGGCTCTTTCTCTGGCGCCGAAAGCTTCTATGGTTTTTGTGGATCGAGCTTTTGCTTACCAGCAATTAAAGCGTCTGGATGAAGCGCTAAAAGATTGCAACGAAGCGCTCAAAATAAATCCAAAACTTGCAAATGCTTATCAGCTGCGCGCTCAGATTTATCAATCTTTTGCCAAGCAAGATTTAGCCAAATACAACGAGCTGAATGCTGCGGCCAAGGCTGCCAGTAAAACGGCTTCTGAAAGCAAGAAAAACTAAAACGCCCTCAAAATTATAATTACTGGAATCTCTTGCTCGAGAATAATTCAATTCCGGCAAGAGATTCTTTCTTGTTGATTAAATCAATTAGCATTTGAGCAATAAGCGGAGCGAACTTAAAGGCATGACCCGAGCATCCTGCAAAAAAGCATGTATTCTCGCGCCCGGCTGGATGATCAATGATGAAGTGGCTGTCCGGCGTATTTGTGTAGAGGCAAGTTGATGTGCTTAAAATTTCACCGGCTGCATCAGGCAGGAATTTTTTCATTCGTTCTTGCAGCTTTTCCAGATTGTGCATGCTCGGCTCAAAGTCTCTTGATTTGGCCGTAACATGCTTGCCGCTTTTGTGCACGGAAGACTTGACTCCATCTTTATTGAAAATCGGCATGCCGTACCAGCCGATGCCGTCGTCAATGCCGCTGCCGTAGTGCAAAAATACAGGAAATTTGCCGATTTCGAAGAGTTCGGCTTTGAGTGCTTTGAAGAAAGAATATTGCTCTTCACTTACTTGCAGGGGCAGCAGCAAACCCATACCTCGCAGCATCGGACCCGTCCAGGCTCCGGCTGTAATAATC
>JAIEPM010000561.1 GCA_019748395.1 Candidatus Obscuribacterales bacterium
TCGTGTCCGCTGTATGCCAAACTGAAGCTCTTGTTGCAGAGCGGAAAATCCGCAACAAGGTTATTTCGAACGGCGATAGCCAGTGCAGTCCAGTTGTTTACACTGGGATCTTTTATCGCATAACGTTTCAGCTTGCCGTTCTTATCGCTGAGAACTAAATGAATGATCTCGCCTCGATGACCTTCAACAATTCCAAGCCCGACAGAATCGGCAGGAAGTTCTGAAGGAAGCTCGATTGAGATTGGTCCGGGGAGCGATTGCCCGGCAACTTGCTTGATTATTTTCAAGCTGATAAAGATCTCTTGTATTCTAACTTTAGCTCTGGCCAGAACATCCGAACCGCTCTCTAGAACCATAGAATACTCAGGATGAAGCTCAGACCAGATTCTGGCATCATAAGCCAGAGCTGATGCTCGCCCGGCTACACCGGTCAAACCAAAATTTCGGGCTATTGCCGGTGAAACACGCCCGACACCTTCCATGCGTTCCAGCACAGAATGATTTTCAAGTAAAGTCCGGCTTACTGGTTCTATATCAACGAGCAACTTTTGTGCCAGGTCTCGGATTTGCGCCAATTTTTGTTCACCAGGATCCCTGGCCACACCACCGGCTTTAATAAAGCCTTTCAAAAATCGGCTACCGGAAAGTAAATCAGCCAGCCGGAGCGCCTGACCACGCAATCTCGAGAATGACGCAGCAATGCCTGTAAAGCCGATGTCTGCTGCAAAACCAATCATATCGCTCAGGTGAATTGCAACTCGCTCAATTTCATGCGCCAGAATTTGAAGCTGCCGGCCCTTTTCACTTGCTTCAATCTGCAAGATAGATTCAAAAGCTCGCGCATTAGCAAGAGCATAAGCGGCCAGACTATCTGAAGCGGCAGACTCCGCCACGAAGCGGCTTTTCCGCCAGGGCACTTCTGAAAGGCGCTTTTCGACGCCTCGATGAACATAGCCCAAATGAATCTCAAGGTTCAAAATCACTTCGCCAAGGCAACTAAAACGAAAATGACCGGGCTCGATAATGCCTGCATGAATGGGACCGACCGGAATTTCATAAACGCCTGCACCCTTAACTTCCAGAAATTTATGCATTCGCTCTGCATGTCTATGACTTTCTTCCTCGGCTTCGCTTATGCGCAAAGGAAAGAAATCTTGCTCATAAGGCAAGTGCAAAACAGCCGGTTTCAAACGAGGGTGCCCCTCAGGCAAGAGTCCAAACATATCCCAGGTGCTTCGCTCCTGCCAGTGAGCCTGCGAAATGCGCGGCGTCAATGAAGGATAAGAGTCGGACTCCAGAGCCGTTTCATATAGAACTGCTGTTTTCTCGGCAGCATCCAGAACTAAAGTAATGAGCTGATGCCCATCTATGGAGCTGATCAATCCAAGATGATGGCTTGGATCTTCCAGCCACTTCTTGATGAATGAAGCTCGCTCTTTCAGGGGCAGAGTTTTTCTTTCAATTTTCATGGCAGTAAAACCAGCTTTTGAGTTAGAGCCGTAGTACCGGCAAGCAAAGTCGAAATAATCAAAAGAGCAGGAAAGAAAGCTCCGGGCAATTGCTTCAGTGTTTTATAAGTGGGCGCCGGAGTGCCCCAAATACAGCGGGATACATGATAAGAAACCACAACAAAACTCAAAGCTAGAGCCATAAGCAGGCTGGCAACAACCCACCAGTAGCCCTTATCTGCGCAAAGAGCCAGAAGTCCCCACTCTGAAACAAAAGCACCAAAGGGCGGCGCGCCCGTAACCGCAAAAGCAGATACAGCCAGCATCATTGCCCAGACCGGCGAATTGGCAAGCACGCCCTTAATATCGTGAATCTGTTTACTGCCGCAGACCTGGATTATATTGCCGGAAAGCAGAAAAATTGCAGTTTTCGCCAGACTGTGATTCAAAGCCAGAAGAAAGAAAAGGGCAGGAGCATTCAAGCCGATTGCGCAAAGTATAATGCCCACATTTTCAATACTGGAATAAGCCCAGAGACGCTTGATGCCGCTTTGCCGAACCAGGAAGAGACTCGCCGCCAATACGCTTAAAACACCCATGACCAGCGGCAATTTCAGAGCCAGATTTTCGTGACCGGCAGAAAGCACAATCTGGGAGAGCCTGAAAATTGCCAGCAAAGCACAATTGAGCAGCCCGCCGGAAAGCATTGCCGAACCGGGCGCCGGCGCCTCGGAGTGAGCATCGGGCAGCCAGGAATGCAAAGGAAAAATTCCGGCTTTGGTACCATAACCCAGTAAACAAAAAACGAATCCCAGGCGCAATAGCGAGTAATTTAGTTTGGGCGCCATAGCCATGAGCCCGCTAATTTCAAGGGTCCCGACTGCATCTACTGCTTGTTGGCTGGATGCAAATATCAAAATAGTTCCAAACAAAGCAAAGGCAATGCCGACACTGCAAATGATCAAATATTTCCAGGTTGCTTCAAGAGAATGTTTTGTGCGCGAATGAAAAACCAGCGCTGCTGAAGCTAAAGTCGTGCCTTCAATAGCTATCCAGAGATAGCCGAGATTGTCGCAAAAACAAACAAAAGTCATTGCCATGAGCAAAAGGCTGGCGCTGAAATAAAAAATCCTGACATGCTCTTCTGACCCGGGCTCGGCTTGGCTTTCGTTTTGAAAAAAGAAGCAGGCATGTGTCATCGCCGTAGCGACTACAAGCGTGGTCAAAAGTGCAAAAAGTGCCCCGATTTTATCTGCGGCAATTCCGGGCACTAGAGTCAAGACCTTGATTTTGCCCAGTAAAACGGGCTCAAGTAGATAAATCAAATAAGCAAACTGAGACCAGAAGATTAAAGACACGCCGCCGCGAGACAGCGCAGGATTCAACTTGAGAAGCGATAAGCCCGCAGCCAGCAAAGGCAAAAGAATCAATTTCAGGAGACTATCCATTTTAATCCCGAAGCTCCGTCAGCTGAGTTACATCAATATGTTCGAAGCTTCTCTGAATTCGAAAAACAAGCAGCCCTGAGATCATTACGCCCACCAACACATCAAGCAAGACGCCCATTTCCACAACTAGCGGCATACCGGAAGTTTGAGTTAAAGCAAAAAGATAAATACCGTTTTCAATTACAAGGAAGCCGATTATTTGACTGAGTGCGATACGTCTGGTCAACATCAAGATCAAGCCGCTCAAGAGCAATGAAATGGCGGCAGTTGCATTAGCCCATGAATGTCCTTCAAGGCTTGAGCTGGGCAGACTCTGGGCCAGAAAATAACTGAGTCCCATGAGCAAGACACAGCAGTGCATGGCCAGCGGCGGAGCCAGTGTAGTGCCTGGATCACTGTTGACTCCGATTTTCACCATAATCCAGTGCAAAAATAAAGGAATGCCCAGTGCTTTTAAAACAACAATTGCAAGCGCTACCCAGATAAAATGAGACTCGGCTCTCAGCCCAGCCAGACTGTAAGTAGCAAGAGACAGGAGAAAAGTCTGCAACGAATAAAGTGCAATATTCATACTCAAATGAGTGGAGCCGGCCATAAGAATTGCGCTTAAAGCAGCTGCAATAGAAACGAGCTCAATCAAGTCCAGGTTCATGAGAGTAGTCCTTTGCCGACAGCTATAAGTGAAGCCAGAAGTCCCATGGTCAAAGCATAAGCAATGAAGTCCGGGTTTCGTCGCCAGCGCAGCTTTACAGAAAGCACTTCAAAAATCCCGAGGCTTATTGCAATAAACAAAATACCAAGGAAACTTAAAAGCACTTTTAAGCCCAGACTCAAAGCAATAACAGCGGGAAAAACGTGCATAAAACACTGGGTAACCAGACCAAAAAGAATCGTCATTCGAAGGGCTTGCCCGTATTCTAATAAAGCCAGGGTTCTTCCGGAGGCTTCAAGAATCATGGCTTCATGCACCATGGTTAACTCAAGGTGTGTAGTTGGGTCATCAATAGGCATGCGTGAAAGCTCAACCAGGCTGGAAAGCAGAATTCCCATTCCGGCAAATGCCCAGATTGCAGAAGCCTCTACGCCGGAGTTAGCGGCAAATTCAAAAACCCGGCTGAGCTCGCTGGATTTCGCATTTACGGCCAGTGCCGCAAAACTCAGCATTAATGCCGGTTCCACCAGAATCGAAAGCGTTGCCTCTCGACTGGCTCCAAATGCCGCAAACGGCGACGCCGAATCCAGAGCTGCCAGCAAGGTGAAAAAGCGAATCGCCGCAAATACATACATCACATAAAAAAGGTCGCTAGTGCCCAGAGCGGGCTTAAAAACAAGCCAGGGACAGACAAGACTCAAAAGCAAAAGCATCGAAAGATTCAAAGCCGCAGTTGAGCGAAATATCCAGCTGATCGCATCGCTCAATGTTTCACCCTTGCCGCTCAGCTTTTTCAAATCAAAAAGGAGCTGAAACAAAGGAGCTCCGATGCGATTTTGCAATCGAGCTTTGGTTTTGCGAAGCAATCCCAGAACCAGCGCAGGCAAGATCAAAAGACTGGGCAGAAAAATGAGCCAGCGATAGATTTCATTAGGATCAAGCTCTTTCATAGCCTGGTACCTACCAAAACAAGAATTACAAGCGTGGCGCAAACATAAAGCAAATAAAGATGAATGCTGCCTGCTTGCAGCTTGGCAAAGGCGCGAGAAAGGTTTTGAATCCAGCTTATGGTAGGCAGATAAACCCTGCTTTCAAGCAAAGAAACCATTTGCGGTTCAACTTTGATATGTTCTGGGAAATTGCGCCTGTCTTTTCCTGTTATTTCGACAAGCAGCTTAAAACGCAGAATTAAGCTGAATATTCGAGCCATCGGTTGGGCAAAACTAATTGGAGAGCTCTGGCAGCGAGGCGAAAGACTGCCGAAGCCGCACTCCCAGGTTATATATGTTTTTCTCTTAGAGGCTGCCAAATAAACGCCGTAAATCAAAGCGAAAAGCAATAGGGCATATAAAGTTTGATCCAGCAAAGAAATCACTGCCAAAGCAGGCGTTCTTGTATTAAATTGCAAAGCTCGAGAAGCCACAGACGCAGCTTGCATGGCTGCAGGCGCCGCGAAAAGTCCGCTAACTAAGGCGCAAAGAGAAAGGAAAATTTGCGCAAAGATCATACCGTTTGCAGTTTCAGAGGCATGCTCAGCCACAGCTTTTGAACGAGCATTACCGAGGAAGCTGATTCCGAAAGCTTTAGCAAAACTAGCAAGAGCCAATGCTCCGACAAGTGCGAGGGTGCCGACTGAAGTAAGACCAAGAGCGCGTTCGGCTAGGCTCGACGATTCCCAGGCTGTGCGAAGTAGCCCCTGATAAAGCATCCATTTGCCGATAAAGCCACCAAGCGGCGGCAAAGCAGAAATTGCAAAAGCACCGGTTAAGAATGCTGCCATTGTTAGAGGCATTTTCCGGGCCAGTCCGCCCAGTTGCTGCATATCCCGGCTGTGAACAGTACAGTCAACTGCGCCGGCCGATAGGAAAAGCAAGCTTTTGAAAATACCGTGGTTGAAACTGTGCAGAATCGCGGCACTGAGCGCCAGAAGAGAGATTTCGGGCAAGCCCTGCGCCTTTGCCACAATTGCGAGGCCGATCGCCATCAATATAAGTCCAAGATTCTCGACGCTCGAATATGCCAGCAGTTTTTTCAGGTCTTGCTGCACCAGAGCAAAAAGCACGCCCCAGAGCGAAGAAACGAGGCCCAGAGCAAGAGCGACATGACCAAGCAGTTCCGAAGCCAGATTCTGACTTACTAAGATTCTAATCACTGCATAAAGAGCGATTTTAATCATGACGCCACTCATTAAAGCTGATACCGGCGACGGTGCGGCTGGGTGCGCATATGGCAGCCATATATGGAAAGGCCAGATGCCGGCTTTAATACATAAGCCAATCAGAATCAAAAAACTCGGCCAGATAGGAAAAGCCGATTGCCCCCAGTCGCTAAAAACCCAGCTGTGACTGAATGCATGCATAGCAAGAAAACCAGCCATCAGAAAAGCTGTAGCGATTCTGGTTGCGCCAAGATAAATGATGCCTGCTTGTTGAACTCGCCTTTGTTTATGCTCCGACGCCACAAGCGCCAGCGAACTTAAAGACATCAACTCCCAGAAAACCAGAAAGGCAACTGCATTTGCACTGAGAAGCAGCATAGTCATGGCAATCATGAAAAGTGCAAGAGCAGACCAGAAGTGCCCGGAATTGACCCGATCGCTTAAATGCTTCATGTAAACAGGCGAGAAAAACGAGAGGGCTGTGGAAACAAGACCCAGAAGCAGAAGGTAAACAGCGCTGAGCTTGTCCAGATGCATAGTCAGGACTTCCTGCCCAAACTGAAAGAATCTCGGTGCTGAAACAAGGAGGTCTTTGTTCCAGCCGGAAATTGCAGAAAGACACAAGAGAAGGCTCGGAAAAAGAAAGAAGGCGGAAGAAAGCTTATTACTGCATTTCCGACCGGCGAAGATTGAAACAAGTGCTTGGATTAACCAGAACGAAAGAGCAATGGTCAAACAAGAAATTGAATCTATTGAACTCATTTACATCAAATTCCAATTTCCCGGGCATTTTCATTCTATCCTAATTTAGCAATTACGAAAGTATGCAATTGCTAAATTTGTAGTGATGTGTAAGCATTAAAATACAGATGCGCTTGACGGCGCTGACCAGCGGAAAGCAAAATTCTCCGGTGAAGCAGAAATCAAAGCCATGCCAAACAGCGAACTAGCCAAGTTCAAAGCCGAGTTCTTCAAAGCACTCTCAAGCCCGATCAGAATAGGAATTCTGAATGAACTGCGTGAGGGTGAGAAAACTGTTTCTGAAATCAGAGCCAAGCTCGGCATTGAGCTGGCAAATGTTTCACAGCAACTTGCGATTTTAAAGTCGAAAAATCTTGTCAGTGGACGCAAGCAAGGAAACAATATTTACTACAGCTGCAAGGATCCAGCCATCTTTCAGATCCTGGATTCAGCCAAAGCCATCTTTAATAACCATCTGGTAATTATTAGAGATACTCTTGAAACCTTTGATCTGGAGACTTAGACAATTCGGTCCGAAATAATTCAGACAGGCTAAAATACCAGAAGTTATTTGCAAGATTTTCAAGAGACGGCAGAAATCGAAATGAAAGATGATTTGAGACTGACCAGACATCCTCGCTACGAAGGCAATATCATGCCAATCGAAAAGCCGAGCGACATTCCGGAACGCTGGCGCAATACGCCGATTGAAGAGTTGATTCTTTCGCAAAATTTCGAGAAGGAAATTATACCGCAAGAGTCGCCACAGCTGTCAGTCGCAACCTGCATCGAGTTCCGTTATCAACCAAGACTGCCCAGCTCTTTTGCTTATATTCTGCGGCGAGCAGGCGGCCACCTGATTGGCTCGGAATTCAGCCTGACATACACTCTGGCAAAAGGGGTCAGACATTTAGCCCTTGTCGGTCATAACGACTGCGGCATGACCAAAGTTGCCGATCACAAGCAAAAAATGATTGACACCTTAATAGAACAGGGCTGGTATAAAGACCGGGCCGAAGACTATATTTCTATTTACGCATCTCGTTATGCGATTCCTGATGAGCTCGATACTCTGCAGCGAGAATATTTGCGTTTGCGCCGTTTGTTCAAGAAGCTTGAAATCGCGCCGCTTTTCATTTCACTGGCTAAAAGCAAGTTTTATTTGCCGACCTGGTATTTCCGCATGCTGATCAACGGAGACGTAGACAAAGCGGTCGGCAGCGAATCGCCTGTCAGAGACGAAGACATTTTGCCGTTGATTTAAGCTCTCAGCAGCTTTTAGATCTTAATGTAGCGTCCGGAGGTCCAGGCCGAGCCGCCTGCACCGACTGCAACGCCCAGTGTTAAAACAACCACAAAAGTCGGCAAAAGACTGATTTCAGTGCCTGTATTATTCATGGGCAGGAAACTGAGCAGCTGGTCGTGAATATATGGATCCATATAACTGTGCAAGCCGAATAAGAAACTGCCAGCAATCAAAGCTGCAGCTAATCCGTAGCTTGCGCCTTGCAGAATAAGCGGTCCTTTTATATACCAGGGACTGACACCAGTGAGACTTAGAATCTCAATTTCACGCTGACGTGATTCGATAACCAGATGAATGGTATTGCCGATCACAGTCAATGTCGCCGCTGAGAGCGCGCCTGTTACTACAAAACCGGCGATCTCAAGAAACTGCCTGAAGCGATTCAGGTTTCTGGCAACTTTGAGCGGAAAACGAATATGCTCAATCGTGCTCAGTTGCTTCAGTTTGTCCGCTGTTTTTTCGACTGCCTGAACATTGCTGAGTTTAACGTGAAGCGTATTGGGCAGGGGATTGCTCAAGGCGGCAACTTTGTAGTTGCTTTGCATTTCGGCCCAGGCTACTTCTTTTGGAACAATCTCTACTATCTGAACATCAGGAAACTGGCTTATAACTTTCGCGACTTTCTGCGGCTCGACACCGTCTTTCAAATAAGCAGAGATTTCCAGCTGAGAGCCCCAGGAGGAAACGACCTCCTTAATAGCCATGGTCGTTTGCAAAACGCCACCAAATATGGTGAGCGCTATCGCCAGAATACTGATCACCAACCAGTTGGACCAGCCGCTGCGACGCAGGCCGATTGTGGTTTCACGAAGAACTCGCAAGAATATCCGTAAACTGCGCATGAACTTATTTCATGGCCTCCATTTCGTAAATGCCGCTGTCCACATCGGAGATGATCTGACCTTGCTTCAAGCTAATCACCCGCTTGCGCATGGCATTAACAATGGGCTGATCATGTGTTGAAATCAGAACCGTGGTGCCGCGCTGACTGATGCGCTCAAGCAATTGCACGATTTCCAGAGAAGTTTGCGGATCAAGATTTCCGGTCGGTTCATCGGCCAGAAGTACAGGCGGACCATTAACAATGGCTCTGGCAATGCCGACCCGCTGCTGTTCGCCGCCTGATAAGTTCTCCGGGAACTCATCATCTTTGTCAGCCAGACTCACGATCGCCAGAGCACTGTTTACGCGCCGACGAACATCGATTTCATCGACGCCCAGCGCGCGCAGCACATAAGCAACATTATCAAAAATAGTTTGCCGCGGCAGCAATTTAAAATCCTGGAAAACAATACCGAGCCGCCGTCTCAAAAGCGGCACCTGAGCTTTGGAGAGCTTTGTGATGTTGATGCCGCCAATCGTGACCGTGCCCCGGGTCGGCAGTTCTTCCCTGTACAGCAAACGCATCAAAGTAGACTTGCCTGCCCCGGAAGGCCCGACCAGAAAGGCAAATTCGCCAAGACCAATATGCAAACTGGCATCAATTAAGGCCGGCTTGCCGTTGTACTCCTTGTAGACATTTTGAAGTCTAATCACAGGCTTACCTCGAAATCTAAAGCGACGTTCCAAGCGCCCCGAAGGCGAAAAGTCCAATCAGGAGAGCATCTCCAGAATCGTAGCTGATCATAGCACGGAAGTCAGGCGGCACCTTGAGAAGCGTCCAATCTTAGTCAGTCCCGGGCAAAACAGTTAAAACATAGTTTATGCCCGCCTTTATCAAAGCGCCTGGAAACGGGATTTCCACAAGACTGGCATATAGGATAGTCATGCCTTCGCCTCCATTCCAGCAATCTCAATTGTGTTTCATAAGTGCTCATAATCTTGGCCTTATATTCAGAGCCGCTTTCATCAAGTGCCTTAGAAAGTTCTCCGATGAGCCGCATATCATTTATGGAAAGTTGCAAGGCATGAAGCTCTTCAAGTTCCGGTTTGGGTAGTGGCTTGGGCTCTTCTATCTCAGCAATCTCATGGCGATGGAAATTCTTCATATCGACACGCAGAGCCTTAACTTCCATGCCGATTGAGCGCGCTGTTGCCGATAGAGACTGCAATAGTTTGCTTTTAACAAGGCTCAGCTCCTGAGCAACCGCCGCATCACTGACTGCCACAACCAGACTATTTTGATGGTCGATAAACAAGGGCCGGCAGCGCTTCGCCAGTGCCGCCGGCAAAAGCGATGTCCAGACCTGCATGATTGCATGCTCGCGCAGGCGCTTCTCAAGCCCGAGTTGAGCCAGCACGGACGGCAGGACCTTTTCGACTTGCTGCATGTTGGCATTGGCTTTCCGCCCGCTTTCCTGCCGGCGCTTGCTTTGCGCCCGCAACGAAGCCAGTGATTTTTTCAGATCGTCGTTTTGCTCAGTCACAGCCGAATTCCCAAATAACGAAGCCGAGTTTAAACGGCTCATTACCGTAAATCAACAAAAATTTCCTCATTTGAGCCTTCCCGACTGCCTCTGAGTTATAATCCCCTGTTGAATTCCCCAAGGACCTTATAGATTAAGTGCCGACCCGAGGTTGATGTTGTGAGCACAAAACCAATTGACGAATTGAAGAAAAGATTCAACAGCACGGCTGCCCAAAATGTCACAGCCACCTACTTGCTTCAAATCACGGGTTTGGAAGATGGTCCATGGCTTACAAAAATTGATCAGGGCAAGCTGGAAGTTCTCCCTTACGAACACGGCAGCTCACCGTCTCCGGATTGCACCATTTCAGTATCGGCAGAAGATCTGGAAATGATCATGTCCGGCAAACTTTCAGCAATGACAGCAGCGCTTTCCGGCATGCTGGCTATTGATGGAGAACTTGGACTGGCAATGCAGCTGGTTCCGATTTTCTTTGAAGGTCAGAGCTTCAACGTTTTTTAGATTTGAAGAATCAAAAAGGCTTGAAAGGCAGGCTTTGTAGCCTGCCTTTGATTTTCGAAGCGGAGGCTGACACCATAAGTAGTGGCACTATTCGATAACGACTTTCGGTTTGTCGAAATTTGGTTTGAAGCTCGGGGCTTTTTCTGAAACTACAACCTGTCCCAAACTCGGCATCAGCCCTTTGCCGACATTAGTGAAAAAGCTCAAAATTGCAGAATCCTGAAATCCCAGTTTAATCGGATTGATCAAACCTTCCTCTTTGGCAGGAGGCTCAGGAATCTTGTTGTTGGGTGCCTGCATTGCCATGAGCGGAAAAATGCAGATTATCGCCCAACGTAGCATGGCCAGAACAACACCACCAATGCGGTCCATAATTTGCGGACGCTCTTTCCGGTTCCAGGTGAGTACCAGCCCCATGGCAATTTCGGTGACGATTTCCACAACCAGCCACATCATCAAATACGCAAGAAACGCCGACCAATCCGGCTTCATCAAGGTTTGCTGAGCGATCCATGTACCAAAGTCAATATAAAACTGCTGAGTGACAAGCGTTGCCACAATCATCGCCAGAGGGCCTCTCCATGAATTGACGAGACCAACATTCCACCCGGCAAGACATAGCGAAAGAAACGCTACAAAGACTAATCCATCCCAAACCATTGCCAGACCCCTTTACTAAGCGAGATACCGAGCGCCACCACTATTATAGCCCCGGCATAGTTTATCTGGGACCTTGATGACAGCAGCAGTCGTCTGATAATCAAACGAGTATTAGCTCTTCAAAGCAAGCCGAACGGCTCGAAAGCCTGCTCAGCTATCAAGAGCAGTGCAGGTCTAGGGCTTTGAAAGAGCCTCCAGCATCAAAGCCTGAGGAACAGAACGCCCGCTCCAGAATTCAAAAGCAAATACGGCCTGGGCAGCCAGCATAGAAAGTCCGTCACAGCTTGCTATTTTATGCTCGGCAGCTGCTTTCATGAATACTGTATTTTGCCGCTCGGCAGTATAAACGGTGTCGAAAAAAAACGCATCTTTCTTAAGTGCGGCAAAAAGAGCGGCTCCCCATTCAGGAAGCTCAAGCTGCCTCAAACCGATTGGCGTGCAATTAACAGCTAGAGCATAAGCAGCTTCAAGCTTCTCAAATGAGCCGACTGAAATTTCGCAGTCGATTTTCTTTAACTGACTGCATTTACTTTGAATCTCCTCGGCAAGCCGCTCGGCAGCTTCAGTGTTTCTTGCCGCCAGTCTAAGTTTTTTGCAGCCAAGGATAAGGAGAGCCGCCAGGCAAGCCCGTGCGGCTCCACCAGCACCCAGAATCAGCACCTCGCTCAAATCCAGGCAGTTTTTGCCCTGTCCTGCCAGTGCAAGCTCCAGCGCTTTGATAAAGCCCTGAAGATCCGTATTGTGACCATGCAAAGTTCCGGCAGAATCAATGCGAACCGTATTTACAGCCCCAACAAGACCGGCTTCCAGAGTGCATTTAGACAAAAGAGCATGCACAGCTTCTTTATGCGGTATGGTGACATTGAATCCGGAAAAATTCTCGGCTTGCATTTTTTCAATACTAAAAGCCAGTTTTTCAGGCTCGACATCAATCAGTTCATAACTGCCTTGCAGGCCGAAATACGAAAACGCCGCCCGATGCATGGGCGGCGATAACGAGTGTTTGACCGGATGTCCGATGAGAGCAAGTCTCATCGACATATTTTCAGTAACCTCCGGCCTGAGATGTGGCAACACGCATGCGCTTTATGCCTACAGCGGCAGCTGCAGTCATCATCGCCACCACATCGCGTTGCTTCGACTCGGCGTCGGCATTCACAGTCACCGGAACATCGTCCTTGCCGGTTTTCTTCTGGAACTCTTTCATCAGATTTTGCAGTTCTTCAGAGCTTGTTCCTTTAGGAATAGAGCGACCATTGAAAGCAATATTGCCTTCTTTGTCGATGTCGATGGTGATCCCTTTACTCTCATCGTCTTTTTTGGCGTTGCGAGTATCTGGAGGCTTGATCTTCAGGTCTGACTTATCCATGAGCGGAGCAATCAAGATCATGATGACCAAGAGCACAAGGAATACGTCCGTAAGAGGAGTTACGTTGATCTCCTCAAAGTTGGATCCTGATGCACCCATTGACATAGCGAGCTACCCCCGGATCTTTCTCTGCACCGATTAGCGCGCGTGTGAAGCTTCTGAGCTGACGAAGCTGAGGAAAAGCAGCTTGAGCAGCAGGAAGTCATCGTTGAAGCGCTTCACAGTGTTAGTGTAAGTGTTATTGAAAATAACCGCCAGGATGGCGACAATCAGACCGTATCCGGTAGCGATAAGTGCTTTAGCAACCCCGGTCACAACAACCGGTGTACCGCCGCCGCCCACGCCGAGCTGGTCGAGCGTGAACACAACCCCGACCACAGTTCCGAAAAGTCCGATAAACGGAGAGGTTGCACCAATCGTTCCAAGAATCGCCAGGTTTTTTTCCAGCTTTCTTGTGACAAGACCGACTGTGATGTCGAAAGCCTTAGAGAAGTCTTCCTTCTGCTCAGCCATCAAACGCACGCCTTCTTCGGCAACTTCACCGATAACACCACCCAGTCGGCTGCAGTCTGCCTGCGCAGCTTGCAACTGGTTGCGTTCCAGGTTGCGTTGCAAGGCGTGAATAAACGCCGACACATCACGACGATTTTTCTGGTAATACAAGTACCGTTCGATAATCACGGCAACGGTGAGAATGGAGCAAATAGTAATCGGAATGGATGCAAACCAGTCCTTGATCATGAACTCCATAAAGAAGGTGAAAAACTTACTGTCCATTTTTTCTCCTAACTGAAACCGCCAACCCCAATACCTGCTTTAGCATTCCCTATATAGTCGGCGATTTTACCGCATATAGGCTGATGACGTCGCCGCCATCGGGCTGAAAAGACCTCTTCACAAGCCTTTCAACTCTTAGAAGCTTCTGCCTCCCGAAAATACGTTGTAATCGAACGTGAACTGAATATCCACGACTGAAGGTGCACCGGCAGGCAGAGGTCTGAATGGTGCAGCATTCTGAACCGCTTGAAGAGCTGCCTGGTCTGCCACCGCGAAGCCTGATGACTTGTCGATGCGAAGGTCTGACAGTTCACCCTGACTGTGAACTTTGAATATAACGACAACCCGCTTTGATTCCTGTCCGCGCGGGGGGAACCAGGCACGCTTGATGCGACGCTGCAGGTCGGCCATATATGGTCCGAAATCTACGTCTGCCTGAGCAGCCACGGAAGGCTTACCGGCAGGACCGTCTGTGTTGCCTTGTGAACCGTCTCCGCCACCCGAGCTACCGCCTCTGGGTACGGAAGGTGAAATGCTGATCGGTCCTGAAGACCAGCCGTTGCCGCCCTGGCCACCACCGCCACGACCTGCTCTAACAGGTGCAGGTCCGCTTGAGGCACCGGAGCCGGTTCCGCCGCGGCTGCCGCCGCCGCCGCTCATCGCTACAGGCACCGGACCACCACTGCTTGCACCGCCGCCTTTACCCGAACCGCCGCCGCTTGCTGCGACCGGTGCCGGTGCAGTCGGTCCGCTCCAGCTGCCGCCACCCTGACTGCCTCCGCCTCTAGCCAGAGGCGCGAAACCTGGAGTGCCTGCTCCGGAGCCGGAGCCCATCGCGATCGGTGTGGGCGCCAGCGTCGGCAAGCCTGTAGCGCCGCCGCCGCCGCTGGGCCGAGCCATGGGCGTGGGCATAGGAGCACCGCTGCCTGTACGACTAGGCAGAGCCGAAGGCGCTAAGGAAGGCATGGGCGAAGCATTAAAAGACTTGGGAGCTGCTGCCATCGGCATCGGAGTTGCAGTCGGCATGGCCATCGGCGACGGAGCCATTCTAGGCATAGCCGTCGGAGTCGGCGAGGGCGATGCCATTCTCGGCATCGGGCTTGGGGCTGCAGGCGAAGGTGCTCTTGTGGGCATCGGCATCGGGCGAGGCGACGGACTCGGCGACGGCGAAGGTGCCGGTGCTTGAGCTGCCGGTTTCGGAGTGGGCGGAGCCGGGTGCGGCTGCGGTGTCGGAGCGGGAGCCTTAGGCGCGGACTGTGCCGGAGCTTGCTGCTTTTGCGGTTGTTTTTGCTGCTGCTGTTGTTTCGACTCGGCTTTGGGCGCCGATGCCGCAGCTTTCGGCTTGTTTGGATTGAATTTCTTGTTGGTACGGTCTTCGGAATTTCGCGAAGAGTGAACTTTAGATATGACCTTCTTTTTCACTTCCATTTGCGGATCTACAAACTCAATTTCTGTGAGCTGGCTTTTCGGCATGGGCGGAATGATGAAGAAAAAAGCAACGATAAAAAGGGCAACCATCAAAGAGAAATGGAAAATATAAGAGCCAGAGGTTGCTTCAGGCAATTCGATAACGAAATCCGGATAAATGCGGCGACGCTTCAAAGCCGCATGGTCATAAGCATCCCGAACCGCAAAGAAAACAAAAGTCAGGAAAAATCCCATCAGAATGAAAGAAACAGAACTGCCAAGATAAGCTTCTCTCAAAACAATCAGAAGCATCTTGTTCGGTTTCATATGGAACTGCGTGCCGAAAGCCAGCAGTGCATCGAGTATGGGCTGATTGAATAGCATCGCCAGAATCAGAACCAGATTGAGCAGCGCCACGCAGATGAAAAGGATGCCTTTGCGGGTTTCGCCGTTGTACATCTGTCCCAGTCCGGGCAGCAGCAACGACATGACTGCCGCAGTGTTCGGATCTCGGGAAGACTGGTTATAACCGCTGGGGCGCACCGACGTACTTGTCATCTAAAGGTTCTTCGCTGGCTGGGGATCCGTGAATAGAATACGAGCAGGTCCTGACACTCACCTGAAATTCTGAACGAGAGCTGGTAAAAGGGTTAAGCCCAGAATCTATATAAATAATAGAATCTCTAAAGATGATTAATCTTAACTTAAATGCTTTGTCCCGACAACCCTAAATTCAAAACTCCTTCGATCAAAAGTCCCACAAAATCGAGTGCTTTGACAGAACCTCATACAGAAATATTATCGAACTAAAACAGTTTCTGCACTAGTTACAGTTCTTATCAGGACTTGAGTCCTCAAGCTGCTCGCATATCGAACATAAGAGCATTTTGCCTAAGACGGACATATTCTGCCAGGCTATTCATCCTGTTTAGCGGCAGGAAACTTACTGAGCAAAAGACAGGGTTTTTCCGGTATAAAAAACCCGCTTCCCTGAAAGAAGCGGGTTTGAGCTTTCAACTGTCTGAATGCCTGAAATTACATGGGCATACGAAGGTCTTCCGCCAGCTCGATTTTCAGCTCATCACCGGGGCGAACGTCTACGCGCTTGCCTTTCTTGGCGCAAAGAATGATTGTACCAATCGCCGCACCGATTCCAACACCAATCAGCAATCCGCCTGCAGCTCCGATACTGGAGCTGCTGTTGGAAGCACCACCGGCGATCGCGCCGATCACTGCGCCGATGCCTGTTGGAGCAACGAAAGTGCCTGTATCGATTGCAATATCTTTCAATCCTCTTTTGGCATGGACCACGCCGCCACGGGCTACAAGAGTCGCAGTCAGAGGAATCTGCCTGTTGTCCGGTGTGGTGACCGTGTCGAACTTGAGGGCCACGGAGCCGGAGCGGTTCAGCGCTTTCGGGGCATTGAGTCTGGCGATTCTACCTTTGATCACGGAACCTGCCGGGACCACGGTCGAACCGTCTATGGTCAAATCTTCAGATGTCCGGGCCGCAAACTCATCGCCTTCCTGCGAGGTGTCGCTGTCCACCGCTGAGTCCATAATGATCGGCACTTTGGTGCCGGACGGAACTATACGGATATAACCTTGAAGAACTTTGCCGTCGGCATCCGCAGCCGGAGTTGCCGCGGTGCTTGCAGTCGAATCACTGCTGCTTGTCGCAGTTGAACTGCTCTCGGCAGACGCGCTGCTTGTGCTGCTGCTGCTTTCGGTCGCAGCACTGCTGCTGACTGAAGCGTCGGCAGGAGCCGAACTTGAACTTGAACTTGCATCGGTGGTAGCCGGGGCGCTGGCTCCGGGAGGTGCTTGAGTGCTGGCATCGCCTTCAGTCCACATCGACTCCGGGCTTGCCGCTGCAGCTGGCGCTTCAGGCGTTTTGACGGGCTCGGCAGCGCTGTCTTCAGCAGCCTGCTGACTGCCGGGCGGTGAAAAAATCTTGAAATTGACCTGCGAAGAGTCTGCGGCCAGGACCGGAGACACGGTCTGGCTTATTAAAAGGACGCTAGCGAGTACGTGCACAACACGTCTTGACATATGTAGTCTCCTGCTCCTGACGGTATAGATTCTGGGCGCTTCGCCTCAAAGTGCCCTGCATGGCTCCATAAGTCAAGGGGCCAGCAGTCGGTCAGTCTAGCACGAACCTCTTGTCAAACAAATTACGAGTTTTTGAGATTTGCCTCTCGATATATAACTAATTGAGGCATAATGGCAGTAGTATGCGGCGCAGACTTGCCTTGTTTCTCGGCTCCTTTTAGTAAGCAAAATGAAACAAGCTGAAGCTTTCCCGGCTCTCACCCTATCTCTTGACAGATAAACCCTGCTAAGCGCCGCCCCGATATTTAAGGAGAGAAAAGTGATTCAGTGTCCGATTTGCCAGATGATCAACGAAGATCAAACCAGGTTCTGCGCTGAATGTGGCGCCCGCCTGGGTCCAGCTCCGGCACCGAGTCCGCAAGCGCCTCAAGCACCGGCACAATTCCAGAGCCAGGCGCCGGCGTATCCGCCAGCCCCTCCACAGGCTCCTGTCCAGCCGCAATCAGCGCAGCCGAGTCCCCAATCGCGTTTGAACTCGCCGATGCTGGCAGGTTCAGGAGAAGCTCCCCAGGTCTTTGCAGGCCAGGCACCGACTAATCGAGATCCGGCAGAAATAGAACGCTTGAGAAAAATGGCAGGCAGACCGGAAGTGCCGCAAACAGACGGCGTTCCACGCAATCCTTACGACCCTCGCAATGACCCGAGAATGCAGGCTCAAAATCAGCCGCAAGACCAGCAGCAAGCACCATTGCCGCAAGCTAAGCCTGTAAAAAAACTGCGCTCGCCTTTGCTCGCCGGAGACGACGAGTTCGAAGATGACGAGCCGCCGGTCCAGCAAAGAAGAGCCCCGGCGGCAGGTCAACACTTACACTCACCACTGCTGGGCGACGCCGGAGCCCACGGTCAGCAACACGAAGCACCTCAGCCAAGCGGACGGCAGCATCTGCATTCGCCCCTCCTGGGCGACGCCGGCGCTCACGGCCAACATCTTGATCCGGCAGCCATGACACCAGCCGGCACAAGCGGCAGACACGGACTGCATTCGCCGCTTTTAGGCGATCCTGATGATTATGACGATGCACCGCCGCAGCAAGCCGGAGGCAGCCAGCGACACTTACATTCGCCGCTTCTGGGAGATGCCGGTTCTCACGGGCAGCATCAAGAACACGGCCAACCTTCAAGACCGCATCTGCATTCGCCGCTGCTTGGCTCTGCCGAAGACGAATATTATGAAGACGAAGCGCCGGTTCAGCGCAAGGGCGGGCTGCATTCGCCCATGCTCGGCGGTGGAGGCGGCAGCGGCTTACGTTCTCCTATGCTGAGTAACGCAGCTCAGGGTTCAGGCTTCGATCCATATTATGAAGAATATGACGAAGATCCGTACGCGGACGAGGGTAATCCAAACATCCTGCGCTCGCCCCTCCTGAGCGGTGACGATGATTTTGATGAGGACGAGCCACCACGCTCTTCCAAGAAGAGCCTGC
>JAIEPM010000254.1 GCA_019748395.1 Candidatus Obscuribacterales bacterium
CAGCAATACCGATCATTTTGGAAACTTCCGTTTTCCATTCTTCAGACTCGCTTCGTCCTTTTTCGCTCAATCTAGCATCCAGATCTTCCCTGGCATGCTGAACAGCTTCATCGAGAAGATCTTTCAAACGAACAGTCTCGCCGGAGCGAGTTTTCAATTTCTTGCCGTCTTCGCCGAGAACCGCACCAAACCCAACATGCTCAGTTCGAACATTATCAGGCAACCAACCGGCTTTCTTCGACGCTTTCAGCATCATTTGCAAATGTAAGGCTTGTTCTGCGCCTACAACGTAAATTATTTCGTCAGCCTTATCGTGCTCGACTCGATATCGCAGAGCGGCAATATCAGTGGCGGCATAGTTAAATCCGCCATCCTTTTTCTGCACGATCAATGGCAGAGGTTTGCCTTCCTCATTCAGGTATCCATCGAGGAACACGCACTTTGCGCCCTGATCAACGACGGCAACGCCCATGGCTTCCAATTCGTTAACAGTTGCCAGCAACATGTCGTTGTAAAAAGATTCACCACGCTCGTTCAGATTCTGTATATTCAGAATTTGGTAGATTTCATCGAATGCTTTGCGAGATTGATTACAGAGCAACTGCCAGGCCTTCTTGCTATCCGGATCCCCAGATTGCAAACGGACCACTTCCTGATGTGCATGAGCCTTGAATTCCGGATCTTCATCAAAATGCTTTTTAGATTGCTTGTAAAAATCAACAAGATCACCAAGATCCAGCGCCTCGGATTTTGTCAGCGCTGCCGGATATTTTTCCTTCAGTTCTGCAATGAGCATTCCGAACTGAGTCCCCCAGTCGCCAACATGGTTCAGCTTTAAAACGTTGTGCCCAAGAAACTCATAAGTTCTTGAAATCGAGTCACCGATAATTGTTGAACGCAAGTGTCCTACATGCATTTCTTTGGCAATATTAGGACTCGACATATCAACCACAACGTTCTTGGGTGCCGGAGCTTTTGCAACGCCAAGCCGCTTATCACCGAGAATTCCGTTTAGCTGCGCTTCCAGAAATTCTTTTTTGAGTTTGATGTTTATGAAACCGGCGCCTGCAATACTTGGACTTTCAAATGCCTCATTCTCTTGAATTTGAGCAAGAATTTGCTCTGCGATTGCCCGGGGAGCCAACTTCAACTCCTTAGCAAGAGTCATGGCTGCGTTGCACTGAAAGTCGCCAAAACTGGGGTTGCTGGCTGTAACAACCGAGGGTTCAAAATTGCTGAGCCGATCAGCAAATGCCTTTTGCGCAGCTTCTTTAAGACTTCTTTGAATGATGTTTATTGCGTTTTTCATTCCGGTATTATACGGCGGACTGCCGCTTGACCACTGCCTGCAATGCTTCAAATGCAACAGGGACTTGAACTCTTGACAGGAATACTTCGTCATATTAAATGTAGAGGTAAGGATGGAGGTCCCCCCATGGACGATGACCTTAAATTGATCATCAAGGAAGCAATGCAAATCGTAGCTTCTTCCAGCGCCAGGATGAGCGGGGACATTGCTGTGATGAAATCGTGTACCGAGGAAATGCGCAAGGATATTTCCGGACTCACCATTTCTACTCAAGAAATGAGGGAAGATATTTCCGGACTGAGGCAAAGTGATGAAAGCATTTGCTTTGCTATTAACGGCATGCGCGAAGATATCTCCTGTCTCCGGCAAAGCGATGAAAGCATTTGCCTTGCTATTAACGGCATGCGCGAAGATATCTCCTGTCTCCGGCAAAGCGATGAAAGCATTTGCCTTGCAATTAACGGCATGCGCGAAGATATCTCCAGTCTCCGGCAAAGCGATGACGAAATGCGACAGGAATTCAAAGAGTTTAGAATTGAAATATCAGGAAAACTCAGCGGCATCAGCAACTTGCTTATCGCAATGGACAGAAGCTACATCAATCTGGATAAGCGCGTCTGTAAACTTGAAGACAGGGTCGATCATCTAGAGTCAGATGAAAAACCCTAAGCTTTGCTTGTGTAAATCGTGACCTGTTCATCACCGTAATCTTCTTTTGCCATTTGCAGAGAACACAACTCCCTCAGGGACTTCCAGAGGAGAGTTTCATTGTATTGTTCAATCGAGCTGGGGATGTAGTTAAGCAGTTCCTCTGAACACACGACTATCAATCGTTGCTTTGCCCTGGAAAAGGCAACGTTGGAGCGATTCAGGTCAAGGATGAAGTCAACGTTAGAGTTAATTGCGGCCGGATCACTCACGGTAGCAGAAAAAATGATTGTGGGTCGCTCTCCACCCTGCAAGCGCTCGACCGTATCGATGAGATCAACGGCATGGGAATACTTAGCTAGACGTTGTTGCAAGAGCGCTCGTTGCGCTCGATGCGGGGTGACAACGGCGATTGAGTTGGGCTCTAGAGTATCCCCGGCGCCCAGAATTTCCTCTATTATGGTGCTTTCAAGCAGATTACTTTGCCTGGATTTTGTCTCACTGTGGCTGATCAAATAAATTCCTGTCTCAGCTTTCCAGATCTTCTCAAAACAAGATCTTGCCGAACCCATTTCAGCGACCGCAGCGGCGGCGAAAGCAGAGCTTTTGGCTGTATTTTTGGATGCTCCCTGCAGATTTACTTCGTCCAGTTTATAAAGTCTGGCAATGAGATTTCTAACTTCCTCGGGCAATCTGAATGTATATTCCAGAGCGGATTTGGCAATCTTGCCCGGCTCATTTTTTATAGCCAGCGACTTTACCGCTTCATAGGCACTTACATATGGTTGATAAAGAACGGTCGGCGGACGATCCTCTCGTTCCCAATCATGGGCAAGTATTGGAGACAACTGCCTGTGATCTCCGGCGAGCATTAGGGCTCCGTTTTCTCGAGTGATTGTTGCAAGCGCCAAAAACTGTGGAAAGACCATCATGCTTGCTTCGTCAATTACCAGCAAATCAATCTTGAACTCAGGTGCATCTTTGGCAAGCTTCAGAAAACTATTCACGGTGCCGCCGATGATAATGGCACCACTCTGGCGAAGATTTGAAAGCTTCTGCCAATCATCACGTCCGGACTTGATTGTCAAAACGCCCTCAATTGGCTCAGGCTCTCTCGATTCAAGTTTCACGATGCTTATGCTGGGTATGTTCTCATCTCCACTTTGTAGTTGGAGGCAAAGCGAAGCATAAAGCTCGGCAACTCTAGACAGTAAAGTATTTACGGCAGCATGAGTGTTAGCAGAAACAACTATGACTCCATTTTTTGCATAGCGTGCCATTATTCTCATCAATATTGCAGCAGCCGTGGTGCTAGTCTTTCCGGTTCCAGGTGGACCATGTAATAGTTGTACTTTAGCGTTCAATCCAGCTAAGACGGCATCTAGCTGATCTTTTGCAAGAGTATGCAAACCGTCGGGCTTTAATGACCTGGCAATATGCCGGATCGAGTGTAGCTCGAGCTCGCCTAGTTGCTCAATTGAAGGAATAGCGGGGTTGCTTCGATCAAACCACCTATAAGCATGAGCACCCTGCTTGCTGCTCAGTCGATCATCAACTCTTATAGACACGAAATCAGATGGATTCTCATCAATGGTGGCATATTTGAAAATTTTAGAATCAGCTTCAACTCTTCTGCTGCTCAATCGGTAGCGATCTGCATGGCGCAATGTCATGGGAGACATCTCAATTTGCTTGTTGGCCCAATCTAGTCTTTCGATGATGCAAGTCACGCCCTCTTTTGCGAACTGATACAGAGTCTGTGATACTGCCGGGTCCTCAGAACAAGGACTCAGGCGCACAAACGACTTTTCTTCGATGCTGCAAGAATCTTGAAACTCCTCACTTGAAACGGAAAGCTTCTCTGTGTCGATCTCAGCAAAAACGCGTTCATTTCGAGAAAAAACATTCTTCACAGGAATGCTTCTGCCAAAGCGAAACCGTTCAAAAGGTGCAAGCATGTGCCGGCTCATCCAATCGGTGTATTTGATGTGGAAATCCAAACGCAAAAAATCGATAGCCGCAAGAGCCGGATGATTCACTTTCAGACTGAACTTCGGAAGTTGAGAGAGAAAAACGGGTGGTTTCTGCAAAGCACCGTTCTTGGATTCGATTCGCTCCTCAATCCAGCGAAGTGCGTGAATGCGAGCCTTTAGATAGGCTTTCAACATGGAGGGCTCTTCGGCCGCCCGATAATTTTCTAGAGCCTTCTTTGCCTTTTCTTTCTCGCCTTCAGGCAAATTCCCCCACAAAGCATTCAAATATCCAGCCGGCAAGTTATCGCTAAACTGGCTGCGTATTTCAAAGCGATGTTTCTCGCCACCCTCAGCATCATAGTCAAGCCAGGAGCCCCTGGCGTATGGCAATTCCGCTTTGAAGTCAAATAGATCTTGCTTGAATTTGCGGTCAAGACGAACTATCTGACCGTCGACTTCTCTTGTCCAGTGATATGACCATCCAAACCAATTGAGCGAACTAACAACCAGCAATCCTCTTCCCGTCCAACCTAAAGCATAGCGGTTATTGACTTCGCTTTGTACGCAAGAGAAGATGAGCTGCTCAAGTGAATCCCTGCAGCCGAGCAGTTCTTGCAAATGTCCTAAGAGCTCCGACCCGGCGCGAGAGCAGGCTTCAACAAGGCGCGTTATTTCGCTTCGATTCCATACATAGAAATGCAGCGGCGCATTAGTCCGGCCAGCGGCAGAGCGCTTTATCGCCTCCACAAGCTCCAGAAAAAAGCTCTCCAACAGTTGGCGTTCAGATTCTGTGTCGCGGTCGTAAACACCGAGCCATGCCTCAGATCTTAAACTCAGGACATCAATACCTTCCACAGGACGCTCTTCAAATTTCCCCTCTGAGCCTGCATTTTCTACCCAGATTTTCTCTTTGATATGCGGGTCGGGTATACTTACACCGTTCTTTTGAATCCACGCCGTGTGGAGAAAACCGGCACTGGCGGTTACATGAGCAGAAAGTCCGGCCACCCGATTTTCCGTATAGTCATAATCTACTGAAAGATAAACCCGAATCATTCGATGGCCCATAATGTCGTGCTCGGGCAATTGACTGAATATTCGATATGACAAAAATTGAACTGGATAGCAATTCTCAGGCGAATCCGGTAATGTACTCCTGCGCGCCCAGGCTTTGGCTTTGAGCAGAGGCAAACTTTCAGAAACCGCACTACTTTGAATAATGGATTCAGCTTTATTGCCGGTCAGATCTATAGCCGACAATTCTCTGAGCGAGCTAATACCGTTGGCTTGAAGTGTTCTCACGGTTGAAGGGTCGCAAGCAATCAGCTGCAACTTTTCTTGTCTCCCACTTTCAGGCAAACAATGCACATTGAAGATACAGTCGTCACACTTATTCTCGATTTGAAATTCAAGCTCATCCAGTGGGGACTTAACTATCCGCTGCAGTGGACCGTCTTCACTTAGCAGACGCAAAAGATCATGCTCCAACATACCCAGGTCAAATGCAGGAATTTCCATGATTGCCTGACTACGATTATTGCTTTCGTCTATTCTTGCCACCACGGCTTCAAGATCCGCAGCAGAGATCTTTTGCTTTGCCAATTTCAATTCACCAGACGAACTCAGATGCCGTTCAACCAGCATTTTATAGACCGCCAGCTGAGCGCGATGATATGTTTGATCTCTTCGGCTGGCTTTGCATTCTACGAGGCGCAATTTTGCTTTGCCCTTTCGCCAATAAACAATCGCGAAATCAACGCGCCCCTCTACCTGAAATGACCCCAGCTCCGCACTTAGACCTAATTCCCGGATATAGGCATTCTCATTTGGGCGAAGTGACTTGAGCCTCTCCTGGAAATCGCTCCAGAAAACGTCCTTCTCAGAATCAATGCCATCGCGGAGATCAATAAAGCCCAGTTTCTTGAGATAGTTTTCCCAGTCGGCTTCTCGCTTCTTAACGCTCTCTTGCAAAATCGGGTCAAGCACGGCAAAGAGTCGCCCCGCGAAAGGCAGTTGTTTAGCGAGTTCACGATTATTGAATGCGAGCTTGAAGCGTCGCTGACAAGACTTGTAACGAATAAACTCACCGATTTCAGTAGCTCTAATAAAAGCTTTCATCTTTAAGCCTGTAAGTTCGAATCTAAGTGAATCCTCACCCGACATCAAATTTCCCTCAAAAGAGACAGAGTTCTATAAACAGTTCAATCTGCTCCACTCTCAACCGGTCCCGGCTCATCGCTTCCGTCCTGATTCGGGTTACCAAAAGCAATGCGTGCCGCAGTTTTAGCAAGTTCGTAAACCGGCGGTTTCCTGAGATTAGAGAGTGCGATCACTGCTGAATTTGCTTCAGGCAAAATAATAATCGTAGATGCAACTCCGGGCGTTCCACCATTCATAGAGACCGAGTATTGATTGCCGTAGGCAGGTGATTTCATCGCAGCCCAGCCGAAAGCCCATTTACTGGGAGCTCCGCCACGCAGCGGCGGGCGTTCATACCAGAGAGTCTTGAAGCCCTTCTCTGAGAGCACGCGCCGATTCATCAAGCCAAAAACGTAGTTAACCAGATCATCGGAAGTACTGGCTAACATTCCTGCCGAAAAAGAGATGCGAGGATCCTTATATTCTATTTCTCGCAGCGGACCTCTACCCATGTCGTCACCATAAGGTTTGGCAAGCCGACCGCTTTCCTGCAGAAGAGCTGTTGTGGCTGTACTGTTCATTTGAAAAGGAGCAAGGACAGTTTCACGCAAGACTTCGAAAAATGGTCTGCCAGTAACACTTTCTATCACCGAGCCTAATAGTCGATAACTGAAATTGGAATAGAGAAAAGCAGTTCCCGGCTGAGACTCTAGAGGCGTGTGATCTAAAATTTCAAGTTGCTCATTCCAGAACACTTCCTTTTCAACTTTGCTCGGCACACCGGCAGTCATGGATGCCAGCTGACGAATCGTCAAAGTGCGATACGCAGGCGTGAGCTTGCCTATGTATTTTTCAAGCGGGTCATCGAGACCAATCAAGCCCTTATCGACCAGCGAAAGCAAAGTCAAGGCAGTAAAAGTCTTTGTCAGCGACGCCAAACCGAACACCGTATTGTTTTGAGCAGGCTGTCCATTGGAAAGATTGGCATAGCCATAAGGCTTATGCATCAGTACCCGCCCATTCATAATCACAGTAATGCAATAGGCTGGAATTTTGAGGGTATTCATGCGGTCACGTATCATGCCGTCTATTGCATTGAGTCTGGCGCTCGTATCCGCATCAAGAACCGGTGCGGCGGAGCTGTTATCAAATCGAGGAGCAGTCGCCGGTCCTTGTTGTGCCGGGGCTGCTTGGCTGAAAACCGCAGCAAGAGAAATTGCAGTAATAATCGCTTTTCTATTCATCAATCTTTATCCGGATGCTTAGGATCATCTTTAAACCAATTAGGACTGAAACTATAACTAAAGCCGGCCTGCTTCACTCCAAGCTCCTTTCGATAAGGGTTTTGGTAGAGGTAGATCAGGTAAATATTCAGAGCCAGAAATATCACAACAAAGGAGGTCATTAGAGTTTGAGCTAACAGACTTTCAACGAAGAAAAAGTAAGTAAACAAAACAATCATTGCGCCACCGACAATCAGCACCATCCACAGTACCGGTGAGAGTCCGCAGCGTGCCGCCACCATCCGATGCCTGCGAGCATCGGACAACTGTTCCATATCTGCAAGCATGGTCGAATAGCATTGTTGTTCATTCTGTCCCTGTGGCACATAAGAAGTAACTTCCCGCCAGAGTCTCCTGTATTCAGGAACAGTAGCTTCTTTTTCTTTTCCTTCCTCAACTTTCGACCAATCCTGATTTTCGATGGCCAGCGCGTATCCATACAAACTATCTCTTATGGCTTGCTTACTTGGTTGAGCAAAGGGTCGCGAGAGATGATAGATGTTGGAAAGTGTATTAGCCTCGGCGATCGCCAGTTGCCGAGCTTGGTCTACGTTGGACTGAGCATTGACAACAATCAAGCCTAGCAAAATTGCATAAAGCGTGCCGACAACAGCAAGTAGATAACCGCCAACTTCGTGGCAAGCTTCAAGAGCCGCTCGGCTGATTCTCTTGCGAACTATAAACAAACCGCAAAGAGCCATTACGGTGCTGACAAGAACAATGCCGATGCACTCAAATAAAGTCGTCATTAAACAAGTGCTCCCGCATGTCAAGCTGAGTTTGGCTGTTCGAGCCGATCAAGCAATTATAATTCTTGATATTATTCATTCTCTCAAAGAGTTTTGCTGAAGTCAGTATCGAGCGGAGGAAAGTCTCATGAAAAGCACGTTGATAGCCCTTATTGCGTTGGGTCTTGTATGCGGCGCTTTCGCAAATCCTGATGCTGCAATAGCAAAGGGCAAGAAGTGGACAATCACTGAACGCCAAGAAGAGCTTTCCAAGCAAGTTGATAAAGGTGAAAAATCCAACGAGCTAACAAAGAAAGAGGCTGATAAATTGCGCGAGAAATTGCTCGATGTAAACAGCCGCATTGACAAGATGAAGCTCAAAAACGGCGGGAAGCTCAGTTACAAAGACGAAGGCAAAATTGAAAAAGAGCTGAATGACATCAGTATCGATATTCAAAAGAAAGAACTGGACAAACGCGTCACAGCTCATTAATCGTCGCTGAGCAGCCTCGATTGCATCCTGGCACTACGAATGCTTCGTTAATTTGCATTTCGCGAGGCACAAACCAAAATGGGCTAGGCTTGCGCCTACGGGAAGGATTCTCAAAATTGTGTTTTCCCCACGGAACCCTAGCGGATGGTGGGGGTGTCGCCATGCGGCACCCTTTTGTTTCCAAAACACTCAAAAGGACCGAAACCTCAAGCTGTTCGATCCCCGGAAACATTTGTGCGCCAGGGGCGTATGGCATGCGCGACATAATTTCCTTTGACATCCAGCGCATTCTATGACATACTTGAGTAACTCTCTAATGGGCGCATTAGCTGCCTTATTTCTGGCAAGCGTGTCGTAGGTCAAAGGATCTCCAGCTCGCAGAATAAGTATAAAAGCCGCAAGAAGCCGCTTGTTGGAGTCTTAAGAAGATAACTCCTAGATTCGGCTAAAACAGCTAAATTGCTCATAAGGACACTATTTTGAACAAATTCACTACGCTTGGCTTGCCCAAGTATATTTGCTCTGTGCTTTCACAGATCGGATTTATTGAACCAACAGAAATTCAAAACAAAGCAATCCCTGTAGTTCGCGCAGGCCACGATGTTCTAGCATCGGCCCATACGGGTTCGGGGAAAACGGCATCATTTGCACTGCCGATAATCGAATACATAGACATGGCCAGAGCTCTGGACGCCAAACACAGCGCAGAGCAAGGTAAGCCCTGTCCGATCAAAACCAGAGCGCTGGTACTTGTTCCAACAAGAGAACTGGCAATTCAAGTTGCAGAAGAATTCGATAGATTTTCCAAAAACTTCCCTCTGAAAGTCGCCACTATATACGGTGGCTCAAGCTTTGGTACCCAATTGCGCGCGATCAAGAAAGGCTGCCACGTTATTGTTGCCACTCCAGGCCGTTTGCTGGACCATCTGGAACGCAAAACCGTCAATCTCACAAACATCGAAAAGTTTGTCATGGATGAAGCCGACAGGCTAATGGACATGGGCTTTATGCCGCAGATTCGCAGAATTGTGGGGCAAATCCCCAAGAAGCGGCAAACAATCATGTTCTCCGCCACTATCAATCGCCGCATTGAAGAAATCGCGGCCGAGTATCTGGTCGAGCCAACACTGGTTAAAGCGAATTCGGGTCAGGTTGAACCAAAAGAAATCGAACAGCATCTTATAAATGTAGATGAGTTCGACAAAGACGATCTTCTCCTTAAGCTCTTGAATAAAGGCGACATGGAAACTGTTCTGATCTTCACAGAAACGCGTCGCAAAGCTACCTGGGTAAAAGATCGTTTGCGCGATGCCAAGGTAATGGCGGAAGAGTTGCATAGCGACATTCCACAAAGTCAGAGAGAAAAGACACTTTCTCGATACCGCGAAGGCAAATTTACTGTACTCGTAGCAACCGACGTTGCAGCCAGAGGGCTGGACATTCCGGCTATCAGCCACGTAGTGAACTACGATTTGCCGAATAGTTCGGAAGACTATGTTCACCGCATAGGCAGAACAGGTAGAGCCGGCAGAAAAGGCGTAGCTGTTTCCTTTGTTTCGCAAGAACAAAAACATCTTCTAAAAGACATTGAGAAAATGACCGGCAAGCAAATGGACAACACAGCAGTCAAACGACCGCTGCCTGCCAACGCGATAAAACCGCCATCCGGTAGAACATTCCGTCCGCGCAACTCAAGCTCACGAGCAGGCTAGCCCTCAGAGGAGCAACTAGCAAGACCAAGCTGTCCGGCTATTGTTCAAGCCGTAGCTATTCTTTGGCCCACAAATGATTCGGCAGCGGACGGGGCTCTCGGTTAGCCTGTTATATTTTCCATGCTAATTCTTGAAACTGACTTCCATTTTTACCGGATAGTGATCCGACCCAACATCAGGAAGGACTTCACGGCTCAGCACCACCAGATCCTCGGATACGAGAAAATGGTCTATCGGAATTAAAGGTATCCCCAGAAAAACAGGCCAACTTGCCTGAACGCCAAATCCTTGCCTGGAGTCCTTCAAACCGGTATTTTTCAAAAGCTCTGTAAATTTCGGAGACCAGGAGCTACAGTTGAAATCGCCTGCAACAATCATTGCTCCGGAAAGTTTCGATTTAAGCAGAGCAAGATCTGCAAATTCCTGGTTTCGCGTATCATAAGAAGCCGTTTGCATGGGCGGCAGAGTATGAACACATACGAAATTTAGTGGGTGACCGGGAATTTCGACTCTAGCCAGTACAATCGGCAATTCCAAATACAGTACTTCTGCTTTCATCGGAAAGCGACTGAATGCTGCGATTCCAAAATTATCATCGCGCGCCAGAGCGATACGGTAGGGATAATCCTTTCTCAAACCTGAATCAAGCGCAGTAACCCATGCAGAATCCAGCTCTTCAAATGAGATTAAGTCCGCATCCGACGCCTTTGCGGCGGCTATAACCCTGTCATATTGACGATTTCGGGTGTTAACATTGGACTGAAAAACTTTCAGGCGAAGCGCAGACGAATGAGTTCTGTCTGTCGGCAAATAAAGTTCAGCGATTACAAGCAAATTCGCCAGAGTCATCAATGCCATAAATGACAATTCTATTCTCTTGCTTTTCAGCAGCCCTCGTCGACGCAGCGATAATAAATAGAGCGTCAAAAAAAACAGCTGAAACAGCAAAAATTGCACGCGAAAGTGACATATAAGATCCGGCAGGCAACCTAAGAAAGCAAAGAAAGCGACAAACGATAGTACCGAAAAGCCCATTGCGGGCAGCCAGCAAACCCAATCAGCAATTCTCTGAACAATTCTTTTTAGATCCGTGCTTTTCATTTAGTCGGACTTCTTCTTGATCGCTAAACCTGGAAAAAGGAGGGCTACAGAAAATCTGCTGCCCTCCATCTCAATTTAGCTCAATTCAAAGCGAAATAGAAGATTTACTTAGCTTCTGCTTTGGATTTAATCAGTTCTTTCCACTCGGTATGAACCATACCTGCTTCAGGTTTATCCACACGTGCATAGGTGTGAGCACCGAAATAATCACGCTGTGCTTGAGTCAAATTCTGCGGCAAGTTAGCGCTTCTATAAGAATCGAAGTAAGCGAGACTGGCGCTCATCGCCGGAATCGGTACGCCGCAGAGAGCAGCTGTTGAAACAACTTTGCGCCAATTCATCTGTGCATTTTCAAGCCACTGAATAAACGTCGGATAAAGCAAGAGATTCTTTAAATCATGCTTTTCTTTGAAGGCCTGCGAGATGTCTTTCAACATGCCTGCGCGAATAATACAACCACCCTTCCAAATTCTGGCTGTTTCAGCAAGATTGATGTCCCAGTGGTACTCTTCGGAAGCCGCACGAATCAGAGAAAGACCCTGTGCGTAAGAGCAAATCTTGCTGGCGAAGAGCGCATCAGCCATAGCCTCGAGCATCGCATCTTTATCTACTTGCGGTTTCTGACTTGGTCCCGGCAAATGCTCGGAAGCCATCACACGCTCTTCCTTCATGGATGAAAGAAGCCGTCCGGTAAGTGCAGCATCAATGGTCGGAATTGGAATACCCAATTCTTGAGCACACTCAGCTGTCCACTTGCCAGTGCCTTTCTGACCGGCTTTATCCAAAATCAGATCAACAAGCGCTTTCTTGGTTTCAGGATCTTCAACAGTGAGAATCTCGGAAGTAATTTCGATCAAATATGAATTGAGCAAGCCCTTGTTCCATTTGTCGAATACTTCACTCATCTCGCGAGCGCTCATGTTGAACACTTTGCGAAGAATGTCATAGACTTCAGCAATGAGTTGCATGTCACCATATTCGATGCCATTGTGCACCATCTTCACAAAGTGACCGGCACCGTCAGGACCGAGATACGTAACACAAGGCTCTCCATCGGCCTTAGCAGAAGCGGCTTCCCAAATTGGGCGAATTTCTTCGTAAGCGTTCTTGTCGCCACCGGGCATCAAAGATGGACCCCAGAGAGCACCTTCTTCACCACCGGAAACACCTGAACCGATCAAGAAGAGACCTTCAGCTGCCAGAGCCTTTTCACGACGACGTGTATCTTCAAAGTAGGAGTTGCCGCCGTCAATTATGATGTCGCCTCTTTCAAGATAAGGCTTGATACTTTCTATAGTTGAGTCGACAGGCTGCCCGGCCTTTACAAGCAAAATGATTTTGCGCGGCTTTTCAAGACTGGCAATAAATGTTTTCTCGTCCTTGCAACCGATTACGTTTTTGCCTTTAGCCTTGCCGTTCATAAAGGCATCGACTTTTTCATGGCTGCGATTGTAGACGGCAATGGGAAAGCCATTGCGCTCAATGTTCAGGGCAAGGTTCTCTCCCATTACACCGAGTCCAATCAATCCGACCTTAGCTGTGCTGGCCATGCACTCGTCCTCCATTGGTTCGCAAAGGAGAATTCTACCTTGTTATGGCGTTCATTGTACGCCGTTAATGTTCTATTCGTTTTCCATTGACTTCAAGGCTGATTGGATGAGATTTGGACTTGAGCTGCATTTTGCATTCAGCACCCTTCAAAACATCCAAAATCTTCTCTCCGACAAGCTCGTAGCGCCATCCTTGCAGCAAGGGGAATTTCTCAGGCTCAAGCTTGCCTTCGAAGTGCAGCCTCACAAGAGCCTCCAGCGACGAGCGCGTTGTCACTAGCTCGGCTGCTACATCGAGGTCGAAAGTAATTACTTTCAAGATCGTAAAGAGGAAATCGGAGATAAGCATCTCCCTTTTGCTGGGAATGCGGCTGGACGGCCAAACCGGCCACTCGCTTTCCGGCAATCGCAATGCATGTTCAACGGCTTTGAGTATCGCAGCGCTATACTGTTTTACCTGATCTGGACGTATACCGCGTATGCGCTGTATATCCGCTTGACTCTTTGGAGGATGCCTAGCAAACTCGAACATGACATTATCGGCAAGAATTGATTTCAACGGCCGATTTTGCCTGGAAGCTTCAAGATGCCTCCAGTCCGAGAGCGCCTTCAAAACTGCAAGTCCGCGCCGACCAAGAGAGCTGGCTCCTTTTACACGCATGAAATCGCGACTTCGATCACGCTCGTAATAAGACATATCGCAATAGCGCATGCATTCGTCCAGAACCCACTGAATTCTTCGGCGCTCTTCAAGCTGCTCTGAGAGCCGATCATGAAGGTTGAGCAAATGCCGAACATCATCAAGGGCATAATCGATTTGAGATTGAGTAAGCGGACGATTGGTCCAGTCCGTGAAACTTTCGGACTTGGAGAGATTTATGTTGAGAATTTGATTCAAAAGCTTACCGTAGCCGATTGGATAGCCGAATCCGATGAAGCCCGCGGCAATCTGCGTATCCATGATATTCTGCGGCAATAGCCCGCAGCTCTGGTGCATCAGATCAAGATCCTGATCACCTGCATGTAGGACTTTGAGAATTGCAGGGTCGGCAACACGCTTCCAGATTTCACTCATGTCGGTGACATCATAAGGATCGATTATGAAAGCTTCGTCGTCGGTTGCGACTTGAACTAAGCAGATCTCCGGTTCATAGGTTCGCTCCGGAATAAATTCCAGATCCATCGAAAACCGACCGCTGCGATCTATCTCCTGACAGAGTTGGGCAAGTTCATCCTGACTGCGAATTATGGGCATATACTCAATTCAAAAACTGACTGCCGATGATGTTTCTCGCCCAGGCAATTGAGCCGGGTCGTCCAATCACAACCGAATCCGGGTGCCTGATTTCACTCAATGGATAGGGCAGGAGATCGTGGTTTAGCGTTCCAACTTCCAGACCCGCAGCAAGTGCAATCGCCACAGGACCTACTGTATCCCAGTACTTCAATTTGCCGGAAAGATGCACGAAAAGATCGGCTTCATCGTTGATGACTTTAGCGACTTTCAGACCCACACTTCCTGATGCAACTATTCGCACACCGGGCAGGTTCAGCACCCACGGATTTTTCTTGCGGTCGCGAAAACCCATCATCAGCCGCACCGGCGAACTCAAATCATTTCCAAATCCTGTCGGCACAAATCCTTCGGTCGGAGAATCAGTACGGCGCTTAAAGCTGCCAAAACTGGGACCCCCGAAATAAGTAACCTGATTTGCCGGACTGTGAACACAGCCAAATTCAGGCTTTCCATTTACAAGCAGGCCGATCATCACGGAGTATTGCCCGTCACCGCTTACATAATTGTCCGTACCATCGATCGGGTCCAGGTACCAAACGCGACGATGCTTTTCATCAACAGATTCAGGAACATCTTCCTCGGAAACCAAAAAATCTTTCGGGAATCTGCTGCCGAGTTCCTTCAAGAGCAACTTCGAAACCGCAAGATCGGCATCGGTAACCAGGTCATGAGGCTCTGTTTTTTCATGCACACCCACCGAAGCCCGCATTTCGGCTGCCATCTTTCCGCAATATTCTGCCAGATTGCACACAAACTGGATTTCTTGCTCAACAAGGAATGGCGTTTCGGTAGAGAACTCGGAAGACGGTTTTGTTGTCATGCTTTGTACAGAGTGGTCCCAAATTCTGCGGCTAATTTGTCATCCAGAAGGTCGGCCACATATGCGACATTCCAGACCATTGAGTCAACTTCTTCTTGAACTATGCCCAGCGTTTGTCTCTGGGTTAAAACAAGAACGTAATTCTCGTAAGTAGCCAGATGACAACTGGCAAGATTGCTGTTCAGTTCGAGCAAGCGGCGAGAAAAGGCTTCCTGATTGTTTTGCGGGATATTTAAAATCGGACTGGTTATACGGAGAACCGGACCGGCAGGCGAATCCTGCACGAAAACGTAGACTTTGGCGCTTCCTTCCGTCAGCCACCAGCCGCAGCCTTCAGCGCCGGGGATTTCCTGCTTGTGCGGGTCAAGCCCACGCCCTTTGAAATAGTTCTGTATTAGACCGGCAACCTCGTCCAGGCTTGTGCCAGTTACTTTATGTGCACCGAACAAACTCATTTCGCCCTCTTGGCAATCCACGCACGCCTGTCCTATTAAAAGGACGCATTTTTACAGAGCTAAGTATATCCCGAATTTTGCCAAAAATTAGGCGATTCAGCCATCCAAGCCCTAACGTCAGATCGTGTCAAGCCGAAAAGCCTTGACATGAGTGCCCGGAGCCGATTATCCCGGTGCCGGTAGACTCGAGGCAGCCAGGGCGCAGAGCGCTCGAGCAAATGTTACATCCCCTTTAACAAGGACGGTTCCCATGAGGTTTTAGGTCGAGGCGACCGTGGTAAAATGAATTAGCTATTCCCGAGTAGCGCAGCGGTAGCGCAGGTGACTGTTAATCACTTGGTCGCTGGTTCGAATCCAGCCTCGGGAGCCATTTTTAAGCGATCGGTTGATTGCAATGTCAAAATAAGTGACCTATAGATGACCGCTAAAAGCGGTTTTTCTTTTTGTTGTGATCATCAACAAATTCTGACATTCACCAGCTCAGAAAAATAGTCAGTGGAGCCAACGAGCCTGCTGGAAAAAAATGCATTTGCTGTCCCTACTTACTCAAGTGTCGAGGAGATTTCATAGACTTGAGACAGTCAAGAACATTTAATTGAGTGAACCACAGCAAGAAACGCAAGATAGGACACGTGATGATTCACAAGGAAATTGATCTGATCGAATTTGCCGACATCGTGGAGTTCTGCAAGAAAGGCAAAGGCGAAGGTACTTTGCTAGATTACAAAAGGGAAATACCGAAGACCGAAACCCTTGCAAAAACGATAGCCGCGATGGCAAATACACATGGAGGAACAATCATCGTAGGAGTCAAGGACGATGGTGATTACCCTGAGCCGCCTTTCGACGGTGTGGACTACAGTGATCATTTGCGCCAGCAAATAACTGATATTTATGTGCAGCATATTTCTCCACCAGTATTCTGTGAAGTTAAAGTCGCAAGATCGACGGACGGTTCCAAGTGCTTCATCTTTATACGTGTTCCGCAGAGCATTAGCACGCCGCATGCGGTCAACCGAACTCACATTTACATACGAACTGGACAGAAGAGCAATCCGGAAGACTTGGCAGCTCCGGAGAGACTGTCTTGGTTGTACTCGCACCGCAAGCAATCCGAAGAATTGAGATCCGAACTCGTAGGAATCGCGCGTGATCATTACGACAGCTTCAAGCTTGGTTGCAGGGGAGAGTTTTCTCCTCCAACAGTGCTCACAACGATAATTGTGCCTCATTTTCCGCAGATCCCTTTATGCGATTATCAACTATTGGAAGATATGCTGGCGCAAAGATGTGCAATTCCAACCGGTGCTGGCGGTCATTTCCCGCAGAGTCCTAATGTGTTTCCAAAGCGTGTTAATCAAGGGGTTTTATGGACCACAAAACACTCGCTACCGGTGAACGACAATTACAAAGTTACTGGCAGAGTCCATCACGCATTCACGTATCTTTCAAGCTTTGGATTGTTGAGACATTCTGAAACTGTTCATGAGCCAAATAATGAGAAGTTATCTCAGCTTGAATTGCGAAAAATTAGCTTTGCAGTATTGTCACCTATTTGTTTCGCAATAAGATTTTTCCAGGAACTTGGCTATGGAGGTGCGATAGATTTTTGCTTTACGCTAGAACCAACAACGGACCGGGTCTTGGAGGTTCCGGCTGAGTACATCGAAGTCCTACGCGGTGAACCTCAGCTCGTTTCAGGCACAAGTTTTATTGTGCGCCGGACAAAGTATGTTGGAGAAGCAGCTGAACACCTAAAAGATTTTCTTAGCGATATTCTGGAGGAATTGCTTTGGTCTTTGGATTTCAGAAGTGAACAGTACCTGCATGACTTGTTGACTGATAATCCCTGCATTCTTGCTACACTGAATAATTAAAAGAGCTAATGCTTCGAATACATTGTGGTTCATCACTGGCAACAGACGGAGTTATCCATGATCGATTTTGCTGAACTAAAGGACTACGGATCTGGAGATGGTCTCGAAGCACTTTCAAGATTCTTGGGAAGGAGAATTCCAGCCGAAGTGCATTACACAGGAGTCGGTCCGGATGGCGGTAAAGATCTCATTTTTGAAGAAAGACTTAGCGTTCTTTGCGAAAAGTCTTTTCGATGGTTGGTTTCTTGCAAGGATCGATCGGTAAGTGGGAAGAATGTTTCGGAAAAGGATTTGCCTACCGATCTATTTGCAAAATTAGCTCAACATAATTGCGATGGGTTCATGCTTGTGACCACTAAGCAAATTACTGGCGGGTTGAAGAACTTGTTAGATGGCTTAAAGCAAAACAAAGGGCTGCATTACAAAATATGGGATCGATTTGAATTGGAAAATATGTTATGGAAGGCAAAAAACACCGATCTCATTATCCAGTTCTTTCCGAAGTTTTATCACACTAGATTCGGTGACCGATTTGTAGTGTCGGAGGACCCCGAGTCTGATCAACATACGACTGTGGATATGAATGAGACAGCAAGCAAGACACTTCAGCAAACAGAAGAAGAACTCAACGCACTCGTTGCGGACATTCTAGACTCTGCACTAACATCGGAATGGGAAAGAAAATATCTTCAAGAAAGTCAGGCTCTTTGGCAGAACTATAGAATGGCCGATTGTTGCCTGACATTTCCGCCGGAACATGATGGCACTATCGGAACAGTCATGAGACTGTCGTCCCTTACAAGAGAAACTGATCACAGATTAGAGAGATTGCGACAGTGGTGGTCTTGGAAGTTGAGTTGGTGAGCCTGTCTGCCCCACAAGAGTGCATAATTTAGATTATGCACCTAAACTAAAGCGAGTCATTCGAATTTGCTAAACCTTAATGGACTTCACCCATTTTCTACACCAGCGTAATTTAGACTTTTTTGAGTTATAACTGAATCTAGTGTTCTACAGATTTGAAAGAGGTGGCGTATCCTTTTGAGTGCTTATTCCAAAAAGGT
>JAIEPM010000524.1 GCA_019748395.1 Candidatus Obscuribacterales bacterium
TCGCCATGCCCGCGCTCGATAACGGTCGCTTCTCAGTGGCTGCCGGTGCGGTCGGACTTATTCAGGGATGTATCGATCAGTGCACCACCTATGCAATGCAACGCAAAACTTTCGGTGTTCCGATTGGACAACACCAGCAAGTTCAAGCAATGATTGCCGACATGGTTGCTGATTGCGAAGCCGGTCGTTTGCTGTATCTCCGCGCCGCTCACTTGAAGAACAAGGGTGTTCGCAACACTCTTGAAACTTCAATCGCCAAACTTTTCTGCGGCGAAGCAGCCAACCGCGCCGGACACAACGCCGTGCAGGTATTCGGTGGATACGGATTCTCAGATGAGTATCCGGTAGAGCGTTACTTCCGCGATGCCAAAGTACTGAACATCTATGAAGGTACACGTGAAATCCAGCGGATCATCATCGGCATGGATGCCCTCGGCATTCGCTATGCCAACGGCTCCAAAACCGGAATGCCCACAGCCTTAGCCGGCGTCGGAGCATAATCCAAACAAATTTATCTGTAGGGGCGGCGCCATGCGCCGCCCTTCTCTTTTTCTTGCACAGTCTAGCTTTCCGGATTCCTGGGTATATTGACTTAGCATTTCTCCGTGGATAAGTCATTTTGCCGCCCGAATCCTCTGAAAGCCAATTGCGTCGCCCATCTGAAGCCGAGACTGAGCCCAGTGCCTCTGCTCTCAGAAATGAGGCTTTGGCCCCTAAAGTCAGAGATTCTGAGACTAAGGAAAGTTCTTTTGTTACCAAAAGTCTGCATGCGACAGATTCGGACATTTCTGCTTTGGCTGCTCCAAAGCAAGGACCAAAGGCTGAAACAAGAAAGGAGCCTGCAAAACCTGCGGCGGCGAGCAAAGCGCCTGAACTTGTCGAAAATACTCCCGCAGCCGGAGCTGCCGCCGAGGTGAAAACTCAATCACCCAAAGCACCTTCTGCTGCCGAAATTGCAGCTAATGCTTTTTCCGATTATCAAAAGCGCATGGAAGCTGCATTTACGGCTTCCGATGCTAATGGCGACCAGTATCTTTCTCTAGGTGAAATAGCAGCCGCTTCTCGAAATGCGCCTTCTGACCAGATGGGCGCTTACAAAGAACTGATCGAGAATTTTTCCAGAATTAAAGATCTCAAAAATGATGAATGGGGCTGGGAAAGTCAAATTAGCAAAGAAGATCTGAGAATCTATCTGAAAGAGCAAAAGGAAAATCGCTCGAAAATAGCAGATATTCGGGAGATGAGTAATTGGGCGTCCGAAAATTACGATAAGACAGATTCTTTTCGTGATGGCTTTCTTTCGCTTGAAGAATTGACCTCCAGGTATAACGACAAAAACATAAGTCCGGCTGAAAAGTCCGTACTCGGAAAAGTAATCGCCAACTATCAAGGTTTGGAAGATGCACATGATGATGAGTTCGGCTTTGAAAACGATGGTCCTACTAAGGCGGATTTTCTTGCTTATAAAGAACAGTTTGAAGCCACGGCAGAGGCGAAGTCCCTCGGCGAGCTTGATTTGGCAACGGAAAAAGCGGCGTTGCTGGAAAAGGTCAAGAACGATCCGCGTTTTGACGATGCCGCTCGAAAGAGTTTGCAAGCTAACATGAAGGATCTCGAAACGAGGGCGATGAGTTCCAATATGGACCTGAAACAAGTTGCGGAAACTTATTTTCATGCGCGTCGCTTACTTGATAATCCAGGAACAGAGCCATTATCTGCTTTAGACAATGCTTTGCTTTCCACTCAGATTGTGGAATCTGCCGCTCATCCTGAGCGTTTAGATCAAGGAAGTCACAATACTTGCAATGTCAACTCACTTGAGACTGTGGTCTTTTACAAGAGCCCGGCTGTGGCTGCCGAGCTCATTGCAAACATTGCTCTGAGCGGACGGCATCTGCTCAAAGATGGCACAAGCGTCGCTGTAGATAAAGATAGCCTTGCTAAAGATGCTGATTCTTTATTGCTTCCGACTCCGGAAGGTGCCAGAAGCTACGCCTCACAACTTTTTCAGATTGCAGCCGTAAATGCTTATTATGCAAAATTTTCCCCTCATATTAAGTATGAACAAAGAGCCTCGACTGGGGCCGGTGATACCGGCGAGCGTTTGGTGGACTACAGCCGCAAGCCGCCGGTCGAGGTCTTAGAGGATGGGGTTCCTGCTCGTCATCCAATGTTTGCTGCTGATCAAGTCTTTGAGACTTTGAAAATTTTGCAGGGTAAAGCTGCTCGTGACAGCGTTTTGTTTGCAGCCGGCTATGGATATGATACTGGACGCGGTACTATGCTCGAAAGCAAAGAAGAGTTCAAGCAAACGCTGGATACTTTGAAGAAAGAAGGGCGTTTTCCTGTAGTTCTATCTGTTAATACGGTTATGGAACCATTCTGGTCTGATTCGGGAGGCGGGTTGGCCGGTGGTTCAGGTGGTGGTCATGTTGTTGTTATAACCGATTATCTGGACGGCAAGGTTCTTTGTGACAACAGCTGGGGAAGGGCGAAAGATCATTTGAGCAAAGAGAGAGGAATTGATGTTCATGATCTTTATATAGCTATGCAAAGCCGTCCTGAAAAAGCCATTGCCATGCTGGAAAGGGATGTTAAATGGAACAAAGAGAACAAAACTGTCGATATTTTTAAAGAGTTTGAGATTGTTCGGCTAAAACGTGCTGCCGGACAAATAAATGATCAGTCTATGTATGAGCAGTTGGGAAAGGCATACATTGATACTCAAGCCTCATGGGAGAAGCTCAAAGCTGAGAATAAGCTTGATCCGAAGGAACAAGAGAGGGTTCGAAAGCTGGTTGGACAGTCTCTTGAGGGAATGGCTCCTGATATGCGTTTAGCTCTGGGTGAGCTGATATTGCGTGCGCCTGGAGAAAAACTCATAAGTCCTGAACAAAGCAAGGAAATGCTGGCCCGGATATTCGATAGCTTAGCTGAGGGGATTATTTCGGAGGGAAATAGAGGCAGTTTGGATCAAGGCAAGCGCGATACTTGCCTTTCTTACATGCAAAAAATTGAAGAGCAACTGGCACTGTTGCCGGACCCATTGAAGGAAGACTTTAAGAAGAATCATATACGGCCGGTTGAAGAGAAGTTGACAGCTGCCTGGCGGCTTGGACAGCCTCAAGTCGCAGCTAAAACAGAACTTGCTGCCCAGGCGGTGAGAGTGCGTCCTGCTCGCTCTGAAAAAAATGTGGAGAAGCAGGAAAAGCATGAAGCTGCAAAGCCCAGCCACACAGCGGGGTCCGTGAAGCCGAAGCCTTCTCACAGTGTAAGTAAAAATGAAAGCAAAAAAGAGAATAAGTCACCCAAAAAGAGTGTGCGCAAATGAGAGAGCAGGAATTTCAGAAAGAAAACAATAATCTGCTCAGCTCATCGAACTTGGCTAATGAGAGCCTGTTTGCGCACGTTCGCGAAGAAATTATGAAAGCTCCTCTTTCACCTGCTTCAAATAGAACTGCTATTTCAATCAAGGATATCGGGCAGATTGCTGAAATGAGCTTGCCTGGAGCCTGGGGACCTTCGCAAGAAAAAAATGGGTTTGGTGCAACCGGTAGCTACAAAGAGTTCGCTCCCGGTGGGGTTCCGGATGTTCATCTGGGATTCTTTTATCGCGGCAGACAAATATCCTCTGAGAGTGGAGATTCATTTAATAGGGTATTGAAAGGTTCTCCCCACCAACTTTCAAAGGACGAATTGGATGCTCTTTCGCCTATGCTGCGGGGCATGAATCAAGCAGAACTTTTTGATTTGAAGTCTGCGAGCACAGGCGATATAAACGGCAAACGAGTTCTCCTGCTTAGCGGTACAAATTTGGCTTCAGGTCTTGAAACTCAAACCATATTTATTGAAGCCGATAGAGAGGGACGTGTTGTGCAGGAAATTGAGTATCAGGCTGCGCAAGATAAATTCCAGATTTTTCAATCCGATGTACAAAAAGCAGTACGCTCAATTGTCTGGAAATAGACTCCTTACCTGGTCAGGTTTTAGTTAGGTTCTCGAACTAATCTGTCTCCATGGAACAACGCCTGCGCGTTTGGAGGAGATGAAAATGGTAGAGAACTACGACGATCTGAAAGACAAAAAGTCCGTGCTTGATGAGTATGATGACGAACATGAGTCGCATGACGATACTCTTGAGCAGTATAGATCGGACCATAAAATTCCCTCTACCGGCTCAGCTGCTCCAGCTGATGCGGCGCTCCCCAGTTTCTCAATCAAGACTCCCTCAGAAACTGCCGACGCTGCGACCTCTAGTTTGAAGAATTTGAATATTGAATCGCTGAAAACCGAATCAATAAAAAACGGGGATCTCTCTGATCTTCTTGGAAAAGGCGGAGCCGACTCGATTGCTCAGATGATTCGCTATAAGTATGAGAAACAGGCCGGTATAGCAATGAGCCAGGTTGAGAACGGGCTTTCCGGACTGAGCCCCGAACTGCGTAAGAAGTATGAGCAGCTTAGCCCGAGCAAAACCGGCAATTACTCCGATGAGCAGCTGGCGTTTATTAAGAAGCATCTTGGACCGGAATTACTGTCCAAAGCTCAAGATTATAACGAACTGAATTCTAAGCTTCTTGATATGAGCGAAAAGGTCAAGCCTCTGCATGGTCTCGATAGAGAAAAGTTTCCGCCTAGGTCGGAACTGCCACAGCGTATGGAAAAAGCAGAAGCTACAGTCAACAAAGAGCTGAATCAGTTGCCGAAAGATAAGCGCATCGAGTTTGCTAAACTGCCGGACGGCAAAGGCGGAAACTATTCACCCGAGCAGCTCAAATTTATCAAAGAGAATTTGAGTCCTGCTGCTTACGGTGCAGCTCAAGATTACAATCGCTTTAACGCCCGTTTGCATGAAAAGCAGATTTCCGGCGCACTGGGAAACTCATCGGATGCTTCATCGCCGGAATTTCAAAAAATTGGCGATGCTAAGAAAGAGTCTGCTTTGACCGGGCGCGATGAATTGAGAGCTAAGGCTAAGAGCTATGCGCAGGAAGTACAAAATGCCATATCTCTGTTGCCGGAAAAGCTTCAAGATAAGTTCAACAGCCTCTCGTCCAACAAAGATGGCAGCTACTCTCGAGAGCAAATGGATTTCATCAAAAAGTATGCCGGAGAAAAGGCCCACAGTGCCGCGGATAAATACAATTCTCTGCAGCCAATGTTGAATTTTTTCAGGCAGGAAGAAGGCAATAATCCCGGACGGGAAAAGACTCCTCAGAAGTTTGATACTGAGTCCGTAAAGGAACGGGCTGAAGGGCTTCGCCAGGCTCAGGAGGGAAGAGAAGCGCAGGGCGCCGGCCGTCAAGAGCGGAATGCCATTCGTGATGGCAATCGGGAAGCGCAGGATTCGCAAAAGGTTGATATCGATAAGTACAAGGAACATTTGCATAATGAGTTGCGAAAATCCGAACTGACCGTGAATAAGCATTTAGCTAAGTTAGGATTGCAGGAAAAATTTGATCAACTCAAAACTAATAAGGATGGCACTTATTCTCGAGAGCAACTTGAGTTTCTAAAGAAGCACAGCAAGGAAGCTTATATGGGCGCATCCAATTATAATGCTGCCTGGGATGCACTTGTTAATTTGAAAGCCAAAGAGCAAGTTCGCCCGGCAGAGGCAGTTAAGCCTAAAGTCAAAGAGCCAATTGAGCAAATGCAACTCAGAACTGCGCTAGATGCAGTAAGAACCTTGCCGAAGCCCTTGCAAGAGGAGTTCAACAGACTCCCGCTTATTAAAGATGGCGTCTCTTACAACGAAGCTCATGTGAACTTCCTGGCTGAACATGTTGGAAAGGCCGAAGCTTTCGCAATGCAAAGCTATATAGAAGCCCGCCGACAGCAAATGGGAGGCCTCGGAAACAAAAAGAGATAAGCCGAATTAATTGAGGCGGAGCGCGAAGTCTATTGACTTCGCGCTTTTCTTTTTTAATGCTCAGTTATTGTCTGCTGAACTTTCAAATGCTTTTGCAGGCAGGCTGAAAGTGAATTTGGTTCCTTCTTTAGCGTTACTGCTAACCGATATTTTGCCGTGATGTTGTTCTACAATTGTTTTGCAAATTGCCAGACCGAGCCCGCTGCCTTTTTTTACTTTTGCATCAGCCTCCTCTACTTGTTCAAAGCGTTCAAAAATCGAACCCAGCTTTTCTTCCGGAATACCTCGACCTTTGTTCGCAACCGATATCCTGATCTCCTCGCCTTTTTCTTCGGCGCTTACAACTACCTGTTCTTCAGGAGGCGAAAATTTGATGGCATTATCGATAAGATTTACGAGTACTTGAATAATACGGGCACCGTCACAGAAGCATTTTAGTTCGCTGTCCGGGAGCATCAGGGCTAACTTTACTTTGTGGATTTCCGCAAAGCGAGCTGCGGCTTCCTGCGCAGACTTTGCTATTTCTCTTGCGTCGGTGGCTGCAAAATGCATGCTGAATTTGCCGGCTTTCATCTTTTCAAGATCGAGCAAGTCTGCAATCAAGCTGATAAGTCGTTCGCTTTCCTTTTTTGCTCTGCTCGTTAAGGTGGCGCCTTTTTCGCTGAGGCTGCCGCCATGCCCTGCGTCCAGGTAGCTCAATATTGAAAGAATAGAAGTAAGCGGTGTTCTGAGATCATGGCTGACCATTGTTACAAACTCGCGTTTTGCCATTTCAATCGCGTGCTTGCTGGTAACATCAAGGAAAATTACAAGGAAGCATTTCTCCCCTCCAATCTGAATGCGGCTGAGTGAAACTTCAGCCGGAAAACGTTCGCCATTTTCACGGGTGATTTGAGCGTCGAAACTGCTGCTGTTATTGTTGATTAACTCTTCCAGCGCTTTTGGCGAAAACGGCTCTCGGCAGAAAGCAAAAATCTCGGAGCTGTGCATACCGCGTAATTCTTTTCCGAGCAATCCTACAAGTCTGCGGCCAGGCTCATTTACAAACTCGAGCAAGCCGCTGTTGTTTAGAACGGCAACTCCTGCCGGCAAGTGTTCAAGAATGCGGCGGCTGCGTTCTTCACTTTCGCGCAATAATTCCTCTGAACGTTTGCGTTCAGTAATGTCGTGCGCAACGCAAAATAGACCGCCGTCCGAAACAGACCAGTGCGCGGACCAGAGCAGGTCTATTATTTCACCGGATTTCTTGCGAAAGCGATTCTCAAAAAAAATGCGATCTATACTTTTTTCAGCACCAAGAACATTTTTCAAAGTGTTGTCTAGATACTCTTCTAATAAATAGTCCGAAAGATTCCGTCCGGTAATTTCTTCGGGTGTGTAACCCCATACCGATTTTGAAGCTGCGTTTACCTGTAATATTTTGGAGTCGATATCGATGACGCAAATTACGTCGGCGGCGTTTTCAATTACTGATTTCTCTTTCTTTCTTGTTTCGCGAACTTGCAAACCGAGTTCTTCGATTGTTTGATTCAGAGCGGTGAATTGATCGCCGCTTTCGTCACTTGCGGAATGCTCGCTTTTGTTCTTGCCGGGCAAATATGATTTTGCCAAGTCTCGGCTTTCAGCGCAGCTCTTTTTCAGTGGTGCTACTGCTTTTTTGTAAACGAAGCAAGCAGTGGCAAGCGCAGTTATTGCGGGGACAAATGCCATAATCGGCAAAGCTGATTTATCCGTCAGTGCAAATGAGCAGGCCGTCAGCAGCGCAGACCCCAGCAAACCGATTCCGGCCGCTGCTCCTGCGATAAAAGCTGGTGATGATTTTTCGGGTTTCATTCAGGTCTTGAATATGACTCTTGCCAAATATAATCCCACGAGACTTCGGTTCTAATCGGCAAGCAAGGCAATTTCAGAGTACCCGTCGCTACTGTGCCTGCTGCACCCGTATTGTTCGAGTATTTGCGTCTGATATTTGTTTGAGCGGTGGTCAAGAGTTGGTTAGAAATCTTGCCTATTATCAATATGGGCTGGCGGCTGGAAAATCCGCTTAGCAAGGGCAGATACGGGGGGAAGAGCATGAGCGGCAAGAACGAAATGGCTGATCTCAAGCGTGGGCAGGGTGGCTCTGAGCTTCGCAACGAGGTTCACAACATCATGTCGTCTGAAGATGGACTCAAGTACCTGGCAGCTTGCAATCCTGAGGCGCGTCCGGGATCTTTCCCATTTCCAAAACTTGAGCTTCTGGATGATAAGGGGCGGCAAGTGGAAGCTGGAGCTTCCACCGTTGCTCGCAATGCTCGCAAACTGGAGATTAGCAAATCAAGTTCGTCACTTGCTGAGGACCGTATTGCCGCTTTGGCTGCTTTGCCTGAGCAGGCTAGATTTGGTGAGGATATTCTTGCTGCAAGAGCTCCGGAACAGCAGCCGCAAGAGCCTGTGCACGGCTCTTTGCTGCGTGGGTCCACGGATTTGAGCTTTGCCCAGGCTGAAGAGCGGCAGAATCAAGCTCTTGAATCACAGCTTGGCTTTCTTGCCGACGTGCTGACTGCTACGGCTGTGAACTCTGCCGAGCGCATTGATTCTTTTTAGAAAACGCAAGATTTGAAGCTTTTGCTAAACTATAATTTTGAAGTTAAGCTGACAGGTTGCTAGTGGCGAAAATTCTAATAGTTGAAGACGACATTGCAGTTTCGGAATCGCTGAAAGCATGGCTGGAAACCGAGCTGCATCGGGTAGATGTGGTTGCCGACGGCTTGAGCGCCAAGGAATATTTGAAGTCCTACGACTATGACCTTGTGATTCTTGACTGGAATTTGCCTGGCTGTGAGGGCATTGAAGTTTGCTCCGAATACAGAAGAGCCGGAGGCGATGCCTATATCATCATGCTCACCGGTCAGTCGGCTCCCGAGTTTGTAGAAAGCGGACTTGATACCGGTGCAGACGATTATGTGACGAAGCCCTTTGATGCACGAGAGTTATCCGCTCGCATTCGCGCCATGCTGCGCCGTCCGACCGGTATCGGCAGCAATGTAGTGAAAGTTTCGACTTTAACTCTGGATTTAAAGAGCCATCAAGCCAGTATTGCAGGGCAAGCACTTAAATTGATGCCGCTTGAGTTTTCCTTGCTTGAGTTTATGCTGCGGCATCCCAACGAAGTTTTCTCCTGTGAAACATTATTGAAAAGAGTCTGGAGTGCCGAGGCCGAGGTCGGACTGGAGTCTGTTTATTCTTGTGTAACCCGTCTGCGTAGAAAACTGAAAAATAGCGGCTATGCCGATTTGATTGAAACTGTGCATGGCGTAGGTTATAAATTTACGCCGCCGACTTGATGGATTCCCAATTCTCCTGCTTCTCATTCTCCGGTGTTTTGCTGCTTCTTGCTGCATTTAGTTATGCGCTTAGAGCTTATGCTCTTGCAAAAATGCGTAAAATTGAAGGCTCCTCAAAGCCTGTAGGGCTGCAGCCTACAGAACTGGCTTATTTACTGCGACCGGGAGATTCCTCCCATTGTTTAATGGTCTTAGTCATAGATTTTTTGCAGCGAGCTTTGAAATCTCCGCAGTCAATGAAGGATGAACTTGCTAAAGTTCAGTTCGAAAAGGAAATCTGGAACAGTGTTGAAAGCTATATAAAAGACTGGTCAAAGCAAAAAACAGATGAGCTTTTGCCGGAACTAAGAACAAAGAATCCAATGAAGATTGTGCGCGGCTTCTGGCGTTTGAAACAGTGGCTGGGTTCGGCATTGAAGTCGGCTTTAACTGATTTGATTAGAGATCCACTAAGTATTCGGCGCTATTTTTCCCCAAGCGGCATACTTCGGACATTTGTTTCTCTTGCTGCTTCTAATGTAAAAGAGCAGCTGAGAACAAGCCTTCGCTCTAACTTGCTCGTTCGAGAACTGCTGCTCTCAGATCAACGGCGAGCAAAATTCTCGAGGATTTTTCTTGGATTGGCGTTCCTTCATTTTTTTGTTCTTGCAGTTCTGGTTGCTGCATTTTTTAGTCTCAGCAATTGGCAAAGCGTGATAATTTTGACTTTGATCACTGCTCTTGACGGCGCTTTGATTCGTCTTGTCGCTGAGTTGCCCGTGTTTTTGCCTTTTTATGAAGAGCTCTCATCTCTTCTTGAAACAGTGAGCAGAAAGAGCAAGCGAATAGCAGTTCTGCGCTCTCTTTTCCGCTTTCTTATGCTGGCATTCTGGTCGATTGCAATCTTGCTCTTTATGCTTTGTTTGGCATTGCAATCTTTTGCTTTCAGCTACTTCGGCGCAGCGCCTAACTGCAGTTGGTATCTTGCTCTTTTTGCTTTTGTCGCATTATCCATAAACTTCGTTCTGATCGCTGATTTGTTTTTTCTCTTCTTCAGTGTTCAGAATAACGATCAGCTCAGCAGTATTGCCAAGCTGGAATTGGATGAATACAGGAAAAAACTTCGTCATTTAAGCCCGGCTGAAGTTTTTGCTAAAACACTCATCAGCACGGACTACGACCAAGAACTTTCCGAGATTGTAGCTATCTACGGAATCGAAACGCTTTTTTTACTGGCTTGAAATTCTTCGATTATGTTCCGAAGATACGATCGCCTGCGTCGCCCAATCCAGGAACGATGAATCCGTGCTCGTTGAGATGGCTGTCAATCGAGGCTGTCGTGATTTTTACGTTCGGGAACTTCTCGTGCACCTTTTTGATGCCTTCCGGTGCCGCCAGAAAGCAAACGAGATGGATTTGTTTTACTTCGAGATTATGGAAGAGCTGAATTGCCGCATTGGCAGATCCACCTGTAGCAAGCATCGGGTCAAGGATATAAACCTTGCTTTCGGCTGGCAGCCGATCCGGCAATTTTGCGTAGTACGAAATAGCTTGCAGTGTAGCTTCGTCGCGCTTCAAACCGACATGATATACACGCGAATTCGCCGGAATCAGCTCCTGCGCTGCTTCGGCCAGTACAAGTCCGGCTCGCAGAATCGGCGCAATTACAACATAATCGTCAAGAACTACGCCTTGTCCCGGTCCCACTGGAGTTTCAACAGCAGCTTCGCGTGCGCTCAAATCGCGAAGTGCTTCATAAGCCAGCGAGCGGCTCATCTGAATTGCTATGCGTCTGAATTCATAGCTCGGGGTCTGGTAGTCGCGCAGTTTTGTAAGCTGCTGCTTAACTAGAGGGTGGTCACAAACATGCACATTTGCTGCTGTTGAAGTTGTCATCGCACTGCTGCTCCCAGAAGTTCTTGCGAGGCTTGTCTCGCCCATTTATCAGCTTCAAGTATATCGTCTAAGCTCGGGTGAGAAACGCTTTGGTGAAGGTCTAGGATCTTTTCTACATATCCGGGAATGTCCATAAACTTGATTCGGCGGTTCAAAAACTCATAAACCAACTCTTCATTTGCTGCATTTAAGACCGCAGCAGCGCTGTCGTCCCGAGCTGCAACTTCTTTTGCCAGACGTAAACAAGGGAAACGTGTGTAGTCAGGTGCCTCAAAATTCAATTCTGCTAATTTGAGCAAATCCAGTGCCGGCACCTGTGTTGACGCTTTTCGCTCCGGATAGTAAAGAGCATAATGAATGGGCAGATGCATATCCGGCATTCCAAGCTGTCCGACAATCGAGCCATCCACAAATTCGACTGCCGAGTGCAAAATAGACTGCGGATGAATAACGACCTCAATCATGGAAGCCGGTATTTCAAAGAGCCAGCGAGCTTCGATGATTTCCAGGCCTTTGTTCATAAGAGTTGCTGAGTCTATGGTTATTTTCTGGCCCATTGCCCAGTTTGGATGTTTCAACGCATCATCCACGGTGGCAGCTTCAATCTGCTCGCGGCTCCATTTACGGAATGGACCGCCCGAACCGGTGAGTATGACTTTCTTCAGATCTTTAGTTCGGAAGCCGGCCATGCTCTGATGAATTGCCGAGTGTTCACTATCTACAGGTACTATTTTGGCGTTGTGCTCAATAACCATCGGCATAATAATTGAACCGGCAGCCACGAGAGTCTCTTTATTTGCTAGGGCAATAGTTTTGCCGGCTTGAGCCGCTGCAGCAGTTGGCTTTATGCCGCGAGCGCCGACCACGCCTGACAAGACCGTGTCGACTTTCGACATTGCGGCCAGCTCGCAGGAGCTGTTTTCTCCTTCGATGATTTCAGTTCTTTTGCGACTTTCTGCCGACAGAAGAGCTTTGAGCGCGGCTGCCTGATCCGCGTTTGGAACTGAAACCAGTTCCGGATGAAATTCTTCAATCTGTGCTGCCAGCAGTTCCAGGTTCTTTCCGCCTGCACTCAAGCCAAGAACGCGGAAGTCCTCCTGATGAGCGCGCACAATATCAAGAGTTTGCTGCCCGATCGAGCCTGTGGAGCCAAGAATAGATAGATTTTTCAATGTGAATACAGCCTGCTCGGCAGTTTCTCCGCCGACATTGATTCCGGAAACAAGTAGATCATATCTCAGCCCGCCTTATCAAGATCGCCAATGTGGCGCTCTGTGACTTTCGCTTGAGGCCCCCGACTAAGGACGAGGCGGCAAAGCCGGCGGTAGCTCGATTGGCAACTTGCCGTAGATGACAGCTTGTTTGAGAAGGGTCAGCTGCACTTCGCGAATGGATGCTTGATATGCTGCTCCTGACCAGTAATAGTCGGGGTTGTAAGCGTATGGATTTAGTCCGAAGGGACTGAGCGGCATTTCATACGCCGGCGGCTTTCTGATATCGCCGTAAACTCTGGTTACTTCGCGGGCTGCTCTTATTTCTGTGATTGCGTCGTCTATTTTTTGCCTTGTATAAGGATTGTCAAAATAAGCTTTTTCACCCTTGCCGATTGCTTCAAGCACCGGTTGTATCGCCTGTCCGACCAGAACGTCGGCCAGATAAATACGAAAGTAAGGGTTCTCCGGCGCATTTTTTGCACCTTCTCGCAGGAGTTTTTCCTGATAGTCGAGAGCACCGCTTGCGGCTTTGGAAATGTTTTTAGCGTAACCAAGAGCGTCTGTTGTGTTTCTGTAGCTGGCAAATCCGGAATCGCTGTTGATTCTCATGAATTCCTGGCTGGCCGAAATACGCATTTCGTCGGCGTTTATAAGGACTGGTTTATAAACTCCTCCGTTGCCTGCATTTCTGGCAATTTCAATTTCTTTCACATTGCCCGGAAAGTAATGTTTGCTTCGGTCTGAAGCATCCGGGTTTTTCTGGTTTTTGAACCAGAAAAAGAAACCTTTTCCGCTATCGTCCACCCAGGGTGAAGGCAGAAAGTCTTTTGGGAGGTTATTGATTTTGACTTTTCGATAGTTGGTCTGAGCTAATTTCGCGTCAAAATCAGGGTCGCCGTAGCTGATCTCGATCGTTCCATTGGCGCTGACCGGTGCCTGCGGTCGGTCACTGCGGCTGTCTGAGCCTGCTTTCGGACGTTCGGCCCAGGGGGATGGTCTGCCCAGAGCCTGCTCTCTGAGGCGGTCCAGGGAGCTGCTGCCGCCTGAACTAGTGCTTGAGTCTCCCGGGGAGGGCGCATCGTTCTTTTTGCCGAAGATTCTGTCTGCAGCGCGGTTTATAGCGTCGATGTTATCAAGCTGCCCAGGTCCCGTGTATCGTCCGTCGCTCATGCCTATTTCACCTCATCCAGATTAAATATCCGGAGTTTTGGCTGCTCAGTCAATGTTGGTTCTACGTAGGCGCCTCGGCTCCCTTGGGTGCTGGGGATGCAGCGCGCTGAACGGGGAATATGTTATTCATGAATGTCATAAACAATATTCGGGTAGCAGATGTCCGGAAGTTCTGAAAAGAAAACATACAAAGAGATGGATCTGGAGTCTGATGAGCTTCAGGTTAAAGTTGGGCTGGAGCCCGCTCAAGAGGTCCTGACCCCCGAGGCGTCCTTGCTTTCTGTTCAAGCTTCGGAGTCTGCCTTAAAGTCCTCTGCAAGTTTTGCCGGCCCAGAAAAGACCCGGCGCTCTCCAGCAGAGAACTTTATCGTTGCAAGTGCTTGTTTGCCGTTTGGCTCACCTCCCGGCGCGATTGGCTTGCAGATTGGTGAAGCAAAGCCGATGCCTGATTTTTTTGGTCTGAAATCCGGCAATGGGTTGAAACGGCATCGCAATGTCATTGCTGTTTGTTTATGTTTTGCAGGCCTGATTATGGCAATGAGCACGCTTGATTCTAAACACTCTCTTTTGGTTTCGACTACTCTTGATCATTCGCTCAGGGCGCTGCCTGAACAAGCTAATCCTGAGTTGCCTCCCAATTATAGTTTTGAAGAAGGTTCAAGCTACAAGGAAGGCTTGCGCACTGTGATCGCCAACACCTGGGATGGTGAGCGTTATGGTTGTGTGGACGAGAAAGGCGCACTGAAAATAAGAGCAAAGTTCGGGAAAATAGAGCATTTCAGTGAGGGACTGGCCGCCGCATATATGCCTTCGAAGTCGAAGAGCCCTGAAAAATACGGCAATCAGGAGCGCGAACCTTTCGGCTTTATCAACAAATCCGGAAAATGGGTAATTCCCCCGAAATTTGAGTATGTCGATGAATTTAAGGAGGGGGTCGCACCGGTGCTGGGCAAGGACGGCAGCGGTGGCTTGATTGATCAAAGCGGCAAGTTCCTTTATAAAGGTCCGATGTCCAGTCTTCCGCAGCGCTTCGGACCAAATTATCGAGTACAGGATTTAAATGGCTATTATGGCTTGATGTCTCCCAAAGGCAAATGGATTGTGGAGCCGAATTATTATGGGCTGTCGAAGATGGAAGAGTCTTACAAGCAAAACTCATATTACATTTACAATCAAATAAATGCTCCGTCAGGAGAAAGCAACGACGAGTACCTGACTTATCTTCAGGCAAGCAGAAACGGTGAACAATCTGTTATAGACAGTTTGGGTAATATTCTGATCAAGCCGACGAAATACAAACTTTATTCCTACAACAAAGGGCACGCAATCGCTCACACCGGGCAGAAATTCGGTGTAATTGACTCGAGCGGCAAAGTTGTTATTCCTTCTCAGCTCGATGATTTTAACGGCTTCGATGATATGACCGCCTATGACGAAATTATGGCCGTGTGCAGGGCTGGAAAATGGTCGCTCATAGATTCAAGCGGCAAGCCGATTAAAACATCAATCAAGATTGGGGCTCCGATTGTCGATTTGAGAGGCTCTTGGTTTAGTAGCGGGCTTGCTCCTGTGATGATGGAAAACGGAAAAGTTGGTTTCATCAATGCCAAAGGAGAAATGCAGATAGCTCCAATATTTGATTTTGCCAGTCCTTTCCATGAAGGCTATTCAGCTGTTTACTACAAGGGACACTTCCGCTTTATCAAAGCCGATGGAACTTTTGCCAGCCCGTTGAAATTTGCGAGGATCAGCCCATTTTTCAGAGGCGAGGCTACTGTGAGCCTTGAAGGCCCGCTCTATTTCTTGACCAGACCGAAAGACAACGCTGACATGGAATCGTCTCTGGAAAACTGGCGAAATCGCAATATCGCTCATCCGAACGAAATCGAAGCGCCGAGAATGATACATTAGCTTCCTGCTGGAGGAAACTTAATTGCCCAGAAGAGAGATACTGCGAACAAAAAGCATCAGCTACGGCGATTTGCTCGCCCAGCTCTTTCTCTGGCAAAAGGCTTTTTTACTGGCACCTGTCTGGGGAGTTATCGTAATTCCAATTCTTGGTTTCGTTTGCCGTGCCATGGGCAATGGACCCACACAGCTGGGTTTTGGTCTGGTGCTCGGCATCTCGGCGCTTTATTTTCTTGAAGACATGCTGAAACGCAAGATAAGGCTTGATGATGATCGTATTTATTTTGGCTTTCGTGCCTTTGATATTAAGTCGATTATCGGTGTGGAGGTTTTGTACAAGAAAGGCAAATTCTTACCGGCTTCATTAGTCCTGAATTTCGAGAAAGGCAAGCAGCTTAAATTAAGTCTGGGAGGATTAACGGAAGAAGGCGTCGATACCCTGATCAAGCACTTGCAGGCTCGCAATTCCAATTTGAAAACAGCTGCAGTTTTGAACACTCTGGTTAAATGTCGCAGCATCAAAAGAAAGCCGCTTGAAAGCGGCGATAAGCTTGAAATCGCTTATCATAGCCGGCGCTTTGTCGGCGAAAACATAGATGTTTTTAAGTCCACTGCCAGGAAATGGATGCGAGTTGGTCCGGTTTTAACTTGTGTTCTTTTTGGACCTTGCTGGATGGGATTTTTATCGCAGCTTTATTCTTGCTTGCAACCGCACAGCTATACGTCGGCAATGAACCTGAATTTAAATCGTTTCTTTTCTCAGTTATTTGAGGCTTTGTTGAGCAGCCTCGGACGCAGTGCCTCAAAAGCTAATGAAGCTTTTATGGCTTTCGCCGAAAACCCTCTGGTGGCAGTGCTTACGGCTGCAGGAATTGCTCTCTTTATCCTTTACCTTTTCAAGTTACTCTGGAGAGCAAACTATGTCTGCGCAGACCCGGGGGGTCTGAAACTGATTTTGCGCATTGGCGATATTTCTGTTTCGCTTGGCTCCGTAAAGTGGTCTCAAATTCAGGAAATGAGTCTTTCCAGAAAAAATAGCTCCTCCTGTAAAGTCAAGATTACCCTGAGCAACAAAAAGAAAATGGAGCTTGACCTGAGCTGCATCAACGAAGAAGACCGGGCCTTGCTGCTTGCGCGCATGGAAAAATACATGCCGCATAAGCAAATTGATCCAGAGCTTTCTCAGGCAATGTTGCCTAAATCAGAGCGCAGCTACACTGAAATATGGTTGCAGTCTTTGAATCAGGCCCCTGAAAGAAAAACTCTTGAACCACTTGAGCCCGGCCAGATAGTTGGAGAAAACCGTTTTGAAGTTTTGCGCAGCATCGGTGTCGGTGGCCAGGGAACGGCCTATCTCTGTCGAGACCTGCAATCTGAAACTGCTGAGGCGGTAGTTCTGAAGGAATCAATAATTCCTGTTTTCGCCGACAGTTCTGTGCGGCGGAAGGCTCTTGAAAAATTCGAGCAAGAAGCAAGTTTGTTGAAGTCGCTTGATTCTCCCGGCGTTGTTAAGCTTCTCGATTACTTTGTGGAAGATCATCGCGCCTATCTTTTGATGGAACATCTGGATGGCTGCAACTTGAGAGAGCTGGTTGCAAGAGAAGGTCCAATGAGTGAAGAGAGAGTTCGAGATCTGGCTTTGCAAATGACGGATGTACTGAAATTCCTGCATGCGCACGGTGTTGTTCATCGTGATTTCACGCCGGATAATTTGATTCTCAATTCGAAAGGTAAGCTCAAGTTAATTGACTTCAATGTGGCTCAGCAAATTCAGGGCGGCTCAAGCGGGACAATTGTCGGCAAGCACGCTTATTTACCGCCGGAGCAGTTTCGAGGAAAAGCCTCTGCTCAGAGTGATTTATATGCTTTTGGTGCGACTTTATACTATCTTCTGAGTGCTCATGATCCTGAGCCTATAAGCCAATCTTCACCCCGCTCAGTAAAAGCGGACTTGAGCGAAGCCATGGATAAGCTGGTTCAGAAGTCCACTGCACTTCAGCTAAACAATCGTTTTGAAAATGCAGAGGAAATTGAGAAAGCTCTTCTTGCAATGGAGCTGGATGAGGCTCAGGTCATCTGCAATTTAAACGAGAGTACAAGCGAAGTCGAGGTGGCGCAGCATGGCTGAACTTATTGTTAAAAGTCAGTGTCGAAGCCAGTTGCGCGATTCAACTGAAGCTCTGTTAAATCTGACTTTCCCTGTCTGGGGTATCGTTGCACCGCTTATGGTGGCAGGCATGGTGATTGGTTTGGTCGGATATCATCAATCAGGGCAACACGATAAAGCCCAGGAAGCAACGGCCTATATAGCTCTGGCTGCCTGTGTTGCACTTGGCTCGCTTTTCTTAAAGCGCTTAATTGCTCATGACATGATTACCGTGGATAAACAGGGTATAAGTCTTCCGCGGCTCATGGGTATGGGGGTCAATTTACAGAGCTATTTGCCATGGTCCAATATTGAGCGCGTTCGAGCTATAGTTTCCAGCGATCAACCGCAGCATTCAAGAATCGAAATCCTCAAAAAGAAAGGTGGGCGGGTTTCACTTCCTTTAAATAAACTTGAACCCGATTTTGTCGAACAATTCATTCTGGCAAGCAGCATGTGGGCTCCGGCGCAAAGCGATCCGAGTCTGGAGCAATTGCAAAATGTTTTGCGAATTGGATCTTCATCGCAAGCTCAGGCCAGTTATACCGAATTATGGGAAGAGGAATTGAGCCGGAGATTCTGCCCCACTTCCTACGTGCCGCTTGAAGCCGGACGAGTTTTGCGCAACAGCACTTTGAAGGTTGTGAATCAGCTCTCAAGCGGCGGGCTATCGGCTTTGTATCTTTGCCAGCTTGATGCTTCTCGACTGGTGGTCTTAAAAGAAGCTGTCGTGCCTGAGCATAGTCCGGAAAACGTTCGCGAAAAGGCCAAGGAAATGTTTGAACGCGAAGCCCGTTTGTTGATGAAGCTCGATCATCCGGGAATCGTTCATGTTCTCGATTCGTTTAACGAAGCTGAACGAAATTATCTCCTGCTTGAATATATAAACGGTGTGGATTTACGGCAGTTGGTCAGGCAGCACGGAGCACAGAAGGAGTCCGATGTACTTGAATGGGCACTGCAAATTGCCGCGGCGCTGAAGTATCTTCATGAAAGAGAACAACCGATAATTCATCGTGACCTCACTCCCGACA
>JAIEPM010000414.1 GCA_019748395.1 Candidatus Obscuribacterales bacterium
TGGAGGGCAATCTAACTTCAGCCAATCCTGCAGCCTATGCTCTTTATGGCTATGAAAGCGGCGAGCTACCAGGCTTGCCGCTTTCAAGCCTGGTCCCCGAAGCTTACTACCAAGAAACCGAAGATCTGTTCAGTCTTCTAAGAAAAGGAGATTCTATAGGACATTTCGAAACAGTGCGAATGTCTAAACGAGGTGATCTTATAGATGTTGATTTGAGTATTTCGCCGGTCAGAGACAATCAGGGGCAGATTTGCGGCTTTGCCTCTATTGCCCGCGATATTTCTGCAAGAAAGGAAGCAGAGCGCAGAATCAGCGAGTTTTATTCAACTGTTTCCCATGAGTTGCGCACGCCTCTTACTTCAATTCGAGCGTCGCTCGGCTTGCTCGAAGGCGGAGTAGCCGGGACACTCAATGCAGAGGTCTTACAACTTGTGGAAATTGCACGTTCAGAATCAGATCGTTTAATAATGCTGATTAACGATATCCTGGACTTGAGAAAAATTGAGGCAGGAAAACTTGAATTACATCTGCGCGAACTGCAATTACCATCTCTGCTAAACAATGCAATTGAATCCATTCGGGCTATGGCTGATGAAAATTCAGTAAAGCTGAAAACTCCAAATTGCCCCGATCTAAAATTCGTAGCAGATCACGATCGTTTAATTCAAGTGCTGCACAATCTCGTGTCTAATGCGATCAAATATTCTAGGAAAAACGGTGAAGTTGAAATCAAAGTGGAGGAACGACCGGGCAGGAGACTGCATTTTTCGGTAATCGACTCCGGTCCGGGCATCAGAAGCGATCAAATGCATAAATTATTCGGCAAATTCCAGCAACTAGACTCTTCGGATAGCAGACCAAAAGGTGGCACCGGTCTTGGTTTGGCGATTTCCAAAGCAATAGTTGAAGAACACGGTGGTCGTGTTGGTGTCAATTCAAGAATCGGCGAGGGCTCCACTTTCTGGTTCGAGCTGCCTCTTGATCCGCCCGAATGCGAGCAAGCCCAAGAAGCAAAAATCACTGCAAGTAAAACTGGGAAAGCAATACAGAAAGAAGAAATAACAAAGCAGGAAGTCTCAATACTGATTATCGAAGATGACAAATCTACAATTGAATTACTCAGGAAACAACTAAACCGATCGGGTTTTAGCTGCAAATCCGCCCCTGATGCTGAAACAGCATTGAATGTTTTGAAAAACAGCAAACCCGACTTGCTGATTCTCGACGTAGGATTACCAAATATTGACGGTTTTGCACTGATCAAAATATTGAGAAACAGCGAAATGGCAAATCTACCTTTGCTGGTATACACCAGCATGGATTTAAGCGAAAGTGACAAAAAGAAACTAAGCCTCGGCCCCAGTATTCATTTGATCAAGTCAATCACTTCGCAAGAGGATATAATTTTGGCAATCAAGAACTTGCTGGCTTCGGGAAGCAGAAATTCCTAAAAGCAAGTCGGCAAAGAGCTAAAGCCGCACTGAATAGTGCCAAGCAGGAGTCCCGGAAATTCATGATAAAAGCGATGGTTCTGGCAGCCGGAGTCGGTTCAAGACTCGATCCTTTAAGTCGGTACATGCCCAAACCGCTGGTGCCGGTGCTCAACATACCAGTCATGGAGCATGTGCTCTGGGGTTTGAAAGAGCATGGCATTGAAAATGTAATTTCAAATACGCACTATATGGCAGACAGCTTAGTGTCTTACTTCACTGAGAATCCGCCTCAAGGCATAAAGCTTAATTTTCTGCATGAAAAGGAGCTGTCAGGCGACGCAGGTGGTGTCAGAGCCTGCAAAGATTTTCTGGAAGGGGACACTTTTGTAGTAATTATGGGTGACCTCATTACTAACGCCAACATCAGCAAACTGATTGCTGCTCATAAAAAGAAAAATGCAATTGCCACGATTGGCGTCAAGAAAATGCCGGATGTGACTCGCTTTGGAGTCATGAAAAGAGATGCGGAAGGTTTCATACAAGCCTTTCAAGAAAAGCCGAAAGCAGAAGAAGCTATATCTCATGAGATTTCCACCGGAATTTATATTCTGGAACCGGAAATTTTCGAGCATATACCGAAAACCGGCAGCTTCGGCTTCGGCAAGCAGCTTTTCCCTTCGCTTCTTGAAAAAAGACTAGCTCTTCTTGGCGAAGATATCGATGGACACTGGTCCGACATCGGCACTCTCAATGATTTATTCAAAGCCAATATGGATGCTTTAGAGGGAAAAATCAAAGTTTCAGAAGCAGCACCTAAGCACGAACACGAGTTTGCAGGAAATATTCTCGGAAAAAACGTTCTGCTTGGTAAAAATCTGGCAATGGGAGCCAATTCGAAAATTTCAGACTTCTGCATCATCGGAGACAACTGCAAAATCGGCAATGATGTTCAGCTCGAACATTGCATGATTATTGCCGGAGCAAAGATTCCGGACAAAAGCGTAATGCGAAATTGCATTTATGCTTTTGATGAATTGATTCCTGTAGCCGAAACAGTCGGCAGCTGCAGCTAGACTTATTTGGAAGCCGGAGCTTGCTGCTGGCTGGCGCGTTTTTGGCTTATCGCATAAGAGAGTGCCTGTTTCAAACGGGCTTCGCTTGGACGAACAGCAATAGCCTTTTTATATGCGTTGATTGAACCATCAAAATCTTTCTGACAAAGCAGAAGATAAGCCAGGCGTTCATGCCCATAGCTGTCGTGAGGGCGCTTATCGGAAGCTATCTTATACTCAAGAATAGACTCTTTCAAGTTTCCGGCCTTATACAAAAGATTCGCATATTCAAAGTGCATATCACCATCGTTGGGGGCAAGCTTCAAATATTCTTTCATCTGAATTTGGGCTTCCGGATCATCCTTTTCAAGCTGGGCAATCTTAATCAAACCTCTGTAGGCGTCCTCTTTGTTTCGTCCAAAGGCAAGAGCTTTATTGAAGGCGGTTTTTGCTTTTGCATTACGTCTCAACTTCAACAGCGCTTGAGCGTATTCGAGCATCAAATCTTTTTCTCTAGCCGGTTCAAGCTCAAAAACCTTCTCCAGTGAAAGTGACGCATCGCTCCAGTCATTTGAAGCAACGCTGATTTTATAAAGTTCCAGATATAGTCCGGTTTTTTCATCACATTGAGCAAGCGCTTTTTTGACTATTGTTTTTGCTTCAGCAAAGCGTTTTCGATTCAGCTCGACTTCAGCTTTTCGAATTGAGTCAGCAGCATTCAGTTTTTCAAGCTGAGAGGACGGCGCTTCCTCAAGAGGAGCGCCCTGCGCGGGAGCAGGAGGCGAAGCCGGGCTGTTTGCTGTGGAAGCGTCGTTTTCAGCTCTTGAGGAAAGTCCGGAAGCAAAAAGAACAGCGCCTAAAAGCATTGCTCCTGCTGGAAGCAGCTTTTGCTTGAGTTTATAAATGCCTTGCATCTTTCCTCCAGTATAGAACCCTGAGATTTTATCAAGAGCCCGGACTTTCTATCCAGACCGCTGCGCTCTTGAATGCAGGAGTCTTTGACCTTTCATCCAGGTGGCCTTTGATCAAAACATTTGCTTCCGGATAATACATAGCAAGCGACCCGCTTTTGATTCTTGTCACAAAAAGCTCAAGGTTTTCGAGTCGCCCGGCTTCGCCGCGTAAACTAATTTTCTGACCGTCCTTGAGATCTAAACGTGAGGCATCTTCCTGGGAAATGAGCACGCAATATCTGTGCGGTACGCCTCGATAAAGATCATGTTCTTCATATACCACACTGTTAAACTGCCCTTCAGAGCGCAAAGTAATGAGGCGAAATTCGTCGCCCTGTTTGGGCGGCAAGGAGACTCTATGCATTTGAGCTTTCCCATCAGCTGAAAGAGGAAACTCAGGCTTGTGAAAAACTCGCCCGGCTATAGTAAATTCCTTAGCGCTTTTTCCAATATTTTCAATTTCCTGCCATCCCGGTATAACCCGGGCAATTTGCTTGCGTATTTGCTCGTAGTCTCTTAAACTCGACCAGTCAAAAGGCTCTTTCGACAATACTCGCTCGGCCAGATCCACAATAATTTCCGCTTCGGCTCTCAACTGCCCTTTGATATTTTCCTCACCGCCATCTGAAAGACGAACAAAATTAAACATCGATTCCTGAGTGCTCGCTTGTTTTTCCTCGTCGCGAGCCAGCACGGGCAAAATCAAAGTCCTTTGGGCTCGTCCGTGAAAATGGCCGGGATTTAGCTTTGTCGAAAGGTAAAAGGTATCAGGAATTTTTTGCATTGCCCGGCCGGCCCAGTCCGAATCAGGATTGGAGCCCCAGAGATTTCCGCCCAGCACAAAGAGACAATCAATCTTTCCCTGCTCGGCAGCACTGATCAGAGCGTGCGTGTCATAGCCACCATCGACCGGCAAGTCTTTTTTATAGATTGCTTCCAGAGCGCTTTTCAGCCCCTCGGCCAGAGACGGAGAAAAGCCCATAGAGCCAATGCCCTGAACATTTGAATGACCGCGAATCGGCAAAAGTCCGGCGCCCGGTTTTCCAACATTGCCTGTGGCCAGAGCCAGGTTAGAAAGCGCCAGAATATTGTCCACACCCCATTTGTGATGAGTCAAACCCATGGCCCAGGCAAAAATGCAGGCTTTGGAAGCAGCAATGTAATTAGCAAAGTTTTCGATCTCGACTTTTCGAAGACCGCTTCTTTCCTCAATATCTTGCCAGCTAAACGACTGGCAGTCCTCGAAAAGTTCCTTGTAGCCATTTACATGTCTATCCAGGAAGTCGAGTTTTACAAGCTTATTTTCAATAAGAGATTTGAGGGCTCCAATAAAAAGAGCCGCATCACCACCGGCTTTTACTTGCAAATATTCTGAAGCAATTTCACTGCCGAAAAGCAAAGACATAGGTCTGGATGGCACGTGAAATTTTTCAAGACCTTTTTCAAAAAGCGGATTGATAACAATCACATGCCCGCCGCGCTCTCTCAATTCGGCAAGCAATGTCATCAACCTTGGATGATTTGAAGCCGGATTTGCACCGGCAAGCACGAGCAGATCGCATAATTTCAAATCATCGAGTTCAATGGTGGCAGTGCCCGAACCAATGCTCATCTTCAGCGCCACACCTGAAGCCTGATGGCAGTAGTAACTGCAATTCATGACGTTATTGCTGCCGTAAACACGCGCAAAAGCCGAGAGTAAAAATGCAGCCTCATTGGAAGAGCGTCCGGAGGAATAGAATCCAACAGACTGCGGGTCTGCCTTTTTCAGACTTTCGGCCATGATATTCATGGCCGCCTCCCAGCTCAGCGGCTTAAAATGGCTTTCTCCTTCCTCAAGAATCAGGGGAAAGCTCAGCCGCCCGGCATCTTCTGCTTGCTTGGGCGTGAGCTTCAGCAAATCAGAAAGAGAATTCCTTTCAAAAAACTCCGGCTGAATTGCGCCCTGCATATCAGCCACCTGAGCTTGCAAACTTTTTTTGCAAACTTCCGGGAAATGACCACGCTCGTTGACCATGCCGCCGAGCTGCCCGCCCATACCAAGCGCACAGGTTTTGCAGGCATTTTTCGAACGCATTTTGCGCCACAAACGCAGAGGTCCGGCTTCCATAGCCTTCTTGAAGGTATAAGCTATAGCCGGAAAGCCGCCTCCATAGCGTCCTCTGCTCATCAAGACACCTTATTTGCGCGAGCCGGCCGTAATTTCGTCTTTAACTTTTTTGAGAGATTCTTCCAATGCTTCCAAGAAAGTATCCAGCTGCTCGTAGCTTATTACCAGCGGCGGTTCGACTCTGAGCACTCTTGAGTTGATGTATGTTCCTGAAATTAAAATGCGTCGGGAAAACAGTTCTTTTGAAACCATATAACCGATGTCGTTATTCTTAAATTCCATTCCGAGCATCAATCCGACTCCGCGTCCACCTACGAGGACTTCCGGATATTTGCTTGCCAGCTTCTGAATAGCGGGCAAGAGATAATTCCCTTTTTCGTGAGCTTGCTTGGGCAAGTCTTCCTCGAGCAACACGTTAATTGTTGCTATGGCAGCGGCACAAGCCAGTGGATTGCCACCAAAAGTGGTTGTATGCAGAAACGGATTGTCAATGTATTTCGACCAGGTTTTCTCCGAACCGACAACTGCCCCAATCGGCATAACTCCCCCACCAAATCCTTTGGCAAGAGCCATCAAATCAGGTGTTACGCCGTCATATTCGCAGTAAAACATTTTTCCGGTACGACCCATGCCGCATTGAATTTCATCAAATATGAGCATGGCGCCATACTTGTCGCAAAGTTCACGGCAAGCAGCAAGATATCCGGGAGGCGCGACATTGATGCCACCTTCCCCTTGTATCGGCTCAATCACGAGCCCGGCAATACGATCTCCCGTGAAATCTGCACATTCCATGAAAGTCTTCAATGCATCGATATCACCGAAAGGCACATGATGCCAGGCCAGAAGCGGCAAAAAAGGCTCACGAAAAACAGCTTTCGAAGTACCGCCAAGCGCACCGAGACTTTTGCCGTGAAAGCCACCAATCGCACCGACAAAATGTCGGCGCCCTGTGGCCAGCATCGCCATTTTCAAACAACCTTCCACCGACTCGGTACCGGAGTTGGTGAAAAATGCATAGTTCAGATCGCCCGGAGTAATAAGCGAAATCAAATGAGCAAGATAACAACGCAAAGGGTCAATCAGCTCTTGAGAATGTATAGCCTGCCTTTCAAGCTGCTCTTGCACAGCCTTCAGAACTTTAGGATGGCGGTGTCCGACATTGTAAATTCCAAAACCGCCAAGCATGTCGATAAACTCAGTCCCGTTGACATCCCTGAACACGGCGCCGTGATCGTCCCATTCAACAGCTGTGTAGTCGGTGCTGACAGACTTGCGATATTGCAAGAAACCGGCGTTAACGTGGTCTTGCCAGTATTGAACCGCATCCTTAGTCACTTTCTGACGCTCACTCTCGGTCAGTTCTTTCTTGCCGATCAACTGCAGAACCTCGGCAGACTTCTCCTTGGCAGCATTCAGGTTTTGACCCATTTTTCTAGTTCCTCCCTGGCAAGCTTCGAGCATGGTCTGAGCAACCGGCTCATCGGCGATAATCCCGAACTTCATATCCGAGCCCGTTGATCATATCGCATTCACCTGTATCATTTGGCGAGAATTTGAGATTCAGAGCGAAAGAACTGATTATAATAGCCGGGAGATTTTAGAGGCGTAGCAAATGGTCTGGTGGCAAAGCCTGGGTTTACCCGGAGCAGAACTCGACAAAGGCAGTATCAAATTCCCATTCGAACTGGAGCTGGTGCCGGATGTTCTCAAGGCGTCGGTGAGCCTCAACACTTTCATTATCGGAGAAGACGAGCACGTTTGCTGGACTTACTGCAGTCACGGTTTGAGCAAAGCCGGTCAAAAAGAGATTGTAATCAGCATCGTCAAGGACCCGGAAGAAAAAAATTCGGACTTCCCTCAGGCTCCGATGGAGCTTTTCAAAACTATTTTGCAGCATGCCCTGCATCAAGAATACATTGACATTGGCAGTATTTCCGATTTCGGCGAAAACGGCTTTCTGAGCGCTCGTTTCCCTGGGGCGGCTTATGTCCGCAGCCAGGCCATAGGAGACTGGTTTCCACCGGAAAACAGTCTTTCTTGTCTGCTCTTGACGGCAGAGGAGCTGGCTGCAAGTCAAATTGCCGGACTTACCCGGGTTATGGCACTGCTGGGCAAAACGTATCTGCATTATCCCTGCCCGGTCTGGAATCAGCTGAAGCGAGAATCGGTTATCACAGAAGCGAAACTGAAATTGATGTCTGAGAGTTTCATCGCCCAGATGCCAAGAATTTTAATCCGCGATTCCGGCTCATCAGCGCGCGACCGCGTTATAGATTTGCAACTGCCCTTGAGCGCCAGACACTACTTCAAACAACTGGAACAGCTCGATAGCGACTCACCGCTCTTGATCATCAGCGAATTTGATGAACGCTCGGACGCCATTCTTGTATATCAAGACGAACGAAAAAACGCGCCCCTTGCCATTAGCGCGCCTGGCACGCAAGGCACTCGCATCGCCGGTTCTTTCGTTTGTTTTGCTCCTAGCCAGGAAAGCGATCATGGCATGATCATCGAAGATGGTTTTGCTATTTCGATTCGAAAACAGAGTTGGGAGGAATTGAGACAAAGCCTGCTCAATGGCAGTCCGTTTTATTTGTCCAGACAAGAAGAAGGCTATGACTTTCGTCTTTCCTGGCATCAAGACGAGGAAAAAGCCATCAGTCCCAACACGATACAACTGAGCGGTGCAGATCTCGGATGTCGCAGCGGAGCAAGCGAAGAAGCCTGCGCCGAGGGAAGCAGTGTACCTGCATATGCGACTGAAATAAATTTATTGAGTCATGAAAAAGAAATCAAAGAACTCCTTGGCGCCGATCTCTTAAAACGCTACATAGAACACATCGAAGACGTGATCAGAGACCACTTCCTCTGCATGGGCGAGTCCGAGGGTTTTGATCTTTCCGTGACTTGCACGATTTTGCCTGAGCGCAAGGCTGAATTCGAAGTAAAAAGCAATCCCGTAATCGAAGCAGACGACGAGAAGGACCTTCTCGATCGGCTGGAAATAACTTACGCACCGGAAATAGTCGGCACTGGGAAAATCAAATTTTCCATGCAGCTACTGGTCTGGGGCGGCAAACGCAACGAGGCTTAAACAATGAAATGCGAAAAGAAGTGGACAGCCGAAGAATCCGGCGCGTTTCTTGAACTTTTCGAACTTGGTCCCTGGTCGGGAGGCAGTCTCAAAGACTTAAAGTTTGCAGTCAGCGATTTCATCGATATTGAAGAAAGAATCACCGGCACCGGCAATCCGAACTGGGCAAAAGAGCGCAGTCCGGCAGCCGCCAATGCACTTTTGCTCGATATTTTATTTGCATCGGGAGCTCAGTGCGTAGGGCGCACAAAAATCAGCGAATTTTCAATTGGGCTCACCGGTGAGAACAATTTTTATGCTGAAGTTCTGAATCCCAAAGCAAATGAGCGCGTCGCGGGTGGTCCTGCCGGCGGTGCAGCTTCGGCAGCGGCATGCGAGCTCGTAGATTTTTCAGTAGCCCTTGATGGCGGTTGCTTTGCTCAAATGGGCGCGGGCAACTGCGGTCTTTACGCGTGGAAAGCCGCCTACGGCTCAGTCCCGATGGCCGGAATTTTGCCATTAGCACCATCCTTCGACTCAGTGTCCTTCTTGACCTCAAAAAAAGAAACTCTGATAACGCTGTCCCAATTGTTCAGCCCGGCCCCATCTGAATCAAAGACCAGAGCTAATGAAATAGTTCTGCTCAGCGACGCCTGGTCGGTCACAAACTTAAAATTGAGGAATGCTCTTCAAAAATCACTTGCTCAAATAAAACAGAAAACAAATCTTGAAAGCCGGGAATTGAGCTTGAAGCAAATATCAAGTGAAGATGGTTTTGGCGATTTACAAAACTGGTATCAGGCATACTCGGAGCTCTCGGCAATGGAAGCCTGGAGCAGCCTGGGAACCTGGCTTGAACAAAGAAAACCGGAATTGGGCGAAGAAGCCCAGAATTATTTGCACCGGGCGCGCATGCTTGATCGCAGCGAATCGGCAAAATATTTCAAAAGAAAAGAATCTTTCAAAGCCGAGCTGCGTAGTTTCCTTGCTGATGATAAAGTCCTCTGCATACCGGCCGCGACAGAAATAGCGCCGCTGAAAGGGCTAAAACTATACACTGAAAGAGCAGGCAATTATTACCCGGCGATTTACTCGCTGGCATCTATTGGCGCCATCGGTCACTTGCCGCAGCTTACAATTCCGGCAGCAGAACTAAATGGAGTACCGGCAGCTTTGACTTTCATGGCAGTCAAAGAGCAAACACTCATTGAGCTCATTAAGCAGCTTTGAAACTTCAAGCAAAATTTTGAAGTCTTACGGTTTCACTTCAATTTAGAATCGGAATCAAGTCCAATTTTCTTTTGAAGAGCAGCCAGTTCCCCATTAAGTATTTGCAGATATTTAGGATCTGCTTGCGGTGATTTTGCAGCCTTAATAGCTTCCATGTAAAAGGTCTTTGCCAAAATGAAGTGCCCGGATGCTTCAGCAGCATGGGCTTTATTTTGAGCTTCCATAATTGCAAAATTTGCTCGTGACTTAGCAGTATCGGCCGGAGCGGCAATCATACCCATAACGGGGCGCGGCTGAGGGCTTGGAAGATTCTTGTTTTTTGTACAATCATCGCCGAGGAAAAGCACCGGCTTATCTTTGGAGCCTGCAGCATTGCCTTTGCCAGCTCCCGGCGGATGCATCATGGGCTTGCCGCCCAACACACGAGGGGCAGACTCTTTATCTGCATCTTGAGCTCTCACTGCCGGCACAAAAGCAAGTAATGCCGTGACCAGGCCTGCCACAGTTTTCATGCTTGAACGACAGCGATCACGCATGGCACGCAGACCTCGAGGACAATTGTCCGTCATAATAGTCCCGTCACTTCGTCTAAAAAAGCGCAAACATTGACTGACGCCGTTCTTTTCAAGAAAGCTTTCCGCCTCAGTTTTGCTCATATCGGAAATGTTATATACATTACAAGAACAGCCGGAGCAAAAGCGCACGCGCTCATCTCCTTCCATAGAATCCCAGGAAACCGGACACGGTGCGGCGACTAAAACACGATCAAGACAGCTCATCATCTTTTCTCCCTGACTAAGCACAGTATCCATTCTCAGACAGCTCGTTTTAAGCGGGTTAACCCTGAGAATCACTTTCCCAGGCCGGCCGAGATTAAATCCTGAGGCGTCGAGGCGCAAGAGCATGTTAATGTGGTACTTAAAGTCTGTTAGTCGGAACGATCATGACTCCCTCATTTCAGCCTCGCTTAAAGCAGCCTGTGCTATGCCTGACGGCATTGCTCGTTCTATTGCTCAATTCCTCTCCGGCTTCAGCCGCAAATACCGCCAACGCCAGCCGGAAACTCAGTGAAATTGAAACAGCCATTGTCGGCAACAGCAATCCGAAGCTTCCCATTGAACAACGCATTCGGCAACTGGAGCTGAAAGTTTTCGCTAAAGTGCAAAGCGGCAGCCTCCGGTCCAGAATTGAAAAGCTGGAAACTTTTGCCGGACTGGATATTCAGGACAGCATGCCGCCCAAGCCTCCAGCCTTTCAAAAGCAAAGTCAAACAAAAGCGGAAAACAAAAATCCAGAAGAACTAAAACAACAGCTGGAGGAGGCTGTAAAACTGCATCACAGCGGCAAAGAATTTGAAGCAGAACAATCGCTGCGCCGTATTCTATCTTCAAACCCGGGCAATGCCGACGCATTCTTCAGCTTGGGCGCCATTGCCGAAACGCGCGGCGATTTGCAAACTGCACTGGATTATTACACTCAAGCCATGCAAGCCAATCCGAATGATTCGGAAGCACAAAGCGCGGTGGCTGAGTTAAGCCGCAAAATCACAGCACTGAAAAGCGGTCCTTTCGTAAATCCGCTCGGTCCGGTCAGCAGCCCGGCTCCCAACGTTCTGCAAGGTCGCGCCTGGGATCTGACGGTCAATAACGGTGCTTACAACGGCATGAAGCCAATCACGGCGCCGAGCATTCCGACAGCCGCGATCGGAGGAAGCGGACAAATACCGACAGTCGGAGTCACACAAGCAAATCCCAATGCCGCAAGAAATCGAGCTATCGGCCGAACATTAGCAAGAGCCGCTCTTGGAGCAGCATTGAGCGGAACAGGTCTGCATTGCCCAATGTGCCATTTGCTCAGAGGCTTTTAGGCCAATGCGTTATTTCCTCATTCTTCTGTTTTTGACATGCCCGGTATTTTTGCCCCCGGCATCTGCCGAAAGCTCCTCATTGAGAATCAGCCGTCCGGAAGCGGCAAGCGAAGGAAACTTTCACTCGCTCAATGAAGGTATCAGCATACGCTGGTGGCGCAAATTTAAGAACCCGGCGTTTTGTCCTTATGTTCTTTGCGGCGGCTCCTGCGCCGAGATATCGGGAACTCCCAAAATCGGCTCCTACAGCCACGAACAACTGATTTCAGATGAAACCCCCTGCTCTCTGGAGCAACGGTCTCTAAAAGCGCCGGATGATGACTGTTGTATGAGTAAATCAGTGAGCAGACCTGAATCGGATAGCTGTCACCCTGAAAAGCAGACTCAGTCATTTTTAATACCCAGTGACCCTAGCTGCGGTGCAAAATAAAGCTCTCAAGTCCGATTATCGGTCGCAGAAGAATCCAAGAGTGGACGATAGATCTCTTTGAGATCATAATGAGCCTGGTCTGACACTTTTGTACATACTTACTAAAGAAACGGCACAGAGACTATGAGCAATCAGGTTTTACACTCACTAATTCTTATCCCGGTTCTTGCTGCACTCGGCGCCTGTACCGTGATAGAACCAGGTGAAGTCGGCGTTAAAGTCAGCATGGGCAGAATGGATCGAAATTTGCTCAAGCCCGGCATGCAAATTTATGCCCCGGGAATAGATTCGATTTACAAGTATTCTACTAAGCAGGAAACTCTTTCCGGCACAGCAGTTCCGCTTACAAGCGATCAACAGCCGATCACCCTTCAGTACAAAGTACTGGTAAATCTGCCTGAAGGTCAGATTCTTACCTTGTATGAAAAGTACACGGGCGATCCATTTCAAAAACTGGTGGACCCGCAAATTCAAGAAGCTTTCAGACAGGTTGTTGCGCAATACAAAGCAGACCAGGCAACGAAAAACGTGAACATCATAAAAAATCAAGTTCTGGCAATGACCCGCGAAAATGTTAAAGGTCTGGTCAATGTCGTAGACATTCCAATTACTCATGTTGATCTACCTGAAGTTTTACAGCATGCTATTGCGCAAAAACAGGTCATGGAACAGCAAGCTCTGCAAAAGCAGTATGAGCTTGATAAAGCCCGGAAAGAAGCTGAAATTACCATAGCCAATGCAGAAGCTCAGGCTCGTTCCATACAGCTACAAAGCGATGCCTTACAAAAATCTCCTTCATTAATCGAATACGAAAAGGTCAAGAAATGGGACGGAAAGCTGCCTGACACAATGATCAGCGGCGGCTCTAACGCTACGCTCTTTCAACTCAAATAGCTTCGGAAAAAAGAACAGTAATCCGCTAGAATTGCAGATTAGGTTCCAGGAGCAAGATGCTTGACGACAATAGCCGGAATAATCAAGGGCTTGCGAAAACGAGCTGGAGTTCAAAGCGGCTTTTGCTTGCTACTAATTGCCGGGCTTAGCGGCAGCTTGCCGAAAGCCGATGCAAGCACCCCCAGACAGCTCGTTAGCAGGAATCTACAAACGCTGAGCGCCCATACTTCTCAATTGGTGTCACAGGTTCAGGGTTTTCTGCAGGCCGGCGGGCGCTGGTCTCCAAGTCCGCAAGGCCAGGACATGATTTTATGTCAGGCACTGCAAAATTTTCAGCAAAGCCTGGCTCAAATGACTCGCGACAATAGTTCGGGCAGTTTCAATACAATTCAATCCGATTACCAGGCACTTCAAGTTCTCGGGCAAAATCTCGAACAACAAATTGCTCCCATAGCGCAGAGCCCTCTGGTTTCAAGCGCCTGGATGCAGGTTCGTGCCGATATGGCGGCACTTAATCAGTCGATTTATGCAGTTCCGTCCTTCAATCCGGCAGCTTCATATGACAGCCAGACAGGGCTGATGCCAGGAGCTTCCAACAGCACTTTCCAGCCCGCACTGCCGCCAGGTAATTTCAACCCGATAAATTCAGGATATTTTCCCGGTTACTATCCCGGTTTCCGCCCAACCAACATCAATATCACCGAAAACAGCACATTCGACCCTAACCCAAACGCGCAGAGCAGTTTTTCCAATTTCCCTCAATTCGGAACACCCGCAAGCCCGTTTGTCGGACCCTCATCTGTCCAGTCGGGACAAAATCACAGTCAGGTGCTTTCCTACTTAAGTTCGGCAGATACGCAGTCTGAGCGTTTCGTAAAACAGCTAAGCGGCTATTTGCAAGTAAAAGGCAGCTGGCCGCCTCCTCAGGGAACACCGGCCATGCAACTTTGCCAAAATCTGCAAGTCTTTCAGCAGCAGATGCGAAGATTCAGAGATGATCTGCATGCAAACATTTCTTACCCGATGCTTCAAAACGAAATGCAGCAAATCGGCGCCAGTTCGCAAGCCATAGATCAACTGCTGATGCAAATCGGAGCAACACCCGACATAATAAGCCGCTGGAATGAAGTTCGCAGCGCTATGAACAACGCATATCAGGCCTTCTATTCAAGCGGCGGCACTAATTACTGGGCGAGGTAAAATGAAAAGATCACAGGGGCTTTCACTGCTGGCGGTATCACTATCATGCATAGCACTTTCAGCATATGTGCCGGGAGAAAATCTTCACTCTCAAGGAATACCGAATATCAGCGACACGCTCATCGATGAAGTGAATCGCTACACGGAATTTCGCACAGCATCACTTGAAAGCTGGCATCCAAAGAAAAAGGAGATGCTGATCAGAACGCGCTTTGCAGATACTCAGCAAGTTCATCTGGTCAGATCTCCGATTGGCGAAAGAAAACAACTCACTTTTTTTAAAGACACAATCTCAGCCGCAAGCTATGAACCGCTAAACGGTGACTACTTCATTTTTGAAAAAGATTCAGGCGGGGACGAAAATTATCAATTGCACAGTTACGAATTCAAAAGCGGCGCGCTAAGTTTGCTCACTGACGGCAAGTCACGCAACACAGGGGGCGTCTGGTCCGAAAAGGGAGATCAGATAGCATTTGAGTCAAATCGTCGCAATAAAAAAGACATGGACATTTACGTAATGTCTCCGGCAAGCAAAACTACAAGAATGGTAGCGGAATTGGAAGGCGGCGGCTTCTCGGCATCCGATTGGTCAAAAGACGACAAGCAACTTCTGCTGACTGAAGAAATATCGATAAATGAAGGATATCTCTGGCTCCTGGATATTGCCGGCGGCAAAAAAACATTGATTACACCCAAAAAGGAAGGCGAGCAGGTTGCTTATAACCGGGCTCGCTTTTCTCGCGACGGCAAAGGCATTTATCTTGCCACCGACAAAGATTCCGAGTTTTGCCGCTTAGTTTATATGGAACTCGACGGCAAGATAAGCAAGATTCTTACTCCGACTTTGAACTGGGACGTAAGCAGCTTTTCTCAGTCCTGGGACGGCAAATACATTGCCTATGTGAGCAATGAAGACGGCATCGACAAACTGCATATTATTCAGACAGCCGATCAAAAGGAATTAGCGCTTCCTGAGCTGCCGAAGGGGCAAATTTCCGATTTAAGCTGGCACAAAAACAATGACGAGCTCGGATTCTCGATGGAAACCGCACAATCACCGGCAGACGCTTATTCATTCAGCATCGCTTCAAAGAAACTGACTCGCTGGACTGAAAGCGAAACCGGCGGCATTAATACGGCAAATTATGCAGAGCCGGAAATTGTTCACTGGAAAAGCTTCGACGGAAAAATGATTTCTGGCATTCTTTATATGCCGCCGAAGAAGTTTACGGGAAAACGCCCTGTTATGATGATTGTGCATGGTGGTCCTGAGGGTCAGTCTACTGCCGGATTCCTCGGAAAGCTCAACTACTATTTAAATGAACTGGGTATCGCCATTATATTTCCCAACGTTCGCGGTTCGGCGGGCTTCGGCAAATCATTTTTGAAAGCCGATAACGGTTTCAATAGAGAAGGCAGTTACAAGGACATTGATGCGCTTTTCTCCTGGATAAAAGAGTCGCCGAAGCTGGACGCCGATAAAGTCATGGTCACTGGAGGAAGCTACGGCGGCTTCATGACACTGGCAGTGGCATCGAACTACGCAGATAAAATCAAATGTGCGCTGGATATTGTCGGTCCATCAAACCTCGTTACTTTTCTGGAGAGAACTGAAGGCTACAGAAGAGATTTGCGACGAGTCGAATATGGTGACGAACGAGATCCGAAGATGCGCGAGTTTCTTGAAAAAATAGCACCCCGAAATCATGCCGACAAAATAACAAAACCGCTTTTTGTGGTTCAAGGCAAAAACGATCCCCGGGTGCCCGAAAAGGAATCGGAAGACATGGTAAATGTTATTCGCAATTCAGGAACTCCTGTTTGGTACCTTTTAGCCGATGACGAAGGGCATGGATTCAAGAAAAAGAAGAATTCCGATTATCAATTCTTCGCGACCATCATGTTCGTCAAAAAATACCTGCTCGGTGAAAACGGCTAAGGATCGCAAAAAAGTTTTTCAGTTAAAAATGCTCACAAAAGACACGTTAACACTTTTAGGAAAGGGACGACATTTCAAGTATGCAGTCCTGGACAAGATTGTTTCTAAAGAAGAGATATCATTGCCTGGATTGATTACCGGAAGCGTTTTGCTCTTAGTCTTGGTCGGCGCGGTCTTATACGCCTTCAAAGAAAGCGTGACTATTAGTCACAGCGATGCACTGAAGGTCCTCAGCATGCAGTTTGAAAGCAAATACAACGTCGCTAGAGTGCATTCAGCAAGCTCCGTTATGGTCGCTGTTTGGCAACAGATTGCCATAATTCTCGCCGCTCCGTGTGCTTGCCTCGCATTTGCAATTTGGAGTTTCATTTCAGGACGCAGAGTGATAAAGGACTTTGCTTCTAAACTCAATACAGCTTCAGAAAGACTTATTAATGTAAGTGTAAGCGAGACCGGCACTGTCTATCAGGTTGATTTCGAGCTCTCAGATAAATGGCATTACCGTGTGGAGCTCAGACCACAGCAGAACTTATCAGCAATAAGTTCAAACGATAATCTATTAAAAGAGCTGGCATCTTCAGAAAAGCCAATTACCGCCAAAACATTGGTAGATGGCAAAGACAAACCTCTTATGCTGATCATTGACAAGAGCGTATTCGCCTTTCCTTCCCCTAAATCCTATAAATGCTGGAAGCTTGACCCTCCCTCACACTCAAGCAACTAAATCAAACGACAGCCAAGCATATTTCCCCTAAGCTTGTTATTCACAGATTCGGTGCGGCAGCTCTGCCGGCCGCTGAAAATCTATTTTAGTGAGAAACAGGCAGCCCGGCCATGCGCTGGTAGTTGCCGCGTTTGTTGCCGACAACCATTTGCAGAACTGCATCGGTTTTTACTATTTGCGAAGCAATTTTCTGATCGTTTTGATCTTTGCTTTCAAGCAAGGCTCGCATAAGTGGATTGTATTGAAGCAGGCTTGTCAGCTCAATTTCGCTCTTGTTTACAAATAGATTTTCATTGCTCTCAATGCTTTGTACGTTGCGGCGATTTACCCCGTCGTTTTTCATTTCACTAAATATTGAGGGCAAATCGGCAGCCACAATCAGTTCGGAGGCAGCGGGAATCTTGATGTAGCGAGAGTCGACTCGAAGAGTAAGGCTCTGATTGGCAAGCTCTTTCAAATTACGCACAACAATCACATTTTTCTTGGCAGATATGTGAACGATAGCGCCGCCCTCTATATTCAAGAAACAGTCTCTGACACGCAAACGACTGGCGTCTTTAGCTTCGAAGAGAAACTCTCCTGAATTAAGATTGAGACGACCGTTCTCATCCAATTCTACGGCTGAACGGGAAAGATATTTGAGCACACCGCTTTGAACCCAGGTAGTTTTGAGAGCCTCATCCACTCTGGGGAAAGGCAGCGGACCGCGTGAAGCAACAGGTCTTGCCACCGGCACGAAATAACGAGAATCAAGAGAAGCTTTGTAAGCGGGCTTAGCTGCGATCAAATCTTTCTGCAAAATTTGTTTTCGGACGGCATCTCGTCTCATCGCCGTTGTAACACCGTAATTGGCGAACAACTGTTTGTACATGGAAATCATTCGCATGTTTTCCAGCGGCGGATTAATACCTTTCAATTCAGTCAGGAAATTGGAAACATCGGGATCAAGTTTTTTGCTTATCGAATCGATATTTATGGCGGAAGCGCCGCTCGGCGTTTTCGAAGCCAGTGCTGTCGGGCTTGAGGAAGCATCGACATAATCGGAAGCACCAAGGCTGGCCACGCTGTTTTCACTTAAAGTAACTTCCTTGCCCTTTTCTACACTGAAGCGAGATTTGTTCTCTTTATAAGCAAGTTGAATTTCAAGCGGATGCCCGTTTAGTGAAGCCGCTCTGACCCGATTGAACCAGGTTTGCTCAACGGCGGCGATGCTGTAAGGCTTGACCTGCACCGCACCATATTTAGTGAGAATATTGACGTGCTGAGAACCTGTGAGAACCCAGAGAGTTCCACAGCGCAGTGCCAGAGTTTTCAACGAGCAGGCATTCAGCATGGTCCCCTGGGAAGCCAGAACACAGGCATCTCTGTCGCCCGGGACGTAAAATGCCTGACCATTCTGATGTGCAACTACCCATGGTGTTGATGAATTACCCTTATTTTTAAGCGCAAGTTTTGTAAAGGAGCCTTTATCCGGGCGTATTGTCGGTATAGGAATATTCATACGAACAAGATCGGTCGGCGGCAGAAGATTTGGAGCAACATATGGCGTTGGTCCATAACTTGTTATCGGAATATTGTTGATCCTGGAATTGTTCAAAAACTCCTGCAACTCGGGAGTTGCCTGGTAATAAGGGAAAACCACCATACCGGCAAGCGGAAAAGCAAATGTATCTTTCGGCAAAGCAAAGCGCTGAGCTGTGATGTTTGCAAGTTGAGAATTCAAAACTACAAAACGCGAAT
>JAIEPM010000264.1 GCA_019748395.1 Candidatus Obscuribacterales bacterium
ATCACGCCGTGGCGTGATTGTCTTTTGGCGGGCAAGTTCTTCATTCACCTTGCCTTGACAGAAAACACCGTATCTACGCTGTTGGAGTTGCGGCCCTTACTGAACTTTGCCGCGCGCTGAAATTCGAACAATCGAATCGAGCTTGCCGTCGCGCATGCAGAAATAATTATCGAAAAGATTAACGGTGGTGTCGATGTGGCTGGGGACAAGTAGAACCTTATCGCCGATTGCAAGCGGGACTTCTCCGCCCGAACCGGCTTCCAAAATTCCATGCTCATCACCGGCGGGGCGATAAGTGAGCCCAGCATGCTCGGCAGAAAGACAGGCGTTGCCGCTGTCCGTGGATAAAGATTTCATTCCTGCGTCAAGTACTGCTCGTGCGGCAACAGGTTTACTGATCACTGTTGATAAGACATGAAGTGCCTGCTCGAAATTCTTTCGTCCGGAACGCGCGTAAGCAAGGTCCATAAACAAGAATGAACCAGGCTGCACTTCAGTAACGCCCTTATTCTCGGCGCAATACTCAAAAGTGCCGGTACCGCCCGTGGTGACGGTTTGGATCTCAAAGCCGTTTTGCCTGAGATAATCAGCGGCTCCAACAAGCTTTGCCATCGCCTCATGGCATAAGCGCCGACGTTCCGCCTCATCTGCATGCATCTGCAAATGTCCTTCATATCCTTGTATTCCGACAAGCTGCAAATGTTCAAGCCGACTCAACGCCTGAGCCAGACTCAATGCATCTTCCTTGCTCTCCACTCCGCATCGATTTTGCCCGACGTTCAAGTCAATCAAAACTTGCAGGCGATGAGGCAATTGTGCCATCTTTTCATTTATTTGCGCGGCAGCAAGCTGCGAATCCAGCACAATTTTCAGCTTCGAATTTCGCGTAGCCAGACTCAGTAAGCGACTGATTTTGGGCTCCGCCACAATCTCGGTTGTAATAAGTATGTCATCGAGACCGGCTTCCAGCATCACTTCAGCTTCGCTCAGCTTGGCGACACAAATCCCTACCGCACCGGCTTCAATCAACAGCCTGGCAAAAGCAGGCGACTTGCATGTTTTCACATGGGGACGAACAGTGATACCAAGCTGAACGCACCTGCCCATCAGCGTTTTTATATTGCGTTCCATTGCAGCAAGATCCACAAGCAAACTTGGTGTCTCAAGCTCCTGCAGCGAAGTACCCAGTTCCGGTGTATGCACGCTTTCCCACTCCATCTGTTTTGCAAGGATTATATTGCAATTAAGCCATCAAAACTTATGATAAACCCAAGCGCTGCATTTCAAATAATATTTCGCGAAAACCACAATTAACCTGCGTACAGCTATGTCCACTTGCTTTATACTGTGCTCAACGTCGATCATCTCATAGCAAATTCAAAGAAAGATCGAGGCAGGAGGGCATGCGTGCATGCGGACTCTAAATCTGAAAATAAGGCAAGACAGCCATGATGATTAACCGCGTGCCATCACTTGACGGCTTGCGCGCAGTATCGATAGCTCTAGTAATACTTGGTCATGCCACCGCAAGCATGTGCCCAGACAGTCCTATATGCAAAGGAATATTCCGGGGCTTCCTGCAAGGAGATCTTGGAGTAACAATGTTCTTTGGAATTAGTGGCTATTTGATCACCATGCTTTTGTTGAACGAGCTAAATCAAACAGGCACGATTAGCATCAAAAATTTTTATATCAGGCGAGCTTTTCGTATTTGGCCGGCGTACTACACATACCTGGGCGTAATCATACTTTTCGCGGCCGCCGGCTATATTAGCGGTCCGCCACTCACATACGCAGCCGCAGCGTTTTATTTCTGGAACTACAATTTTACCGGAGATCCAGGCACGGCTACCTGGTTTCTTGGACACTGCTGGTCACTCTGCGTTGAAGAGCAGTTCTACCTAATATGGCCGGTGACTCTTTTGTCACTCGGAGTGCAGAAAGCAAGAAAACTGGCGATTGCAATAATATGTTTGTCACCGATAATCAGACTCCTCACATATTTCTGTTTCACTGATAACATGGTGCGCGGGCACATAGGGATGATGCTGCACACTCGCGCGGATGCTCTAATGTTCGGCACCCTGGCCGCCATTCTCAGCACCTCGCCGACCGTTCTCTCATTCCTGGAAGCATCGTATAAAAAACAGCTGCCTTTATTTTGCGCCATTTATCTGTTCTTTATAAAACCCTTCGTAGAAATAAGAGGATACTCAATTGCAGTTGGTTTCACGCTGGATAGTGCAGCAAGTGTCTTGATACTAATGTGGGCGGTGCAGAACCCACATACATTGGTCGGGCGAGTTTTAAATTCCAAAATTTTCTGCCATATCGGCGCAATTTCCTACAGCCTCTATTTATGGCAGCAAGCTTTCCTCACAACCCTAAATCCAACAATTACGGGTACATTCCCTCTCAATGTTATCAGCGTCTTTATCGCCGCCGAGTGTTCATATTTTCTAATCGAGCGCAGCTTCCTGCGTTTGCGAACGAAGATAGCGCCAACTTGAACTAAGGCATTTGACTCATCGCAATCCGGCATTGAGCTTTCAAAAGTTCAAGCGAGAGTGAATCATCTTCATTGAGCCCGGAAGCAAGCAGCTTATCTATTAACTCAATCGATTTATCGTATTTGTGCTCAGCGGCATAGATTCCGCAAAGCAGCTGCTGTGCGCGCAAAAGCTCGGGATTATGAGCGATCACCATTTGCACAAGACGCTCGGCTTTGTTGATTTTGCCTTCGGCTGCCATCACCGAAGCCATGCCCATGAAGGGCCACTCGAACTCTGGATAATTCATCATCAATTGCTCAAACATTGACAATGCCTGCTCTTTATCTGTGGCTATCAATTTATTGGCTTCAATATTCAAACGTTCAGCCTCGGCAGGCACATAGCCTCTCGGCAATTGCGTTTTAAGCACATTCTGAGCGCGCGCCACAAGGTCGGCATCTGTATTCAGGGAAATAACCTTGTTCATAGCAGCACGAGCCAGCTCAAGACGGCCAATCAACTTATAAAGAGTGCCAAGTTCAAAGTAAGCAGCGGCGTCCAGATCATCGGGCAGCTCATCCGGCGGCGGTCCCTTCATTTCCAGACGAAGCACTAATTTCATTTGCTCGAACTCGGCATCATTTGGATAAAGAGCCAGCGCTCTATCCAGATATTTATTTCCTTCATCAAAGTCCTTCTCGATGAATGCGATGTTGATCATCAAACTGATCGAACGCAAATGCTCCGGATTAACAGCCAACAGATACTTCGCCATGCTCTTGGCACCGGCAACGTCGCCCTCCGCCAGTTTCAGCCAGGCGCGGTTGCTGAACGGCCATTCAAAGTCCGGATATTGATTCATCAGATCTTCAAAAACAGCCTTGGCTCGAGCCGGGTCGCTTTGCATCAGATTATAGCCTTCGATATTTCGTTGCTCAGCCTCAGCAGGAACAGGCATACGAGGCAATTGCGTGCGCAGCACTTTGGCAGCCTTACGCGCCAGCGAGCTGTCCCCGTCCATCTCCACAACACGCGACAGGGCAGCTCTTGCCAGTCCGACCCAACCTGCCAGCCGGAACTGAAGACCGAGTTCGTAATATTCGCTGGAGCTCAAGCCGTCAGGCACACCCGCGGCGGAGAGATCTATGTTCATGAGACTTTAGCTCCTGTTGAGGCGAAGTATCAGGCTCAAGGTGATCATTGATGCCTGCTGAGAGGGGTCTGAGCAAGCATAGTTTATACCAATGCTCAGCTACCTTCTTGAACGCAGGCTGCCCCGGAGTTTTCAGCGGAGAATGAAAGCTCCAAGGTCCCCGCAAAGTTTCCCAAATCGCGCGACAGCGCTAGGACTTCCAGACATGGTAATCCTACGATTGCCCCAAAGATGAAGCAGTGTTAACCTTTCACAAAAATAGACCTTTGCGGATCTGGAAGTGGGCTGGATCAACAAGGAGCTATTAATGGCGGAACTGTCGGAGTTAAGGGAACAGCAGCCGAACGCTGTGGAGCTGAATTTGAATTTTGGCGACCTTCTGGGCAAAGCGCCACCGAAGGTCCCCGACGAATTAACGAGCGTGCGAACCGGCTTGTCCAATGCGGAGAGCAGTTTGCCTGGCTTGCTCAGCGAGAAGTACACAGAAATTTGGAAAGAGAAGCCGGTGCTAGCCGGCGCGGCTACCGTCGGGACAACGGCGCTGGGCGTCGCGGCGTTGCGCTACTTGCCTGCAACGAGCACACATATGGCTGGAGTCTACGGAGCGACCAAGCTGATGCTCACTGATGCCCCTGATTTATTGTCCAGTAACGGCACCGCAGACTACGCAAAGTACGGACTTGCTTGCGCTTCTGACCTGGCAATGGTTGCAGGAACGGCGGCACGCTATATTCCCAGATACAAGGGCGTGGCGACACTAATCACCGCCAGCGGTATCACGGGGCGCCTACTGGCGAATTACCTTCCCGATACGGAGAAGGAAATCAAGCTAAACCCGAGCCTGCTGCAAACAGTCCCAGTAAGCGAAAGGTTCAGTCTATCCGTTCCGAACAAACTAACTTCAAGCGAGACACGTTCTTTTGATGCATTCATCCCGAAGGGCAAGGAAAGCGCCCTGCCGGTGGTAATAATGTTGGCGGGTGTTCAAGACAAGAGCGCACCGGGTATGGAGCGCGAGACCAATATGAATAGACTGGCCCAAGAGCGTGGCTTCATCGCAGTTTATCCCGAAGCAAAAGAGAAAGAACAGCCGATGATCGGAAAAGTATTCGACTGGAATTCCCCCGGAGCCGGGCTGACCAAACACAATCCGGATTACGACGACGTCGATTACATTAAAGGCGTTCTAGATCAGGTAAAACAGAAAGCGAATGTAGACGAGCGCGCGGTTTATGTAGTGGGCTTCTCCAGCGGCGGGCAGTTTGCCCAACATTTGCGCGGGCGGCTGCCGGGTGTTTTCGCAGGAGTCGGGTCCATACACGGAACGGTGCTCGGCACGGAAGCAAAAGCGCAGGAAAAATCGGCGTTTATAAGTGTACACAGCGACTCCGACCACATGTTGCCTTACGGTGGTGGACGGGGACTGATGACCGTGGTTCTGCCCACCGTGGCTAAGTCCGAACCGATGCAACAGATGAGAGAAGCGGCCCGCATCAACGGGTTGAATATTGACAATGCAAAAGTAAAGAACTACGAGAGCATCAGGATTACTGATTACTCCTCAAAGGGCAGCCCGCCTGTGAAAGAATTCTATATTGAAGGCGGCTATCGTGGTGGCATGATTGGTGGACTCATCGGCCGTGGTCGCGATGGTTTCCCAGCCGCTCACTCGATTGACGGAGACGGCGCAGGCGGTTGGCCGGTGGTGGGCGATAAGAATCGCAACCTTGACACAACGCGGCTGGTTGTAGATGAGCTCCTGAAATATCGCCGCGGGAACTAGTGCCAACGGATTTTAGAGTCATTCAATTGTGCTCGCCTCGTATAGCAGGCCTCGGCAGTAGAGACCTGTTAACAGCCTTCCGGCATATGCACCTTCGACAAGCGAGAATTTGAAAGATCGCCGCGCTTAAATGGCTTTAGCAATGCGCGGATAGATTGCGCGGTATACTTACCCTCGGTTTGAATTCGAGCGACAGAAATTGAACAGGAAAAATCAGAAATGGCAGCAGCAATTTTGAATACGCAAAGACGTGTTTTGCGTGTTGGGCGAGCAGGAAGTTTCATTGCGTCCGTATTTAGCAGCATTGCGATTTCACTCTCACCGTTGAGCGCGGCAATGTCAGCTGAATCTTCTGCAGAGAATACGCAGCCGCCGATGAAAGTCAGCTTAACAAAAGGTGACCTTGCCACCGCCAATGGTTCTGCCCGACTCGGCATGAGCGAGGGGAATATGTATTGCGTTCTCACATCAATACAAACCAGAGTTCAGCTTGAGCCTGATAAATGGAGCGGTGACGACGAATCCACAAACTGGACTACCTGGCTGACCGCATTCGATGACAATCTTTACGCCCGATGGCTGAAAAACGCGCCCCTAAACGCGCAAGAAACAGTCGGCATCCGCATCAATCCCGACAGCAGCGTGCTAGTCACGAACAATACATTCTTCCCAGGCAAGGATCTGAAAGATTCAAATGCACAATCAAGCTTTGAGTCGGCAATCGTAACTTCGCTGAACGAAACGCTCAAGATGGCAAAGCCGATGCCGAGCACGGTAAATAAATTGAAGGAAGTGCACATGTCGCTCACTTTCATGCGCGACGTCAAAGCGCTTCCTCGCGTCGGAAAAAATGATTATGGCTTTGTAGCGATAGTCGGCGACAAAGACTTCATCACGGTGTATGAACGCACGGATGATTACGGACGCTTCCCCGGCATTCAGATATTGACCGACAACGATGACCCGGGCAAAGTCGTGCCGCTTGAGCAGGCCGCATTCGACCAGAAGGCTGCCGAGGCGGAGAAATAACAGACGGCAAAATAGCAGCTGGAGAGATAGCAGCTGGAAAAATAGGAGAAGGCGAAATCGCCGATTAAGGAACGGCATTGTGGTAGCGAAAAGCAAGATTCTTGTTTTTGCACAGAGAAAGGGTAGGCAGTCATGTTAATTCCAAATCCATTACCAGTACATCCGCACCCAGAGGATCGCGACGAGATAATAGACTGGGCGCGCGCGCTGCTTGAGAAGCGTGAGTTTGTGATACTCGACACCGAAACCACGGGCACCGACAAGTCGGATGAAGTGGTGCAGATTGGCATTGTGGATGCGGACGGCAATGATTTGATAGACAGCTTAGTGCGCCCTGAGAAGCCGCGCGCAATGCCGGAAGCTGCGGCACGCGTTCATGGCATCACAATGCCGATGCTGGCGAGCGCCCCAACATTTTTCGACCTCGCCCCAAAGATTATTGATTGCACAAAAGGACGGCTTGTAATTTGCTACAACGACCGCTTTGACATGCGCCTGATTCGCCAGACTGCAGATAAGTACGAGCTGCACAAGCGAGGACGAAAGCTCAGCTTAGAGAGCGAATGCGCGATGCTGGCGTATTCGCAATTTATCGGCGAGCCCGGCCGCTATGGCGATGACTACGCCTGGCAAAAACTCCCGCGCCTGGCAGTCGAGAAAAACCACAGCGCCGCCGAAGACTGCAGACTAACCCTGCAACTCATTCAGGAACTAGCCCAAGTTCGAAAAGACAGCGAATAATCCCCTGTATCTTGTAGGGCTTATTGATCCGAATCCATTTTCTAGTCCCGCGTTATGAGATCAATTAATCGCCGGAGCATATAATGCTTAGCAACTTTTGATGCGTCCGTCTTCCATATTTATTATTCGGTCGGCAACATCAAGAATTCTATTGTCGTGGGTGACCATCAAAATTGCGGTTCCTTTCTCTTTTGCGAGTCGATGGAGCAAAGCTACCACATCGCGCCCCGACTTGCTGTCCAGTGCCGCTGTCGGTTCGTCAGCCAGAATTATGCTGGGTTGAGAAGAAAGTGCGCGGGCTACTGCCACACGTTGCTTTTGTCCTCCCGACAGTTGCTTAGGATAGTGATTTCCGTGTTCCGAAAGACCGACTTCAGCCAGTTTTTGCTGTGCTATTGAATCCATTTCTGCAGAAGGCATCTTTCCGTGAACTTCCAGTCCCATGCGAACGTTCTGCAATGCTGTGAGACTATTGTGCAGATTGTGAGATTGAAAAATAAATCCTATTCCACGTCTTAGCATGGTCAGCCGCTCTTCCGATGCTTTAGAAACCTGTGCTCCATTTATGATAAGGCTTCCCGTCGGGAGCATTCGCAAACAGCCAACAAGAGTCAAGAGCGTTGTTTTGCCGGATCCGGAAGGACCAGTGAGAATGACAATTTCTCCAGATTCTACTGTGATATTTACGTCCACGAGCACCTGTTTGCGAAGACCCGCATTGCCGTAAAAGTAACTTATGTTTTCTCCATGCACAAGTGGCTCTTTCATCAGAATATCTCCGCCGGATCAGCACTTCGCAGTTTTCGAGACGCTATAAAAGCAGAAGCGGCACACATTGCAATCGTCAAAACGAAAATGAGCATCAAACGATCTATGGTCATTGTTACCGGCAATGTTCCTGCGACCTGAATTATGTAATAGAGCCCCATCGCAACAGCCACGGATGGAATAAAACCAATAGTCGCTAATATGGCAATCTCTTCCAAAAGAACACCGTAAAGATAACGATTTGAATACCCCATTGCTTTGAATGTTGCGTACTCGGCAAGATGGTCGTTTACGTCCGTTGAAAGAACCTGGTAAACGAGAACTATGCCGACTATAAATCCTATGAACGTTCCTGCGCCGAAGACAACGCTTATGTGACTGGTGGAGTCTATGTAATTTTTTTCAAAGCCTGCGAATTCGGCTTTGCTAAATACTCGGACGTCATCTGCTAATCGCGCTCGCAAGCTCTTTGCCACCGCATCAACGTCGTATCCGGGCTTAACTCGAATCAACCCAATACTCACTTGTCCCGCACTTCTCCGCGGAAACAAGCGAAGGAAATTTTGATCGCTGGTAAAAAGCGCCCCATCTGTTGCGAACGATGCACCTAATTCGCAGAGTCCACTCAGCTTGATGGTTCGTCGTTCAATCTCCGTTGAAATTTCTTTTCCGTTTTCAATTGCGGAAATCGTTGTTTTGTAATTCCCTCGTGTGCCGCGGTCAAAGATATACTTGTCCGGAAGCTTTATTTTTTCGAGCTGTTTATTTAACTCAGGCAAATCGAAAGAGTTGTCGGATGGATCAAAACCAACAATTAGCATAAAGGTCTTTTCCTTGCTGTCTGGATTTCGCCAGCCGGAAAAACTTAAATAGCAGGACTTCGCTTGCTCTACCCCGTCAACATCTCTTGCTTGTAGTACGCGCCGACGAGGGAAAGTCGACATATTTATCAATTGCTGCGCCTGTTTGCTCACAATGACGATGTCCGCATTCACTTTCTTATGCAGCATCGTGTTTGCATCATACAAGCTGGCCATAATTCCCAGTTGCATGAACATCAAAGTGTCGGCAAAAAGAATTCCTGCAATGGAAACAAGCATGCGCAGCGGTTCATGCTTGAGTTGCAAAAATCCAAGTGGGGTGCGGTTTGACAGTATATGCAACAGGGGAAACATTTTGCCTCCGACTAAATCTTGATGGATGCGATTACCTGGCAATTTGATAAATGTTGCACTTTTTTACTCGCATCAGGCTCAAGCTGGATTCGAACTTCGATAACTCGTTCATCAATGTTTGCAGTCGGATCGGCATTGATAACGTTTTGTCTTCGTACCTCCTGTCCTATCCGCTTTACGGTGCCGGCAAGCCTTTGACCGGGCAGTGAATCAGCTTCAATATTTACCGCTTGTCCCAGTTCTACTTTCGAAATATCGTTCTGGTAAACTTCCACCATTGCAAACATTGCCTGAGTCCGCCCCACCTCCGCGAAACCTTGCTCGCTGATCTTTTCGCCAGGTCGAGAATATATTTTGAGAACCTTTCCCGTGAGCGGGGCCCGAATATAGGCTTGCTCCAGTGCTGCATGCGCCTGAGCAAGACTCGCTTCAGCTTGCTGAAGTTCTGAATATGCCATGTCGATATCGACCTGTCTCACTTCTGCGATGCTTTCTAAAGTAGAGCGAGCTGATTCGATTGCGGCAGACTGGCTGCTCTGCAATTCTTCGAGCTCCGCTCTGCCTCGTGCTAATTCCTGTTGAGCCACTTCCATAGACAGTTTCTTTTGATCAAAATCAAAACTTGAAACAGCCCTTTCCTTGTGCAAGAGCTCATATCTTTTGTAATCAATACTCGCCTGCCGAAACGCACTTTCGAGCCTGCTGATTACCGCTTGTTGGGCTTGAACCTTGGCTTTTAGCTGCGACTCAAGCCGTTTTACTTCGCTTTTCTGTGCTGCAATTTGCCCGCGCTTTGCACCGGACTTCACGATCGCAAGCTTGCTTCTTGCCACCGCCACGCTGCCCTCGGCTTGCCTGACGCCTGCTTTGAGCCTGTTTTCATTGCTCAGGACAGCGAGTATTTCCCCTTCCTTTATATCGTCGCCTTCCTCGCAGTTGAGCCGACTGACAACAGTTTCCTGGCTTGCGGTCGCTGCGGTGAGCTTTATGAGTTGTCCCATTGGTTCCAGATGTCCCAGGCAAGTGACGGTATTTTGAGCGACTGCCGCCTGTTGCCGCAATGAATCTGTGCGCAATGTTTTTGACTGGATGCTTTCCTTGAAGCTGAGGAATTGTTGGACCTGGCTCGGCAGTCTGCTTCCGTGTGCTGTAGCTGTCAGGAGCATTGTCAACATTACGCCCAGGGCGATTGCCACTGTGCCCGCCCCAATGCTTCTTTTGAGTAACTTTGGAGCATCTTGTCGGCGGCTTGTTTTGATATTTGCGTTCATGATTGATGTCTGTTAAACTGAACCGTTTAGTTTAGCTTGTGTTACTATACTAAACTGTTCAGTTTACTTCGTCAAGTTCAGTGGAAAATGGGCTAAAGTAAAGACGTTTCTCCGTTTTGGACTCTTGCACAAAGATGGAAGCGTAAATGTCAGAGAAAGACAAAACTCCAGCCGTCGGGCCTCGGGCTCAGGAAAAAAGACGACAAATTCTCCAGAGTGCTCTGGAAGAATTTGCCGCACACGGCTATTCGGCTGCAAGCATGGATCGAATTAGCGAAAAAGCCGGTGTATCAAAAGCCACCGTTTACAGTTACTTTGGTGACAAAGGCAATTTGTACGGCGAGCTTATTGAAAAAAAGTTGAAAGAGGCTTGCTTCCTTGATCTACAGAGGCTCCAGAGTCCGGGAACAGTATCTACTGTTCAGCATATTGAGCAGCTAATCGAATTACTGGGCTTCCAGGCGCAGAATCCCGAGAGTGAAACCATGATGAATTTCATGCGCATGACGATTGCAGAATCCGGCCGTTTTCCAGAAATGGCTCAAATGTTTGTCGAGAGAGTGGAAAAGCCAATCAATCAGGCCCTTGCTAAATATCTGCGTGCATGTGGTGTCAGCGAGGAAGATTCCTCGGCAATGTCGTGGATCGTTTCTGGAACTTTCATTTACCACATCATTATTCACCGCGTACTGAGTGGTGGAGAAATTATGCCGATGGAACTGAGCGAACTGACCGGATTATTGGGCAGGCTCATTTCCAGCTATATTGAAAAATACTCTTAAGAAGTCCATTGTGCAGCGGAAATATGAGGCGCTCACAACATGGATGACAGCCTGCGTCACCCATACAAGATCCGTAAATCTGCTATCCTAATAAAAGCGCCGATTTGAGTACAACTCAGCTTGCTGGCGCTTAAGAAATGAAGCTAAAGCGAGGAAATAATTATGCCTGAAACATTACATAGCGCTCTTACCTGCCTCAATAACTGGAGCAGTTTTCTTGCCTTCGAAAAATTACAGGGCTCTCTAACCCACTGTTCGCGTGTCTATCACGAAACCTGTGCCGGCCACACGTTGGGACTAATCTCCGCCTGGAACACCGATGATTCGCCCACATCAAACAGGCTGAAACATGCCGAACTGCTGATGGAGTTAAATCAACATGGATTCAAAAGCACTCAAATCTTGATGCATATACAGGACGATTTCCCGCAGGCAGACCCTGAACCCATACGATTTTTCTTTGTAACATACGAGAAGACAAGCGTAGGAAAGAAACAGCTATTAGCTCTGTGCAACAGCTATGGCCAGCCGGCAGTGGCGTTAACAGAGGAGCAACAGGTCCGCGTTCTGAGGAGCGACGGGACCGAAATAAAAAGATTCACCCGGGAAACTCTGGAGGTTTCCAGCCTGGTGAAGATGGCAAATTCAATTAGCGGAAAGCAGAGCCGCTGGCTTGAGAGCGGATACTTTGATGCTTCTCCGATAATGATCCAACAAGCTTTCGCCAACCTGGGACTACGCTCCGACATTTGCAGCCGCAAGAAACTCCGGGAGCGAGCGCCAAACTTACTTCGGCGACGTCCGCTGGAAATCGACTCTACGTATTGGCCACAAGCTAAACAGTCGCCACTAGAAAAGTAAATCAGCTCATCTCAATAGCTCTATATCAAGAACCCGAAAATTAATATTCGGAGAAATTTTTTCGAAACTTTTTCCGAAACAAAGCCTATCCTCGGAGTCAAATGAAGACTAAACAATTGAACAAGAAAGCACTATAGCCTGAGAGTAGATAGCTAATTTTCCTGAGTCAGGTCGGGCAGCACAAATACTCACCGTAAGAGATCGCAATTCTCTTTTACTCTTCTTGCAATCGTCGCCACAGTCTTTTTGCTGATCGGCAATTCATCCATAAAGTCTGTAAAATCGTCTGCAACCGCGGTAGTTCGTTCAATTATTTCTAGAGCATCTCGCTCAGGAATATCGTTTTTATCAGCAAGCTCAAACAGATGTCTGCGAGAAGGAGATCGCGCCTCTCCGCAAATATCCATTTGATGTTCACCGCGAGGACCTTCGCAAAATGTCAGATCATAGGCTGGAGAGAATTTCCAGTGACCATCTCTGTCCAAAACAAATGAGAAGTTTTTTGAGTGATCATCACGATTGTTAAACACCACGTTAAAAACGCATCTCTCAAATGCTTGCCTCACCTCACGCGCATCTCGTGTCATCAATCTGGTTAGCCGCAAAAGAGCAACATAATCAAGCTGCGGGATTCGGAAATTCACATGAGCAGCTCCCGCAGCAGTGTGCATAGGTATCCGCATCCCTTCAAGTCGGTCGAAACGCTCTACTCCAAACGCGGAAAGATTTCGGTCAAGATCAAAATACTCCGTCACAGGCATCCGAATTTTGCAGGCAGCAGCAATCCTACCGTAAGCTGCCTCAACCGCACAGACCTCCTTTTTCTCGTTTTCTGCGGGAAATTTAACCAGCATTGGAATCCCAGTACTGCTTTGTGAAGTGCTCATGCGGTTATTTTTTCGATCAAAATTCACTAAAATTTTTGGACGAGCACCGTGGGGCGAGCCGCCGAGCAGCGCCAATTCGCGCAAAACTTCTTCGCTCGAATCATCCATAAACTGCCGAACTTCACGTGCAATGTCCAATAACCGTATATCTTTAGCTGTTAACGCTTCTCTATCAGGCGGCTCAAAGGTTAGAGCTCCCATCGCGCTGTCCCCGATAAATGCAAGTCGATCAAGCGGAGAAATATCAGCAAGGCTCCTTCCTTCTTTCCGAAATAGCCTGTCCATTAAAAGCATGCCCCATCCATCCGGCAAGGCGTCACTGATCAATCCCGGCAATCGAAGCTGATGTTCAGGAAATCCACTGTATGATTCCGCTCTCAGGGGAAGCTTGTACTGAGACAGTTCCAGACCGCGTTCTATTGCATGTTTCGAATACTCGAAAAGAATTTCTCTTTCATTGTCAGCGAGAACTCCAAGCTCATATCGCTCTCCCCACCCCTCATAAATTACGCTAAGCTTCTTCATTTGAGCTGTTTCCGTGAAGCTCGTTGTCTTTTTTCATCAGCCCTTTCCATCTCTTTGATGGATTTGGGTTTTAACTCAAACAGCTCGGACATAGAATCGATGAGCCCCAAGGCATAGGTTATGCGCAAGAAAACATCCAGAGAACCACGTCCGGACTGCTCAAAGTCTATCAGGGTGCGGCGTGATATACCCGCGCGAGCTGCCAGCTCAGTCTGTTGCAAATTCTGGGCGAGTCTATGAGCCCGAAGTCTCTTGCCAAACTCCTCAGCTATCTCTTTCGTGCTGGATAAACCAAAGTGCAATATCTTGCCTCTTATCGCCAATGCAGGGTCCTAATGTGCAAGATTATACACAATAAAGGTGAATTCACCAAGCGAGGTAATCAGGCACGATGAATTCGCAAATAACCAAAGCCTGGGAAAGCCAGGCGCTGACAAGCAGCTTAAACGCCGGCTTCTTGCTCAAATTCCCGGTGTCATCAAAGGCGATCATCGTTCGCTCTTGAAGAATTAGGACAGCACTGCATATATTCTGCATTCTCATACACTATGATTGATTCATAAGTTGAGCAGCGGGAAGCACAGACCCGCTGCAGGCGTTCCGCTCGGACCAGCATGCGTCCGGGCAGGAGCGCTCATGCTGCCGGGCTGCGAGGAAACCGAGCCCGGAACCCCACTGGACGCGAGGTGCTTGAATGAGAATAAACGAGCAGATGCCGTTCTATAAATACGCATTGATTAACGCCTGGTTCAAGGCGAAGGAGATTCTGGCAGAGAACCACAATTGCATCAAAACCGGGCTCAGCCAATTGCTCGCCGAGGAGTTTGCGGGGAAGAAGCAATCCTGGCTTAAGGATGTAGATGCCGAATACCGCAACAAAGCGCGCGAGATTTACCTGGCAAACCTTTGGATGTTCCTTGGCTGGGATAATGGCACCACACTGGAAAAGGCAGAGGAAGTTGCGAGCTGGCGCATCGGCATTGAACTGAGCGAACTGCCTGTAGTGGCAGATGAAATCAAAGTATTGATGGCAGGCGATAAGAAAGAGAGAAAGAAAAACGTGCGGCGGCTGCTGCGGATAATTACCGATGATCAAGAAAGCCTTCTTGCAGCTTGTGTGCTTGGGCTTCACTTTCAGGGCGACCCCGCGAAATATCGGATGATTGATGACTACCGACCTCTCCTTGAGTTGAAGGAGGCAATGGGGCTGGAACGATACGACAAGGCGTTTGAGATGCTGGTGGAGGAGAAGTTTATCGAGGAGAAACGGCAGGGGATATTTTTGACGCAGCTATGCTGGGATGTGTGCGACCCGGCGTTTACGGGGGAGAGATCAAAGGGTGGTTGATGAAATAGCTACCCCCGCTTAGTAGGCACAAGACTAGGTGTTTGATTTTCCAATCAACATAAATCCCTGTAAAATAAACTTCCAACAAATCGAAAGTCCCGAATATGCTGCGGAGAAAAGAGAACCTTCTCAGCCTACCAATTACAAGGCATTATCATGCTTCCAATTCCAGATTCATTGCCGCCGAGACATAAAAGAGCATTGGCGTGGTTCAGCGAAAACACAGGCAAAGTTTTTGGATGGCCGATCGCCATGGCAGATCAAACTATCTTGGCGAACAGAGCAAAGGGCATCTACAAACCTGCTTGGTCTAACTACGCCCTAAGCGTCAAACAGACTCTCTCAAGTACATACGGAGACCACGACCCAATTCACCAAGAAAATGGAATTTGGACATATCTTTATTATCAAGAAGAGCAAGAAGGTAAGGATCCAGAGCAACTTTCGTCCAACAGAGCTATGAAGCAGTGCCTAATAGATGAGATTCCAATAGGTGTGCTTAGGCAACTATCTCCAAAACCAAATGTTCGTTATTCAGTTCTTGGACTTGCGAGGATCATAGGAAAGTCCGCTGGCTACTATCTACTTGAAGGTACAACAAAAACAGCTAATGATAAATATCCCAAACAAGCCACTGAATCCGACTTTGAATACTCAAAATCTTTCGATTCACTTATACAAGTTTGTGAGGCGCCAGATCTACGTATGCGGCGCTTAAGCAACATTGTGCAGAGACAAGGGCAAATGAAATTTCGAGAACAACTCCTTACCATTTACGAAAGGCAATGCGCAATTACCGCGTGTAATGTTCCAGACGTATTGGAAGCCGCTCATGTCCTACCCTATAGAGGACCTGGTTCGAATCATATCTCTAACGGGATCGTGTTACGAGCTGATGTACACCTACTCTTTGATGCAGGACTGGTCGCAATTGATCCATTCTCGCGATCGGTTATCCTTTCCCCAAAAATAAAAAGCAATCTTTACTACAAACAATACAACGGCATCCCTGTTCATCCTGGCTCCAAAAACATCGACCCAGAATTACTAAAAGCGCATAAGCACTACTGCGGTCTTTGAACCTTTCAAAAGCGATACTAATTAATAATATTAGAGACTCTAAGATCGCAATGATGCATCTCATTTCGGCACCCACCCCGGCTCAAAACCATTCGCCTCAGCCAGTTTCAGCAACGGCAAAATCGTCCCCTCATAGGCGCTGCTAAGCTGCTCCGCATCCAGCAGCGCCTCAAAATTCGCCAGCCCCAAATCGGAAAGATAGCAACTCATCTGGTCTTGCCAGCTTTTCGCTTTCAGCAAATTCCGGCTAACCATTGCCGCCTTCGCCTGCGTCGCCACAAAGCCGGCGAAGAACTTCCGGTCAGGCAAGCGATCCGACTTCTGCGAATTAACCGACCTGGACGTAGGCACTAAATTCCAAAGCTGATTATGAACTACAAACGACCACGGCACGAAATGGTCCAGCGAAATCGCATCCGCCGAAAGCAGCTCACCGGTGTAAATACACGGCAGCCGCTCCGCCGTCAGTACAGCCTTCCAGTACGCGGTCTGTTTCTCCAGCGACTCCCGCTCAGCCGGAGCAAAAAGCTTGTGCGCAATGCCGGGCACGCTCGGGTTGCAGCGCTGCATGTACTCCAGAAAATGCCAGTGCGCCCAGCCGCGAATCAAACGAATGTTGTGCTGAAAATACCGCGCCCAGCTTGAATGAAGTATCAAACGCTCCTGCCGCGCATCAAACTTATAAAGCGGCTTTCGATTTGCAAATTCAGCCGCAGCAAGCTCCGCCACCCGCGAATTCACCTCGTGGTCCTTCGCCATTCCGCGAGTCTCCGGAAAGAATGGTCGAATCAATCTATAAGGAACGAATCTAGCCAGCTGATTATCCTTGAGATTGGCGGCAATCACCTTACGAATCTCCCGCCTGTCCCAGGGCTTGAGCGGCTGCGCGGCGAGAATTTGCCTGGGCGCGGCGGCATCGAGCGCGAGTGCAATTTTATCCAGCCGCCCGAAGGAAAGGCGGAAATAAATATGCGGGTACCACGCCAGGGTCAGCATATCCAAAATCATCTCTGCAAGACCGATCGGAATTGATGCGTCGAAATGATTCCGCTCGATGTTCTCGAGCAGCGCAAGAAAGAAGAGGAATTTGTATGAGTTGGTAACGTCATCGAAGATGCGCGCGAGGGTTTCGGCGCTTACGTCTAGAGACTCGGGAGGCAATTCGTATGGGGGCATCAGGCTGCTTACAACTCAATCAAACCGACAGGCACAATATTCCCACAAATTGGAGCCGACAATAGAGGGCGCACGGAATTTGGGGCTTGAATTGGATTAGCTTCTCAAAAGAGGTATGATCTCAGCCTGGTCTAGAGATCAGTCGGCGTTTTGAGCGAGGATATTTTCATGAGCCAGCAAATTTTCAGGGTTGCGATTGTCGCTGCCACGCTTGCACTCTCTCTTGGTGCGTGGAACGCTCCTGCCGAGGCGAAGAGCAAAGCAGCGAAAGCAAAAAACGAGACTGGCAAAGACTCGAATGCAGGGAAATCAAATCTATCTGATGCTTCGACAACCGACAAAAGCCGGAGCGCGGAGGAATCCGCAAAAGAGCCGTCAAAAGACCTTGAGCAACTGGAGCAGCAAAAGCTCCAAAACGACAACGCCTGGAGCAAATGGGAAAACGAGCGCGACAAGCTCGATGAGCAGCGGCGCGAATTAGAAAAGCAGCGCATTCAAGCGGACGAGCCCAGGCATAATCTCGACCTGCAGGGTTTGCAGCTGGACGAGCAAAGATATAATCTGGACGAAGAATCGCACAAGCTGAGAGAGCAGCGCAAAAAAATCGACGAGCAATCGCGCGCCGTTGATGAGAAGCGCAGGCTTGTCGACGAACGCAGGGATCAATTGCGCCAGGAATATCGCGTACTTGACCAGCAAAGACTCAAGCACGATAAGCAGCGGCTGAAGCTCGACGAAGTCTCACACAAGCTTGATCTGCAGCGACTCTCGCTGGATGAAAATCGGCAAAACATCAAACGCGAAAAGCGGAAGCTGGAAGATCAGAAGAAGCAAGAGAAGCGAGGCTGAGGCTCAACTTCAAGTATCAGCAGCAAAAGCGAACAAGCGCCCGGTCAAGCAGGCGCGCAAGCCGGCAAAAGCCTTTTCAAAATGCCGGTCCTGAATTCGTGCATCGGCACCATCTTCCAGAGCATATACAGCCGCTTTCCTGAACATCTCACGAATGAACGCCGCGCTGGCTCCGGCAGTTCTTTCAATCAGCGCAGACTCATCACTCAGCAAAATCGGCAAGCCCCGACCATATAGCTTGAATAATCGCGCTCGGCAATCGTCATCCGGCAGCGGCACCAGAACGGCGTGATCAATACGACCGGGGCGCGCTGCAATTGCAGATTCAATAGCTTCGGGTCGATTTGTGGTGAGCAGGAATAAAAGATCGGCATCATCGCCAACTCCATCCATTTGATTAAGCAGTTCAAAAAGCAGCGGATTCGCATTGCGCCCGCTGCGCTCCTCCGCCACCAGGTCTACATCGTCAATTACAACCGTCGCCGGCTGCAACGCCCGTGCAAGCCCACACGCAGTTTCCAGATGCTTAACACTATTGCCGCTCAGCAAAACTGTTGTTCGCTCCGGCATGATTCCAATCAAATGCCTTATGGTCATAGATTTGCCTGTGCCAGGCGGTCCATAAAGAAGCAACCCCCTTTTCAAATGCTGCCCGCGCGCAGTCAGAATTTGCCTGTGGAGTGAAATTTTGGACGTATGGTGGTCAATTTGCTCAAGCACCGACTCAGGCAATATAAGCTCATCGCGCTTTATTGAGCGCA
>JAIEPM010000189.1 GCA_019748395.1 Candidatus Obscuribacterales bacterium
GATTCCCTGAAATACAAAATGATACTCAATTTGAAAGTCTTTTGAAATGATGATGATTTGAGTTGACTCGCTTAGTCTGCTGGAGCTCCGGGTATATGGCAATGATTGTGATTTTGATTTAGAGGCGATGTTAGAAGATAAGGCTCCCGGACTGGAAAGTGTTTCGACTCAAAGCCCCAAAATTGAGGGGGTCGAAATTCTTTCTTTAATTGGCCGGGGGGCAACTTCCAATGTTTTTAAAGCCCGGCAGCTCGGTATGCAGCGTGATGTAGCTGTAAAAGTTCTTGCCAATCTTTATACCGATGACGATCTGGCTCGCTTCAAGCAGGAAGCAAAGCTAACCAGTAATCTGGACCATCCTAATATAGTAAAAGTTTTTTCTTTTGGGCTTAGTGAAGATGGCCAGCCTTATTTGATTATGGAATTGCTTGAAGGAGCTTCGCTGGCTGATGAGTTGAAAGAAGAATCTCCCCTGAGGCTGAGCAAGTTTAGAGATATTTTTGTGCCGATTCTAAAGGCGCTTGCCTACGCGCACGAGAGCGGGCTGATTCATCGCGATTTAAAGCCGGGAAATATAATGCTTGCAAAAATTTCCGACGGGTCCCAAAGCGTGAAGCTGCTTGATTTCGGTATTGCTAAAGAATTGAATTTGGATGGTGCTGAACTTCAAGCGCTTACCAAAGCAGGCTCTTTCATCGGCAGTCCTGCATATATGAGCCCCGAGCAGTGTCGCGGCGAGAAGCTCGATTATCGTTGCGACATATATTCGATTTCTTGCGTAATGTATGAGGCTTTATGCGGTGAAACACCATTCAAGGCCGAGACTGTTTACGAGATGATGCAGCAACATTGTGAGCTGGCGCCACCGAGTGCTTTTGAGCTAAGTACAAGGTTCGATCTTAGCAAAGAACTTTCAGAGCTGATCCTTTCGGGCCTGGCAAAAGAGCCTTCCAAGCGTCCTTTCAATGCATCGGAGCTGGCTCTAGCGCTTAGCGATATTCTCGAAAAAATGACTCTTGATCGCCTGCCGCGTCTTAAAAGGAAAGCAAGAGCTAGAGGGAAATTACCGCTGCTGCTTTTGCTTTTGAGCTGTTTTGGTCTTTCTCTTTTTCTTCTTGCTGTTTGCAATTTAAGTTCAAGGGCGCCAAAAGCGCAAATGCACACTTTGGACTCGTTGCGTTCCAAGAGCGACTTTTCCAAAGTGAAAAGCTTGCATGAAAACGGGATTTTACTGGCAAAGAAAGGTCGACCGAAAGAGGCTCTTCTGCTTTTCCAAAAAGCTATTGAACTCAGCAAGAAAAACAGTCTGCTTTCAAGAGAGTTCTTGCCGAAGCTTTATGTTTCTGCTGCCTATGCCGCCAGCGACAGCTGCGGAAGCGACCCTGCTTATGAAGATAAATGCAATTTCTATTGCAGTGAAGGCAGCAAATTGAAGATGCACGTTGATGATTTTATGATTTTGCAGTTTCTGCGAATTCAAGTTTTGCGGCGTGCGGCTTCAAATCTAGCTGTAATTGATCAAGCGCTTAGTTGCACTGCTGCTGCCTATGGTAATAACTCTCATGAGCTGCTGACAGTGAAGAACGACGCGGCCGACATCTATTTAAAGCACGATTTGCTTGGAAAGTCCGAAGCCCTGATCTCTCAGGTTCTGGCAATTGCTTCCAGAGACTTTCGAGGCTCCAGTATTGAATTGAAAGCCATCGCTAATCATGCTCTTCTTTTAGCAAAAGAGAAAAAAAGGAAAGAAAGTTTGCAGGAAGTGCGGCATTTTGCAAAGACCCTGAGCGATACCGTTTGTGACGTTAACACGACTGAGCGCTGCCTCTTTCTGGAAGGTCCTATTTGCGAATCTTTGCTCTTAGATCAGGAGCCTGAAGCTTTTGAGAAGATTGTTTTGAATGAGCTTGCCGCAAACAAAACTGCTTACCAAGATTATTTTTTGGACGAGGCCAGAGATTACGAAGCCCTGGCCAAATTCTTCGATCAGCAGTCTAAGTGGGCAAAAGCTTTGCACTATCATGGCTTGGCTGCCGAGATCATCATTAATCGCGAGCCAAAAAGCATAGAAGGACAATCCCGACTGGACCAATATCTGCATTCTATGATTGCTGACTGCAATAAACTTGGTCTGAATGAACGGATTAAAGAACTGGTTAAAACTCGAGAAGTGGAAAGCCGAAGAAAGCCTGAGCGCTGAGCATCGGAAATTACGTATTATCATAATTCCGCTTTGATTCTAAACTGGTCTGAGCAAAGGATCAGAGGCAATGTCGGACAAAGCCAGAGCAGATGCAGAGCGCGAACCCGCGCCAAGACTTCCTCAAATAGACTTCGGAGCACAGATTCTCAACGGTGGTCCCTCTGTTTCGCAGCGTTTTCGAAACACACAAATGCAGCAGGAAAGCGGAGCGCCCCAAACGGCAGAACCGCGCAGCAACAGGCCTAAGTTTCCGGACACAAGTGGACCCTGGTGGCCTACCGACAATCCGGCACCGCGCAGTCCATTCAGCAAAGAAGATCTTCCACTGGGATGGGGGATTCACTGGTTTGAAGCTGCGCCGCCTAAGCCTGAGCCTCCGCCGCCGGATAAACCGCCGGCCAAGCCTGAGGACTGGCCGATCTTAAAACCGGACCGAATTCAATCGCCGCTTTTGACCGATGACGAAGCCAGAAAATCTGCTTACATAAATGCTGATGCGCGTTCCATATATTTGACTGCCGGAGCCACCGGCGCCGCTCTAGGTGTCGGCACTCATTATGCGGATTTGTATACCGGTAAAGTTGCACCGGAGGCTAGAAGCGGCCTGACGGCTTTCTGGCGTAATCATATGAGTCCGTCACAGGCGCTTGTGCCTGAGCGTACTTTGATCTTGCAGGGCATCGAAGCGAAACTGCCGGAAATAAAGACGGCTGCTAATGCTGCCGAGCACACGCTGGAAAGACAGATTCGTTTTCGAACTGAGCTGATTGATCAACTAAAGGGACAGATTCCAGGCGAGCCGTTGCCTGAACTGGAAAAAGCCTGGTGGAATGCGCGGCTTTCGATGGTGAATGACAATCGTTTGTACAATTCAGCAAATATTTTAGGAAATGCCGGTACGGAAGCCGAGGTACAGGCTCGCACACGTTTGTTTACTCATGCAGAAGCTGCGCCGATCGCCAGTCAGGCTGACGATTTCTGGAAAGCCGCTCATATAAATCAGACGGCCCAAACAACACTGGCTGAAACAGAAGTTGCGCGAAATCTGGCAGTCCAGAGATTGACACAAGCTGAACGCGGATCTATCAACAGCGCCCGAGATTCGTTTTTGCGCGGCGCGGGCAAAGGTTTGCTTGTGGCAACAGCGACCGTGGCTGCGGACAATCTTCTAGACCGGGCTCTGGGCAACAGTCCTGAGCTTGCAAATAGCGCACACTGGGGACTTCAAGGCATCGGCATGCCCCTCTTGCTGCTTTCCAAAGCCTCAACTCCCACAAAGATCATCGGTTCTCTGGCAATGGTCGGTGTTTCGCATATGATGGACCAGCACCTTGGTCCGCCCACCGGCATTTTTAGTGCGATGAGCCGGCCGAGCTTGCCTGAAGTAGGACTTGCAACTGCCGGTGCTCTGGCGCCCGTGAGAGACCCGCGTCTGAGAGTCGGACTTGCCGTTGGTGGATGGCTGGCCGGTAAAACCTGGAACTATCTTGATGCTCGTTATGAACTGACAGGTCGCACGGAACCTCGTATGCGCGATCAGGTAATCGGTGCTGTTGATTATGATTTGAAGAATCCCGGCAATGAACGCTTTAATTTTGCTGCAGCTGAGATGCGCAAATTCAGCGACCGCAATGAGTCTGCTTCTGCTGTTCTGATCAGGGACTGGCAGACAGCCAATGCCTCAACGAATCTGATTGATCGTGAAAGAGGTTCGGCCGCTTTGATGCTGGGGCAAGGTGAAAGCCTTTTATCCAGAGGCACAAGAATCGACAGAAATGCCTGGGATAAAACAGGCACTCGAATTCTGGCCGGCAGCGATTATGATCTGGGCGCAGAAGCAAGCAATTACTTGCGTGCCGCAACCGGTAACTTGCAAGATGCAGTCAAGCTCGCCAGAGAGAACAAAGGCAAAGATATTGCCGGAACGACAATCGACGAGAGTTATATAAATCAACTGGAGAAATTGCAAGTTTCAGCACGTCAGTCACTTGAGCGTGTTTATGCAAAGCATGATATTCCGCTGGTTTACAAGCAAGTTAAGGATGCTGTGTCGGTGCATCCTGAAGATATGAAATATTTGGCTCAGAAGCTTTCTCAATATCAGAAAACGCTTTCCGATGCCGACGCAAGATTCAAGGCGAAAGTCGGCAGAGATCTTGCAATTCTTCATCTGGCTTTTGCACAGAATGATCCTGCCTCCCGCGCCGAGCATTATCGCGAAGCTTTGAGACGAGTGGAGGAGTCGGCTTTGCTTGATCCGAAATCTCAGGACTTGCCGCAAATAAAGGCATTGCTATCGCCTTAAATTTCAGGTGGAGCTCAGCGGCTCAGGCTGCCTGTGCTTGCTGTAAGGGTCGCTACTTTTGCTTCTTGTGTTTTCTGATTGCGTTTGACTTTGGCGATTTGCACGCCGCTAAAAACAAGGATAATCCCGAGAATCTGAGCCGGGCTGAGCGCTTCTTTAAGTACAATTGCCGCAATTAAAATCACGATTGGACGCTCGAGCATGCTTATAATAGAAACTCTTGTGGCGCCCAGAATCGAAATCGCATAAAGAAATGCCAGATTCGCTACTGCGGCTGCTGTGCCCAGCCAGAGTCCGCTCAGTAGAAGATTCCCGGGCAAGCCGTTTTGAAACACAAATGGAACAAGGCTGAGTGAACAGGCACCGTTAATCAGGAAAATATAGCGCGAGACTATCGCCGGTTTGTAGCATGAGGTTATTCGTTCCATCAATACTCTGTAAGTGCTGGAACTGCAAACCGCAGCCAGCGCCAGCCCGATTCCTAAAGCATGTATACCGGCAAATTCCGATTTAAGTGTGAAAAGCAAACCCAAAACGCAAGTGAAGAATCCAAGCCAGAACTTCTTGCTTAGTGTATCTCTGCCGAGTGCCTGGTTGACCAGTGCCACTACTGCCGGTGTTACGGTTAAAATCGTAATGAGCAAGCTGGCCGGAATGAATTGTAATGCCGAGAGTGAGAGAGTGCTGGTGCAAAGCAGAAGCAGCGCAGCCGGAATGATTGTTTTGAGCTCGGATGCAGCCAGCCAGCTTTCTTTTCTGGTGAGAGGATAGATAACCAGTGCTCCGACGATGCTTTTCAGGCAAAGCAGTTGCAGCGGTGTGCAGTTAGCGGCATAGCCGATTTTGGCAATGATCGGCTCGATGCTGGCGGCCAGCAAAGTTGCAGTGATCCAAAAATAATTGCCGCTCTGTTCCTTAGCTGTTGACATAAGCGTAGACTTCTTTATAGCTAAGTTGCTGCAATCCCAGGCTTGTCAGATTTCGTCCTTCCGCAAGCAAATTCTTTCTGGTAATTGCCGAAATTATGCTGACCAGACCGTTGATAACCGGTGTTTCGATACCTGCAAGTTGGGCAAGATAATGCGCAGGCACCAGAGTGGAGCAGAGATCTTCGTGCAGGAAACGGTGCTCAAGCGAGTCCGGACCAAGGCTATAGCGATAGTTCGGCACTGAAGTCATGGCTGAATATAACGAACTGTTATCACATCCGTAATAACGATCAAGCAAATCTTTCATTGCGATAAGCTCGCTGCCGTATGCAAATGCGAGCCTGCGAAATTCGTCCTCAACTGCCTCGAGCAGGCGAATTGTTTCCGGTGTCATGCCTTCGTAGTAAAAAAGGAATGATTCTTTTCGAGAAATCAAATTGACGTTGGCAAGGGCAATTGCCGCATGGGCTACGGCTCCGAAGTCGGTCAACCCTCTTTCAATTACATTTACTGCCGGACTCAAGCCCGGGAAGAACTTCTTCATGAAAGCGGAATTCTCTTCGCTTTGAGAACGTTTGGCCGACGAAAAAAGCGTCCATTCCTTGAAGCCTCGAATCCAGATGCTGTTTTCTTCTTCTTTGATTCGACAGGCGAAAAGCGCGTCTGTTTCAATTATGCGAGGCAGCTTTGCTCCAGCCTTTTTCAGGGCTGTTTCGAAGAGTAGTGAGCCGCCGAGTTTTGATGAAAATAGAATGATGCTTTGTGTTTCATTCAAAAATGGTGCCAGTCTAAAGGCGATTTCTTCGTAAGCGCCGGTGATTGTCGCTATGAAAATCACCTCGCAAGCTGCTGTAAATGCTGCGGCATCCGCATAAGCGGCTTCGATCTTGAAGCTGCCTTCAATTTTTCCTTCTGCTTTTAGAAGCCGCTCTTCTCCTAAAAATGCCAGCTTCTCTTCAGAGCGTGCCAGAAAACTCACTTGATGGTCTTTGCTTTTGAGATATGCGGCCAGTGCGCGTGCGGAATTGCCGTTGCCGACTATTCCTGTTTTAAAGCTGCTTTTTTCTTTCAGCTTTCTTTCGAAAACAGGAATATGATGAGCATAAAAAGTGTCGTGGACGGCGTTAAACATTCTTGGATACCGGTGCCAAAAACCGCTCCAGGCAAGAGATTTGCCCGGCGGCAAGTTTATGTGCTGCGGAGAACTTTGATTTCATAATATGAACAGTTCTCAGCTATATCCAATTAATTCTCCGCATTTGACAACTCTGAGGCGCCGCAATCAGCGAATTTTCAGTTGAAAGCCTCTCCCTTTCAGGATCTGCTATCTCGGTTAAGCTTCTTTCATTAGCTGTCTGAGGAATTATTTTCTCAAGCTCTTATGAGGTCGATTTTGGCAGCCAGAACAAAATCTGCTTCGGTGAGTCCATCGACTTTGTGTGTCCACATCTCGATTTTCAAAAGTCCCCAGGCCAGATGCAGGTCCGGGTGGTGACCTTCTTGCTCGGCAAGAGCACCGATTTGATTTGCAAGCTCGAGCGCTTCTTTAAAATTTGCTGTTTTGAATGACTTGCTCAGATGATGATCGTTTTCAATATTCCAGTTTTTCAATTCGCTGAATAGTGCTTCAAACTCGCTTCTTTTTAGGGCGCGAGTGGCACTGATGCATGCCTCACACTTCTTTTCCGCCAGAGCCATTTTTTAGAACCTCTTGATTCTCGTTGTTTTCCTGCTCTTCTTCTGCTGTTTCAAGCGAGAAGAGCTCCATCTTATTGCTTTGAATGCTTGTGTCTTCCGGCAATGTTAGCGCCAGAACTTGATCGAGATTATAGGTCATATTGAAGGTGACGATGTTCATTTGCGAAAGGATCAGAGCTTCGTATATAGAAAGAAAAAACGGCACAAGTGTCCAAAACCAGAAAAGATAAATCCAGCCTGCAACTGATTCGCCCAGGTAAAACTTGTGTGCTCCGCACCAGCCGCCGAAAAGAGCGAGCATGCAGGCTGTCGAACGCCTTTTGCCGTCGGCAAGCTCTTTTCCTGCGACCTGAATGGCTCTGGCTCTTTGACTGCTGCTCAGTACCTGTCCCTGAGATAATGCAGTCTGATGCAGCTGCCCTTCTTTTGCCAGCGGCCGGTCTTCAATACCGCACCAGCAGCGGACATTCTCACCGCGCCCGCGTCGAAATCCATATACTTCTGCTTCTGCCAGCAGGCGCTTGCAGCCGCTGCAGTATAGAGGTACGTAGCGAATTTCTTCATCTAGAAGACGGCGAAATGCTTCTTTCTTAAAAAGTTCGTCAAATGCCAGGGTCGAGCTGGCCAGTAAATCTTGTGATTTTTTCAACCAGTGCTCGGCCAGGGCGGAGTCGCTGCACTCCTGCGCCATGATTCGATACTGATCTGCTGCTTCCGGAGTTTTACCGAGCTTCTCCAGCGCGTCAGCCAGAGCTTTTCTCGCTTCAATTTCTTTAGTTTGCGCCTGTTCCAGAACCCGGCTGCGCTTAACTGCTTCGCGCAGGGCGTTGCAGGCTTCTTCGTAGTTCCTGGATTCGAGGCATTGTTGTCCTCTTTCCATCCAGGTTCTATAGCTTTCCGAAAGTTCTTCTTTCGAGGGGGCAATGTCCGATATTATCGGGGCGTCTGAATCCAGACCTGCTTTGCCGCAGTTTGGGCAATACAGAACATAATCTTCAAGCTCGCTTTTACATGCAGCGCAGGATTTCATCGAACCGTACAAATGGGGGACGCTTCGGCCTTGGCCGCTTATCCCATTCTAGCTCATATTAAATAGTCGATAAGTTTGATTCTTGGCAACCTTGACTCCTTGTTACAGAAGGCTATAACCAGAGAACCATCTGATCCTCGTCAACATATTCGCCGTTTACTTTAAGAGCGTGTCGTTCCGTGCCCCATTTGCTGAAACCAAGCGACTCGTATAGCTTGACCACGGGCTGATTGGCGGGATTAACCCCGAGATGGATAAGCTCGATTCCGGGTAAGCTTCTTGCTTTTTCAATTACAGCTTTGAGAAGCACTTTGGCAATACCTCTGCCTCGATGCTCGGGCAGGAGATAAACGCCCCAGAGAACACCCTTATGAGCGCTTTTTATCCCTTCCTGATAACGATAAAAGCCCGTGACTCCGACGAATTTGTCAGCAATCACCGCAGCCAGTACAAATGAATTTTGAGTTGAGGAAACTCTTTTGCGCACCGTATCCATATCAGTGTTAAGGCTTTCCTCATAGGAAGCCCCGAATGCATGCGCTTCTTCTTTGAGACCTTTTAATCTCAATTTCCAGAACTCTTCCGCATCGGCCGGAGCCAGCTCTTTAATCAGGAACTCCGCCTCAGTCATTTTTTTGCCTTTTCACTAGAGTTTTCATTTTGAGAAAGCCTGTCTTAAGCTTCCTGCACGGCATTTATTTTAGGACCAAAAGGCTTTTGCGCCAAAACAATTTTTCAAAACACCGGGGTTTTGTTTTGCTCAGGATTTCCGGGCTGCGCTTTTGTCCAATAACGGATAGTTATGCAGTGCCGAAAGGGCTGCGCCGTACGCTTCGCTCGGGCTTTTGGCTTGTGCTTTCAGGACCCGGCATTGACGCAAGAGATCCTGTTGACTGAAGCGGCTCAGGGCATTTGCCAGTGGAGTTTCAAAAGCCGCGCCGCAATTGTGAAATGGCGTGGAGAAAACTAAAGCATCCGGTGCCAGGATATTTACGGCAGCAGCTGCAGCAAATGCAATGGCTTCCGCGCAGTCCTCAATCAATTTCAGAAAGATATCGGAGCCTTCGCCGGCCAGCAAAGGAAAATCTTCAACGTCATTTAAGTTGATTCCACTTTTGCGGCAGAGCTGAATAAAGCTCGGTACCGAGGCAATGCCGTTTACGCAGCCTTTTCGACCGCAGGAGCATAACCATTCTTTCCCTGGAATTATGATGTGACCAACATCACCGGCCAGCTGGCTCTTTCCTTTTATCAATTTGTTCTCAAGCAAGATCGCCGAGCGAAGAGCGTGTCCGGCTCTGAAATAAACCATGCTGTCGAGATCCTTTCCGGCGCCGCGCATTGCTTCTGCCAGCGCAGCCGAATTTACAAGACTGTCGATTTTTACTTCAACAGCAAGGGTTTTGGTCAAATTGCTTTTGACATTGTTGTAGAGCTCCGGCGGGCGTCTGTTGTCCTTGTCCAGTGAATACTCGCTAACCGGTCCGGGCACGGCCATGCCGATACAGCGCACCGCCGCTGGTGATATACCGATGTTCTTGCATGCGTTTTTCAGTAAATGCAGACAGAGGTCTACAATTTCTTGAGATTCTGCAGTCGTGCTGACACTAGTCTGCTCGGAGGGATATTTCATTTTCCCGTCGAGGTCGTCAATGATAATTTTTATGGAATCGAGCTCGAACTGAAAGCCGGCCACAAAGCCTGATTCAGGGTTGAAAACCAGGCCGATAGGTCGCCTGCCTGCCATGGTGAAGCGAGGTTCTGTTTCTCTCAGAAAACCATTTCGAATCAGTTCATCAACAATACTGGTGATGCTTGCAGGTGAAAGTCCGGTTTCACGAGCAAGGTCTGCCCGGCTTATTTCACGGTGCTGTCGGACCGTATTAACGACGGATTCGGCGTTGCGCAAGCGCATCTGTGTGAAACTTTGGTTTGGCATTCAGCTGTAAAAGATAAGGAAGTCTTGAAAGTTTACTTTAGTCTGAATCGCTTTGACAACACTGCAACTCATTTTTTTGTTGGTTTCAAAAATCAGCTCTAGGCTGACAGAAAGAGGATTCTTTGTTGCCTGACAGGGCTGCAAAGCAGGACCTCGAGCATTGATTGGCTTTGAGCAGAAAGATCCAGTTGCGTGAGACGTCTTTCCAGTTTGCGCAGCAACTCGGCCAGCTCAAGGAAACTGATCGCGTCTGCATCATTCAGCAGCATCCATTGTTTGATTTTTAGCCTCAAAATTACATGCAAGGTCGTTAGATGATGCAGACCGGCAAGCAAGCTTAGATGATGAAATCCCGGTCCGAAAAATAGTTTGGAGAAAAATCGCAAATATAAAAAGCGGTCTATCAATTCTTCGATTTCCGGGGCAAGTCCGGAGAGTTTTATGCTGATCAAATCGGCGTATTTTCTGGCTTCTTTACCCTGTCCAAAGCTAATTGACTGAGGGGCAGCTACCATTTCGCCAAGCATCGCTCGGGCGTCGAGATCGTATTTGTCGTTTTTGAAAACATCAGCGGGAAAATATAATCGCTCAAGATGCTTGAGGAGAATCTGGTCGACGATTTTGGGACGAGACTCAAGCCTTGGCTCCTTTTCAGCGTCTGAGGGATTCTTCAGAAGCCCCTGAACCTTCTCTGAGAACTTTCGCAGCTTCTCTGCTAAATTCGTGGGCGCTTTATTTTGCTCGCAATTTTCTGAATACAGCAGCTCGCTAAAATCGTCGTCGAGCTTCTTAAAGTCTCTCCAGGGAAGAGCTTCACCGTCGATTAGCTGCAGGCTCTGCCAGAGTTCGGCGTTTGGTTTGAACAGGCCTTTATAAAGTTCGTATTGAGAAGTCAGAGTGTCGATTTGATCGCTTAACAAAGAGCCGCTGTTGCTTAGCACTGCAGTGCTGGCAAAGCTGAGCGAGGCCAGCACTGCATCTGGTGTCACTGTGAATGTGTAAGGGAATAATCTGCAAATAGAAGGTTTGGCTTCAATGCCGAAATCTTGGTGGATTTTGCATAAGTTTTCCTCGCTCAGAAACTCGCAAGTCCCGTTTTCCCGCTTTTCAAGCGTGTGGGTGAAGGCTTGTAAATTCTCTCTGGAGCTGCGGAGAGGACGAAAAGTTTCTTTCTCCGCGAGCGGACTCAGTCCGCTTATTCTTTCGTAATCATTCTGTGTTAAAGGCACGGGCCATTGCAAGCAGCAATTGGAGCAAGAGGAACAACTGAAGCGAATGCCGCGGGGGACAAGGATTTGGCTGCTTTTCTCCACTCTAGTTTTTTCAACCCTCTTAGTCTGTATAAAAAGCTCTGCAGCAAAATAACATATAATTGCGGAATTACGACAGCGGAGTTTGAATTGGCTTATGAGCGAAGAGCAAAGTTTCCTCAGCAGCAAAACGCAGGCTGCATCGGCTCTAAGTTTGGAAGCGGGAAAGCTTCCGCAGATTCTTGAAATTGCATTTCCGATATTTCTTTTGATTATCGCTTTTGTCAGCTATTGTCTGTCTCTCAGCTCTTCCGGCTTACTGGATGAGCAATTTTTGGCTGGCTGGTTGAAAGAAATGCACCGTCTAAAAGGCAGTTCGGGCTTTTCTGGATTCTTTTTCTGGCCTGGCTTTGATCCTGTGGATAACTGGGGCTTTAGTCCCAAAATACTTCTTTTCCTTTGCTCGTTTATTTTCGGCAAGAGTCTTTTTTTCTACAAGTCAATTCAAGTATTGCTGCATTTTGCCTGTTCTTATCTTACCTATATTTGCGCAAAGAAAATGGGCGCGGCTCGTTTGACCGCAGTCTTTGCCGCCCTTATTTTTTCTGTTTTTCCTTTGCACTTTGAATCGGTCGGCTGGTTTGGCGGTATTGCTTCGGTGCTTGCGGCTTTCTTTTATCTTCTCAGCATGGCTCTTTTTTTGCATCGAAATGATGTTGAGCCTAACTGGTTAAAGCTTGCCTCAGTCTCTCTTTGCGTATTGTTGGCGGTGGGCAGTTCGACATCGCTCTGGACTCTTTGCTTGCTTTTTGCCCTCTGGGAGCTGATGCTCCTTATTTTGCCTTTTGAAGGCGAGAGGAAACGGCGAGATCCGAGTCTGTTCTTAATCTCTATGCTGCTTCCTGTTATGATTTGCGGCACTTATCTTGCCGCTACAGGTGGTATCAACGCTTCATTGCTTCCCGACTTGCGTTTCAAGAATGTTCTGCCTTTTCTCAAGCATCTTTTTATGCCGGTGAATGAGATAAACTGGCACAAATACTCGACTCAATATCGCAACTTATACATCTTCTATCCATTTTTTCTTCTGCTTTCAATTTCTGGAGCATTTGTCTCGCGCGACAGTCGTCGCCTTTTGCTTTACTCTTTTCTCAGTCTTATTTGCTTGAGCCTGCCGGTGCTCGGCTTGGCTATGCGTGAATCGAATCTTTATGGCGAACGCTGGATTTATGCGGCGTCTGCTCCGCTGGCAATTTTTCTGGCAACAGGACTTAGCGGGTTTTCTGTTTTGAAGAGCAAATTGCGTTATGTCGGCGTGGCGCTTTCATCAATTCTCTTTTTGATTTTTTCGATTTTTTGTTTTCAGCATCTATGGAACGAAAACGCCGCTGCTCGCAACGCAGCCAGGCAGCTTAAGGCCAGTCAGAAGTCCATGCGCATTATTCAGGAAAAGCAGGGACTGCCTTTTTTGATACTGCGAGATTTGCCGACAAAGCAAAGTATCGCGCCGTCCTATTCACTTCCCGTCCCTGTGGTTTTTGATGCTGTTTCCGGTTTGCTTTCCTCAAATCCAATTCCGGATGGCCGATTGAAGGAAGAACTGCGAAGTGGTCGGCTGCTTCAGTCTTCGCTGCGCTGGGAGAAGGACCTGAAAGCTTTCATTCCGTTGGATATCGGAGCAGAGAAAACGATCTGGCCGGCTGAAGTTAGTATTGAACAGTTCGCTCTGAGAATGAGACCCGGCGTCGAGTTTTACAGTAACGTCAAGCTCAGTGCGGACAAGAAAGAATTGCTGCTTGAGTCCAACTCGGAAAACGGTCCGATGATTACTTTTGAATCTCAGGAAATCGGTGCTCTTGATGCGGACTATTTCTATGTTGATGCTCAAATTGATGCGCCCACATCTTTTGCGGCGCCGAGAGTTGAGTTGCAATGGCTTACACGTGTGCACACGGATTACGATAAAAATGAGAGATATTGCTATTGCGATGCGATCGTCAATGATGCAAAAACACATCGCTACATGCTTTCATTGCGTTCCAACGGATGGTCCAGCGGCGGCATGCCGCGCATGCTGGCTCTCGGCTTCCCGGCCGGCGCCAGGGTGAGAGTTACCGGCGTCGGGCTTATACTGAAAGCAAATGATCTGGCGCTTTTGACCCCTTCTTTGACGGGCGTTGCGCAGGCGGGCGGCAAGCGCTTCAGTCCTCCCTATTACAATTACCCGATTTCAACAGAACTTGGGATGATTGCTCTTTCGGATAGTGCTGAGTTTTTAGAAGCCGATTTTTCGGTGGAGCATCTGCCGCAAGCAAGCAGCATTCTTATCGAAATCTCCAAGCCCGGCCAGAACTTTGATGATGCCAACTCTAATCATCTTTCCTCGAAGACTTATACGACGATTCGGCAGGAAGGTCGAAGAGGCAGGGTTAAAATACCGATTTCAAGCTTGCCTGCTTGCGGAGTTTATAACATTCGTGTTATCGGCAGCGGGCCGGATGGCTCCCTTATCGGACATTTTAGCGATCCTATTTCCTTTCAAGTGCCCAGAATAAACAAGGAGAATTGAGATGAAAGAGCTTTCTCTGGACATGGCTGAGCTTGCATTTGCTTTTGAAGATCCGTCAAGCGATACCAATTACTATCTTGATCTGGACACGGGCAGTGTAATCATGGTGCGTCCTGAGCTTGATGATTTGAGCGATCTTCGCGGCGAAATCGAAATGGAGTCCGAACGTTATTTATATGTGCCCAAGCCGAAAGAGAACCAGCTTGAGCTTGATCTGGCGGATTTTGCATTTACCTGTGCCGATCCTAAGCTGAAAACCATGATCGAGCTAGCAATGGAATCTCCCAATCGCTATGCTTCCTTGCGCAGTATTCTGCAAAAAGTCGAAGGTGAATGGCAACGCTGGGAAGACTGGAAAAAACAGAGTTCCAGACAACGTGCCCTGCGCTGGTTGGAAGCTCAGCAGATTAAAGTTTCGCCGCTCTGAGGCGGGCATTCAAGGTTGCATGCGGGGGTAATTGCCGGTAATTCCTCGCTCCGGCAGCGCCGGACCTTTGACGCATTTTATGGCTGTCCAGGGAAGATACCAGGTTTCACCTTCGCGACGCAGGCAGAGATAAGTAGCCTGATCGGCCATGGCCACATCGCCTTCCACGATTTCGCCACCGACGAGCAATACAATCACGTGCGTGTTAATTGGTATTGCCACTCAATATCCTCCAGCTTTCTCTAATCAAATAGTTTACCCAGTTATTTGCAAAGCACCACATTACTTTGATGCCAAGCGGGCTTAATACCGAATCTGATATCATAGTCATGTTCGTTGTTCCGGGGTGAAGATGAGTCAGAAGTCCATACAGCTTGTCATGTTAGTCTGTTCGTTGTTGGCGCTTAACTCCTGCGCTAAGGTCAACTTGCAGGGCAACAAGCCCGGCTCTAACCCTGCAGTCGGCAGCAATCCTGGTCAGCTTACCGGTCAACAACAAATCACTGGGGCTGCAGCTCAGTCATCTCCGCCACCTCTTGATGGAGAGTGGGAGTTCGACTACGAATTCAAGGGGAACCCTTACATTGGCAGTGTGCAACTTGTACAAAAAGGCACTGCGCTTGAAGGTCAGGGGGCCGATCAGGACGGCAAAGAATGGCAATTGGAATCCGGCTTGATTGAAGGCACGAAAGTTTCTTTCCAGAAAAAATATATTGCTTCCTCCAGCCCGGGCATCGCTTACAGCGGAGAGCTCAAATATCTGGAGTCGCCGGAATTTACCGGCTGGATGATGGAAGGCAGCTATAACTCTGCCGGTCCGAACGGACAGAGCATCACGGGCAACTGGGTCGCAAACCCGAAAACGGCTCTGGCGGCGCCCGCGCAGGAAGCTCCGGCTCAGCCTGCCGGGCTGAGCTTAACTCAGGTTGTGGGCGCACCGGCGCAAACTCAGGCTGGCAGCAGCAGTTCCGATAACCTGGGCGACATAAAACCGGCTGATATTTCCGGGCGCTACGATTGTTCTTACACTTACAATTTCAAAAAGATTAAATCGAGCATGTGGCTGCGCAACGAAGGCAAGAAGGTTTCCGGAGATGGTGTTGATATTATCGACAAAACCAGCGAACGCTTCACTATTCCGCGCGGCTGGTATGATTACCCGAAAGTGACTCTGGTGCGGCAATACACGAAAGGTGCCGGTGCTAAGGAGAGTCGCACAATTACTTTTAAAGCCGAACTAAGTTCAAACGGCAGAGACATTGCCATGAAAGGTGAGACTCAGTACGGCGGCCAGTGGAAAGCTAAGTTGCTGCGTTAAGATTCGCTTGAAAACGGGGCTTTGAGTGCAGCAAAGTCTGCTGTTGTCTGAATTCGACGTGGTTTTGTCTGCCGGTGGCGGGGGTATGCTTGCATTAGCAGCAGGCGGCTCGGGGCTGACCGTAGATTATCGGTCTTAGCTGAATTTGAAAAGCAGAAGGTCTTTTCTGTCATGTCGGTGACTAGCAAAAAAACAGCGAGCTTCAGAAACAATCTCGTATTCCTGGGATTGGTTGCTGTGGCTATGGTTGTTATTGCTGCTTTTGTTGCTTATCAGCATGCACTGCGTTTGATTGAACTTGGCCAGCAGGTTGCTCATTCACATGAAATTCTGGCGGAACTGGAAGCCACAGAATCTCAAATCCGTGATGTTGAAACAGCTCAACGTGGTTATGTTGTTATCAACGAAGACTTTCTAGGTCCCTATCATGAAGCTCTCACCAGGGTATCCGGGCGAATTCATCGCCTGGCAAATCTTACGTCGGATAATCCAAGCCAGAAAGACAATGTCAGCCGATTGCTTGTAGAACTCAAGAACGAACTCGCCTTCGCCGAAGGGGTTGTGGCAGCACGCCAGCAGGGACAGATAAATCTGGTTTTGCAAAAAATCGAAGCCGGTCGCGGCAACAGTTTTACGGACCGTATTCGAGATTGTGTTAAAGATATGCGTGTCGAAGAAAAGCATTTGCTGGCTTTGCGCACCGGTTCGCTCAACGACAGCAGCACTCAGATGATCATGACTGTGGCTCTGCTTGGCATTATTTCGCTGGCTCTTTTGATGTTGCTTCTCGTTTCAGCCAATATGTACATTGCAGAACGCGCTCGCATTGAGGGCATGAGCAGCGCCCAGTATGATGTGGCTAGAGCTATCGCCGAAGCTCATGATATTAACTCGGCAATTACAAGAGTCTTAAAATCAATTTGCGAAAACCTGCTCTGGGATGCAGGAGCTTGCTGGCGATATGACCTGGAAAGCGGAGAACTGGGTTGTGCGGCATTCTGGCACGGAGGTCCGGCTCGACTGACTGGGCTATACCCTGATCCGGCAATCAAAGCTGCTGCAGACAATGACTTGCTTGCTAAAGTATGGGGCAACGGAGAGGCTCTCTGGCTCTCGGATTTGCGTCAGGGCGAAACTTATCCCAGAAGCAATCTCGCTGTCAGCGACGGTATGATAACGGGTTTTGTGATACCGGTATTTACGGAAGGCAAGGTCTCGGCCGTTTTCGAATTGTTCAGCCGCCGACGCAGAGAGCCTGATGATCGCTTGCTTGAAACACTTGATACCATTTGCAGCCAGCTTGGCCAGTTCATTTTCAGGAGGCAATTTGAAGACCGCCTTGAAGCAAGTCAAGCTCGTTTGAATGCGATTCTCTCAAACATGGCGGAAGCCGTTATCGTTGTCGATATGTCCGGGCAAGTGACTGAAAGCAATCCTGCGGCGGAGCGCATTTTCGGCGCGGAAATTCTCGCAGGATCCGTTCACGATTGGACCGAGTCCTGCGGTATATTCGATGCTATGAAAAGGTCGGCATATCCGGTTAAAGACCTGCCGATTTTTAAGGCTATAAAAGGCGGTTCTGTAGACGGCGAAGAAATGTTTATTCGCAATAGTGCCGCCCCCGGTGGCATCTATGTGAGTGCAACCGGGCGACCACTTCGTGATGATGAGAGCGATCTGATCGGCGGAATTATGGTATTGCGCGACATTAGTGAGCGAAAGCTTGCCGAGAAAAGAGTCAGTGAGTTCTACTCGATGGTATCGCACGAATTGCGAACCCCGCTTACTTCGATTCGGGCTTCGCTGGGTTTGATGCAAGGCGGGGTTGCCGGAGAGCTCTCTGAAATGTCACGGCAGCTTGTGGATATCGGACGAGAAGAGTGTGATCGCTTAATTCGCTTGATCAACGATATTCTGGATATTCGCAAAATTGAAGCCGGAAAAATGGAATTGAAGCTGGCTGAAATTCAACCGGCGCAGCTGGTACAAGTGGCGCTGGAAGGCATGAAAAGCGTAGCAGATGAGGTTGGTATTGAACTGAATCAGAAACAGGCTGCCCCTGGTCTTGTGACCTGTGATGAAGACCGAATTTTGCAAGTACTCACAAATTTGATTTCAAACGCCATCAAGTTTTCACCGTCAGGCAGAGAAGTATCGATAAGCACGGAGTGGGTAGATTCCGAATGGCTGCGCTTTTCGGTTGAAGATTCAGGCAGCGGCATTCCGGCAGACCATGTGCCGAAGTTATTTCAGAAGTTCCAGCAACTTGATCAATCAGACACACGCAGCAAGGGTGGAACCGGACTGGGTCTGGCAATTTGCAAAGCTATCGTCGACGAGCACCATGGTCGGATCGGCGTAAAAACCGTTTTGGGTCAGGGCTCGACTTTCTTTTTTGAACTGCCCCGAGAACAGCCCGAATCCAACGGTAAAAAATAAACCGGCGCCGGCGACCCTGCCCGTACGGGCAGGGGGAATTCCCCCATTGAGCTCAGCTTAGATCCGTTTTAGACTGCCCTTGTACCCAAGCCAGTGCTTGTTTTAATGGATTTTGAGCTCAGTCCACTCTCAGATAGAAAAACAAGCACGGCGGAAGCTGATGCTCTGGCGCGCGAAATTCTAAAGCACAGGCAGGATGACAAAAACGCTTCCTACCTGGGTCGTTTCATGAGCGATTTGAGCTCGCCTATCCACGGCAAGGATAAAACTCTGGCGCGGCTTGAAGCCCTGCAAACTTCAAATCAGCTTGCCCGGTTGAGCGGTAACAGCAATGCCGAAGAAGAAACTCGCAAGGAAATGCGGCAAGCGATTTCAAACGATCGCGCTGCCCGCAAAACAGCCGATTCATGGGTTGCTCATGGTTCCGGATTTGTAAAAAGCCTGGGATTTTTCTGCCCGGGCGAAACTGGTTACGTCATGTCCGTTTTGAGTGGAGCCGCCGATGCTGCTCGACCTGAGGACTCTTTGCTCCGTCAGGGTGGTGATTTAGTTCTCGGCGCCGGAAAGGGATTCGCTCTTAAGTATACTTTTGACCGGGACGGCGAAAGTAAGATGAATCTGGCTCTCAAAGCTGCAACT
>JAIEPM010000066.1 GCA_019748395.1 Candidatus Obscuribacterales bacterium
CGGGCTCATAACCGTCATGGGCTTAGGCTACAACATGTGGGATCCGACCAGAGACCACGAAGGTGCGCTCAAGTATCTGTTGGACAATTTCGTCAAGGTTGGTGCCGCCCCTGGTGGCGGAGCCGACCTGGCAAGCGGACTGAAAGCAGCACTGGACGGCTTCAAACTTGCAGGCGGCACAGACAAAGAGCGCTTCATTGTGCTTTTCACCGACGGCGGTTTCACCGGCGACAATGCAGCACTGGATAAGGTGCTTGCTGAGTTGAAGCAAGAACGGGTGCATCTGCTGATTGTCGGGCTGGGCGGAGCGGCGGCAGTTACAGTACCGAAGTACGACCCGACCTCCAGACAACGCAACGGTGCTTACGAAGGCACGACTCAGTACGAGCCTGCGATTCTGCAGCACATGCTTTCGCTTTCAGAAGGAGCGACCCTGATTGCAGCACCTCCAGGCAGCGAGAAAGTCAGCTACAACTTCCCGCAGAAAGCAGGTGGTCTTTACGCCACACCAAAGCAGTCGAACCTCTATGTTTATTGCCTGGCTCTGGCAATGCTCATTCTGCTGAACATCACATTCGGCGGCGGCAGCTTGCCTAAGCGAAAACTGGCAGGGCTTCTGCTTGGGCGTGAACTCCTGCTCAAACTGAAGAAAAGATTTTCTGCGGGTTCTTAAAAGCCCACGGCTAATCAGATGCTTGAAAGCAGACTGAGGCAGCGCCTCTTTCTGCAACTAAGTTGAACGATGAGGTCAATCCCGACCTGACTCTTTAGAAGGATCTCTGATCATGACCAACAACACATCTGCTGTTGAGCTCCGCGCCCGGGCCCTTGCCGTACTTGCGGAATACAACAAGTATGTCTACGGCTACGAGCATATCGGCGCCGGACTGCTTATCGCCTCTATCTCAGGGGGCATCTGCCACATTCTGGCCGAAGGCGTGCCCGGTCTTGCCAAAACACACAGCGTCAAGACCATGGCGCACTGCATCTCGGACATGAGCTTCGTGCGTGTGCAGTTCACTCCGGACATGATGCCCAAGGAAATCACGGGCACCAAGGTTATCGATCTCGAAAGCCGTCAGTCGCACATCGACTGGGGTCCTATCTTCGGCAAGAACTTCGTACTTGCCGACGAGATCAATCGCGGCAAAACCAACGTGCAGTCGGCTCTTCTCGAACCGATGGCCGAAGGTCAGGGCACCGTCGCCGGTAGCACCCGCAAGGTCGAGAACCCGTTTGTGGTTATGGCCACGCAGAACCCGATCGAGCAGGAAGGCACCAACCCGCTGCCGGAAGCTCAACACGACCGCTTCCTTTTCAAGTTCATCTATGACTACGCTTCGCTCGAAGATGAACTGAAGATTCTGGAGAACCCGGCTCTGGCAAACCTGGATTACACGACCATCAAGCCGCAGATGAGCAAGGACGAGTTGCTTGCGGCGCGCGATTACGTTGCCAACAATATCAATGTTTCGCGCACCTTCAACGAATACCTGCTCAAGGTCTGCCGCGCCACACGCCCTGGTTCCGACGAGTTCAAGGAGCTCTGCAGCAGGGCGCCGGAAGTCGCCGAAATTCTCAATCTAGTCAAGGTCGGCGTTTCGCCTCGCGCTCTGCAGGGTCTGCAGCGCGCCTGCAAGGTCAACGCTTTCCTTTTCGGCAAAACAAAAAGCGGCGAAAGCCGTGACTATGTGATGCCCTCCGACCTCAAGGGCTCGGACGATACTCTCAAGCTGGCTCACGCTGTGCTCCGGCACCGCATCATCATGAAGGAAGAAGCCAACTACCGTAAGGGTGGCAAGATCAGCTCAGAACAGGTCATCGACGCTGTTCTTTCTCACATCTTCCCGATTGACGACGAGTCCGCTTACTCCAAGCGCTAAGTTCTTCTCCAGTCGGGACTCGCAAAGCTAGCGAGTCCCGACAGCCTCCTGGGGCTTCTGGAAAGGACTCTTGCTGCTTGTTCTTTCATCCACAACCCCAGAGACTGATGGAGAGAATTATGGATCGCGATAAGACACTGGATCTCGTGCGCGAGATTCGCGAAAGAATGCAGGCCGGCGCCATCGGCATCCGCTGGCCGTCTAGCGAGATGCTGAGTTCAGCCACAGACCGGCGCAGCAATCGGCGTGGTAACGGCGATGAGTTTGACGGCTTAAAAGAATACGAGCCGGGCGACGACATTCGTCACATCGACTGGAACGCCACAGCCGGCACCGGTGAGCGCAGCAGCATCATCGTCAAAACCTACTTTGAAGCGCGCGTTGTACGCTTCAATGTTTTTCTCGACGTCAATCCGTCGATGAACTTCGGCAGCAAGCATACGTTGAAAAGCCGCCTGGCTGCGCTCTGTGCTGCCTGCGGCATCTGGTCGGCGGCTAAGATGAAAGACCGCGTCTCGTTCGTCAACTTCGCCGGTGAGCCTGTAACTATCCGCAAGAATCAGGGTGCAAGCCGCAGTTTGACTGAGTTCTTGATCCACTCACTGGAAGACGGTCCGCTTGCGCACGAGCATGCAGCCAATCAGGGCGGCGGGCTTGCTCAAGCATTTCAAGCCTGCCGACAGTCACAGCGCAATCTCGTTCTTGTTGTATCCGACTTCGTCAACACCAGTGAAGAGGACTTCGAAGAACTGCGCATCTCCGGTTTCAAGAACGATACGATTGCCGTATTCGTGCAAGATTTGCGCGAACGTGAACTGCCGGAAGTACCCTGGCCCGGCACCAGCTACAGCTTCGAAGACTATCACGGCGCAGAGAAAAACATCTGGGTGACACCGGACAAAACGCCTGCCTTTCTCGGCTTTCTGACAAAGGCCATTGCAGCCCTTGCCGCAAAGCTCACCAAGGCAAGCCTCGTCACGAGCCGCAAGCAGTACCTTGCAAATTTCAAGGCTCACGAGACAAAGATTCTGGAAAGACTCGAATCATGCGGTGTCAAAACCGTGGTGGTCAGCACTGAAGACGAAGAAAACGCGGTGCGTTCCGTCTTGAGAGTGCTGGCTGACAAACTGCGTTAAGGAGAGAAAAATGACTCAGTTTTTGACCAGCGGTCTGAAGACCCTGCTTCTTGCGCTCCTGTCGGCGCTTCTGCTCTTGAGCGGAGTTGCGCGTGCCGAGGAAGCCGAGCCCTCTTCGCCTGTTCGTGCCAGCATCGCCGATGAGCGTATCAATGTATATCTGGGCACGCCGAGAGTGAACGGCTACGGCATCGGCGACAGCATCCCGATCACTATCGTATTCGAGCTTCTGCCGCTCGACCGGAACACGAAGCGCCCGAGCAATCCGCTGCCCAATTCCAGGCAGCTCGAGATGCCGCAAATTAATGTAAGCGGACTGAAAATGCAGATTCAATCTGCTGAGCCGCTCGACGTCGAAATGCTGACGCCGGCCGCGCAAGTCACTCAGTACGAGCAGCACGGCAGGCAGTATCTGAAAATTGTGTTCTATGTCTGGACTTTTGTGACCACGCAGAAAACACAGGTTGAAGTCAAAGCCGACTTCATGTATGCCACCATGCAGCTTGAAGACGGTCAGCCCGACTGGCGCAAGGCTACAACGCCTTCGATCAACATAGGCATCCGGCGGACATCAACCGACAATCAGGTAACGATACTCGAAGGCGACATCAAAGAGAAAGCAAGCCCGCAGATTCCAGCAACGCTGCCTTTTCTGGTCGGAGCTCCGCTTCTGATGCTGCCGCTTTTCCTGGCCCTTGCTTTTGCAGGCTATGCCCGCTTCATGCAGCCGCGTAAGCTCAGTGCTAACGAAGAAAGCTGGCTGCTTCTCGACCCGGTGCTGACTGAAGCTTCAAGAAGCGGCTTTACGCTTGCTCACTATAAGCAGATTTTCTACACGCTGCGCCGTCGCTTTGCAGTACTTGCTTTCGACGGTGACGAGCTCACGCAAGCACTGCGCAAGCACAAGGACCTGGCCGGAGTCGACTTTGCTGTTGTCGAACTTGTATTCGGCATGGAGTCGATTTTCTATGCCAGAGGCAACTCGGCAAGCGAGGAGCAAAGCAAAGCTTTCATCGAAGGCATCAAGCTGATTCTGCCACGCCACTAAGGACAGTGCCACCGTCCTTTCTGAAAGCCGGCCAAAGCTGCTCTCCTGCAGCCTGGCCGGACTATCTTCAAAGCTGAAACCAAAAGGATATTGCCATGAGAAACGCAAAATCTCTCAGCCTGGCTGCCGCACTGGCATCCGGTCTGTTTCTTGTCGGCGGCACGGCCTGGGCTGATGGAAGCCGGCAGTGCCAGTTGCTCACAACGCCCAATCCGGCTCTTTTCAGCTTGCTGAAAGCCAAGAAGAGCCCGAGCGAAATCGTCACTCAGCTGCTCGACCCTGTAGCACCGCTTTCCAGCGAAGACATGCAAAAGATTTACGAGCAGGTTTTCGAGTTCATCGCAGCTTCCTACATCGACGAAAGCAAGCTCGTTCGTCTTGAGCCTTACAAGCACAAGTACGACAGCAAGCTGAACAGCCGCGATGATCTGGACAGGGCGCTTGCCGACCTGATTGGCTCCATGGACGATCGCTGGACCTGGGTGATCTCCGCTCAGGATCAGGTCTTCCAAATCGTGCAGATGATCTCCAAGCAGGTCAGCTTCGGACTTGCTCTGCGTCTGGAAAAGGACGGCAGCTTCTCAGTCGAGCATATCTCTTTTGGATCGGGAGCTCAGCTTTCGGGATTTCGCGAGGGTGACACGGTCATTGCAATCGACGACAAGCCACTGCTCGGTATGAGCAAGCCTGCTGCCGAAAAGCTGATGTCCGGCTCGCTTGGAAAGAACATCAAGATCAAAAGCATTCAGGACGGCAAAACGGTGGAGGGCAGCTATCAGCTGAAAGCCCCCGTCGAGAACGCCCCGGATGCGAAGATTCTCGAGAACAACTACGCTTATCTGAAGCTGCCCAACTTCACCGATCACAAGGCTTTCGAAGCCGTGGTCGGCGCGATGGCAGGAATGGCCAACGGCGTTCCGGGCGGGCTTTCGGGCATGGTGCTCGACCTGCGCTATAACGGCGGTGGCGAAGTCAACCTGGCCAAAACGCTGATCTCGCTCCTGACGCCTGAGGGCATCGCGATCACCGAAAGCATGCGCGAAGGGCGTATGCGCGTGGACAGCAGCACGACGGTGCTGCCCGTGGGCGAATTCGCAAAGCTGAAGTTTGACGACGAAGAGCTGGCAGCTCTCAGAGAATTGCAGAAGCTGCCGCTTGTAATTCTCGTCAACGGCTCGTCGGCTTCGGCTGCCGAAATCGTCACTGGTGCTCTGAAAGAAAGCCGCCCTCACACAACTGTGATCGGCGAGCAGACTTTCGGCAAGTTCGTCGAAATGTCGGTAATCGAACTGCCGAACTGCTCCAAGGTCGCCGTTACTTCGGGTCGTTATACGACACCAAGCGGCAAATGGCTGCAGCATGTTGGTATCACCCCCGATATCACCATTCATCAGCCGCGCGACTCACAGGACGACGCACAGATGGCAGCGGCCCTCAGCCTGCTCAAGAAGCAGTCTGAGAACAGCCCGGCTCAGATTGCCCAGAGCGCTCCCGAGAATCAGCCCATGCTCGGAACGCTTCCTGAGCGCGAGAAGCCTTCTCTCAAGTCCGGCTGGCAAATCTTTCTCAGCAACAACTATTCACTCCTGATTAAGGGCGCCGTCGGACTCGTGCTTCTGAGCTTCTTCGCTCTCTATCTCTTCGTGAGCAGAAAGCGGAAAGACTAAAGCAAAACCGTCAAAACAAGCCTTGCGTGCCGAAAGCAGCGCTCCAAGCAGCTTGCGGCACCGCTCTTTTCTTCAACTCAAGAGGCAAAGCGCAATCAAGCCTTATGCCTAAAACTGGAGTTACTACCATGAAAAAGCTCATCCTGGGCATGGCGGCAGCGCTCATGTTCGCATTCTCCGGCACCCCCGCCAGCTACGCTCAGCAGGCACCGGCAAGCAAGTCCGTCCAGCAGCAGCAGTTCGACGGCAAGCTTCTTTATTCGAAGGCTTTCGAAGCGATTCGCGAGCTGCACATCAAGCTCGACAGCAAGGACAAGCTCGACGCTTTCACGAAGGAGTGGGAGCACAAGTTCGACCAGAGCGGCGAGCTCAACAGCGAAGATGGCACCGACAGAGCCATTCTCAAGATGATGCAATCTTTCGGTCAGCGCTTCGACTACTTCTTCGACAAGCAGGCGACAGAGGCCGAGGCTCAGCAGGTGGACGCGACGCTCACCGGCATCGGCGCTACTCTCAAGCTTTCGAAGCTCGCGGAAATCGCCAAGACTCTGCCGAAGGACGCCAAGCCGCAGGAAGTGAAGAAAGCAATCGAAATCAGCAACGAGAACTTTCTGCAAATCGAAGAGCCCATGGACGGCAGCCCGGCACTCAAGGCTGGACTCAAGCCCGGCGACATCATCCGCAAAGTCGACGGCAAGTCGCTTGTCGGCATGCAGATGGACGAAGCGATTAAGCTGATTAAAGGAAAGTCCGGAACTTTCGTGACGCTCGGCATCGAGCGCGACGGCAAGTCGCTTGCGATCACGGTCGGTCGGGCTCGTGTCACCGTTCCTACGGTCAAGTTCAAGGACATGGGCAACGGCATCTCCTATGTCAAGCTCAACGACTTCATGTCCAAGAACGCCGTGCAGGAAATGTACATGGCTCTGAGCAAGGCAGCAAGCGGCAAAGGTCTGATTCTCGACCTGCGCGGCAACCCCGGTGGTTCACTGCCGGCGGTGCTGACCATGTCAGGCATGCTCATCGAAGACGGCCCGGTGCTGGTGACGCGTTCGCGTGATGGCGACCGCATTGTCGACAGCGAGCTGACGCTCAACAAGAACTTCGTGCTGCGCACCGAGCCGTCGGCGCAGAACCCCAACGAGATGGAAGTCTCGACCGGTCCGCGTCCGAAGCTTGTGATCCCGAGCGACATGCCGATTATCGTGCTTGTCGACGAAGGCTCGGCCAGCGCCTCGGAAATCCTTTCCGGTGCTCTGCAGCACAATCGTCGCGCTATCGTTGTCGGCATGCCGACTGTGGGCAAGGGCGTTGGTCAGACTGTGATCCAGCTGCCCTTCGGTCGCAGCCTGCACGTCACGAGCTTCGAGTTCATCCCGGGCCGCACGCCCAACGACTGGATCGGCGTTATCCCCAACGTCAAGATCGAGCGCGGCAGCGACCCCAAGGTCGATCAGCAGCTCGAGAAGGCAAAGGAGCTTATTGCTCCGATGCTCAAGGCCGAGGAAGACAACCGGATTCAGCGCGACGAACAGCTGAAGAAGCATCAGGAAGAATTCAGCAAGGTGCTCAGCGAACGCAACAAGAACTGATGCAAAAGGGGTGCTGCCGGTATCGCAAACACAGGCAGCACCCCGCTTTTCCCAAATCTTGAGTGCAAAGCTCGAGCAAACTAGAAGCCAGAGCTTGAGCAGATTGCTCAAGCCCAGAAGAAGTGATCAGAAAAAATGAAAAGAAGGATCATATTTCTTGCGCTTGCAGCTTTGTGCTTTGCAAGCGCTTTCTCTGCCTTCCAAAAAATGCGGCAAGCTGAAAAGAAGATGCCGGATTTGATGGAGCTTCTCGAGATGCCGAAAACAGCGATGCAAATGCGCCTGTATTCAGCACAACGCAATGCTGCCAACGGACAGAGCCTGAGCGGCAAAACCTTAGGCTTTGAATACTACAAGAACAACGGACAGACAAAGAGTCATGTCCACAATGAATTCGAAAGCGGCGCGGCTGAAGACATCTACTTTCGTGCTGACGGCAGCAAAGAGTCGAGCCAGGATTACTTTCCGGCAGCAAGAGGCATGAACGCCAGCCAGCTGCGCTCGAAAGCTGAATTTGCCCTGGACGGTTCGACCTATACAAAACACGAAGTCTATACTCAAACAGGCTTGCTGGAAAGGCGCGGACAACTCCTGGGCACCGGTCTTTACCAACAGAGTTATTACTGCGCCGATGGTGCAAGCCTCAAACGGGATCGACTTTTCGACGCAGGCAAGCATTTTCTTTCGGAAAAGATCTTCGACTGTAGCAGCAAAAAGCTTATCGCCGAGGTTTTTCCCGGTCAGTATGAAAGTCAGGTCTATATCACGCTTTATCGCGAAGACGGCAGCAAACTGGCTTATACGACCAAAGATTATGCCGGGCTTTCAGGCACGCTTTTTGCTGAAGACGGTGTTACTGCCATAGGAGAATTTAGCTCAAGCAGCAGCGCCATGAACATTCAGTATTACGATGGCAGTCCGGAGCGGATTACCCAGAGCTGGACCAGCTTTTACGGGCGAACCAAGATCATTGTTTTCGACCCGAATACTCAAAAGAAGCTCTACTTGCAAGAGTGGAAGGAACGCCCCGGCGACAGCCCCGGTCTGAAAAAGCTCATTCTGGTAAAGGTCACAGAATACTCTCAAGATAAGGACAACGACTGGTCACGCGAAGTCGAGATGAGCAGCGACGGCAAGTCGATCGCCACGGTCACACGCCCACTCGGCAGCACCCCCCTTGCAGGACTGAGTCTAGCAAAGTCGCCTGCAACTGAAGCTGATTTCGAGAGCAAAAGGAGAATCATGCGTTTGACCTGGTCCTTTGACAAAAGCGACCGGCTCATCAAGTTCGAACTCGCTTTCGAAAATCAGTCCTTTAACAACACAGAGCAGCCGCTTCAAAGTGCGCTGCCTGCTCCTCGCGACATTTCAGCAGAACGGCTGCTTCTGCCCAAACATGTCGAACTGCCGGTTTTCGAAGATCTCGGACCCGAGCGCATTTACGACTATCCCTAAAAGGACAATCGTAAGCATCTTTCAACTCTTCTGAAGGAGTTCATCATGGCACGCAGTGATCAGTATGTCGGACTCAACCCCTGGGCAAAGCGCCTTGTTAACCGCAAGGTCAAGGTGCGTGAGCAGGGTGTCCGCTTTTTTGCCGACGGCAGCAAGCAAAGCTTCAAGCGCTGGGCTCGTTTGCCTGACGCGCGCAAGGAGCATGCAGGCGTAATCCGCGGTGCGTATACTCCTGTGGTGGCAGCGCTTCATCGCTACACCATGGCTGACGGCAGGCAGTTCTTCGAATACTTGCAGGCTGCGCCATGGTATGGGGGTCCGGTTTATTACGTCGCCTTGAAGGACAAGAACGGCAAGCCTGTTCCCGAATCCCTCTGGACTGACGAAGAGATCGGATGCTGAGCGCACTCTGAGGGAAGGGGAACTTTTGAGAGACCAAGAGCTCCCCTTCCCTCTCTTTTCTGCCGACTGCCGGCTTTTTTCGATCGAGCCGGGTTCTACCAAAAACCCTTTTTTGCCTTTTTGAACTTTTTGGCAATTTTCAGCTCATTCAAAAGCTCAAAAATATTAGCTGGAACCCATAAAGCGCTAGCGCAGTTTTCTTGCGCTAGCGCTGCGAAGGCAAGGATCCAGGATTTTCGTCTTTGCTTAACGAGAAATCACCCTGTTTGCAAGCAATCAGGGCAAGAGAGCATTGCTTGACATCGCTCATTATTGCTATGGCTAGGCGTCACATATAAATAGCTTCTATTTCTGGTTAAGAAACAGATCTAAGCACTCCAGACGGACATCACAAGACACCACGAACCCGAGGCTATCGGACTCATGGTGCTCGCCTTCTTGCTTCTTCGCGGCTTGAAAAATAGCTGCTTTCATCAAACCTGCCTTCGGGCAACTACGGGAGTTCCCTATGGAAACACTCATTCCAATTCTGGGCATTCTGGTGATTTTGGCTGTCGCAGTTCTCTGGTCCGAATCGGGACAGGCTGCGCCGAATCTCACCGGCATGCGCCGTTTTCTCTCGCGTTTCAAGAATCGATTGACCGAAATCAACTGGCGAATGGTCGCCACCGGTCTTGCCATCAACTTCGGTCTGGCGCTATTGATGCTGAAAGTTCCCGGCACCAGCGATGCCGTGATTTCAGTCGGTAAAGCCGTCACCCACGTGATTGACTTTGCGATGGAGGGCGCGGTTTTCGTGCTCGGCGACACCATCGTTTACGGCAAGTTCTTCAAGCCCGGTCAGGAAGTCGCACAGCATGAGTTCATCTTCGCTGTTCGCATCGGCTTCTCGATTATCTTCGTGAGCGGCATGGTCGCAATCGGCTACTACTTCGGCCTGGTGCAGCGTATCGTCAAGCTTCTGGCGCGCTTTCTGACGCGCTCCATGGGCTTGTCCGGTCCGGAAGCACTCTCCTGCGCCGCTGCCACCTGGGTCGGTCAGGTCGAATGTCAGCTTCTGATCAAGCCTTACATGCCGACTCTGACCAGGTCCGAACTGTTCACAACCATGACCTCGGCCATGGCAACAACGGCAGGCTCAGCGTTGGTCGTTTACATCAGCCTCGGCATGCCTGCCAACTTCCTGATCACAGCCTCGCTGATGTCAGCGTTGAACGGCATCATCCTGGCCAAAATCGTCTGCCCGGAGAGAGAACCGGAAAAGATTCTGCGCGAAGCAAACATCGCGCTGCCCGCCGAAGGTGTCAACGCTTTCGACGCGGCTTCTCACGGAGTCATGACCGGAACCGACATCGCCGTCAAAGTCATCACCATGGTCGCCTTCGCGATCGGCTTCATGGGCATGGTCAACTTCGGGCTCGGCAAAGTGCTGGATCTCTTCGGTCTGCACGCGCAAATCCAGGACATCCTGGCTTACCCTTTCATGCCTGTTGCCTGGCTCATCGGTGTGCCCTGGCATGAATGCTTCCATGTCGGCAGGTTGATGGCAACCGAGCTCGTTTTCAACGAGATCGTTTCCTACGGCGAACTGGCTCCTGTGATTCACGGCGCCGGACCCTACATCCTTGCTGCCAAAACGCAGCTGATTGCGTCGGTAGCTCTTTGTGGTTTCGCACATCTCGGTTCGCTCGGTATCAACATCGGCGGGCTCGGAGCTATGGCGCCAAATCGCAAGGGTGAGATTGCCGGAATGGCATTCAAGTCGATGATGGTCGCGAACATGGCCACCTGGCTGAGCGCGGCAATCTGCGGACTGCTTTTCTAAATCTCCGGGGAGGGGCTCAGCTCCTCCTGGAGTTTCTTTTCAAAAATCAAACACCAGGAGGAAGAACTGAATTATGACCTATAGCTACCTCGCTTTCGGATTCGATTTGAAAACGGCTCATCCGTTCACGAGAGTGGACGAATACGGTGAGCCGGAGCAGAACTGGATGGACTTTCTGGCTCAGAAAGCCGGTCTGCGCAAGCCAGCCGAACTGGGCGAAGACGACTACGACGATGAGGCAAAGCAAGCCGAGAATCAGGAAGCCTTCGAGCAGTACTATGCTGCTCAAAGGGCTCTCCTTGAGCCTCTGGGCTGTCAGCTCAGCTCTTACGGCTTTGAACAAGCACCGGAGTTCTTCGTCGAACTGGTCTTGCCGCAGGACAAACGCTACGCACACTGCAGGCAGCTCGAACTCGAGCAGATGAAAGCTGTGGATAACGAAGCGAACAGGGAACTCCTGCGCCGTTTCTGCAGCCTTCTGGAAATCGAGTTCAGCGAGCCTGGCTGGTGCCTGTTGCGATCGATTGGCGACGACTAGGCTGCACCGGCTAAGCCCCCTTGCGGGGCTTAGCTTTTTAAGCAACTGCTCTTATATGCTATAGTTTTTCCACGCGATCAGCTTTCTGAAATGCGATTTACTCTATGCAAGCGACATGAGCCCGTCCCGTCGAGAAAAAGCGCTCTCTATTTGTCGGCCCGAAAAGAAGTCCAATCGCGAAAAGCCTGACAGAGTGAGTAAAAAAGCGAATTCACTGAGCTTCCAGTACTCAAATTCGGACTTCCTTCCGGAAGCTCAAAAAGATAGTTTAAGCATAGATTCGTTCAAGCAAATAGAAGCGAGATAAGGCAACGCTAAAGACCTAAAGACTGATTCCAAGCCAATTTGACTGTCCCTGCGGGACGCTAAGTCTGATTGGACTCAGGTCGCTTTCCTTTTGCTTGCTGGAATTCAATCCTCTAACTCAGAAAGTTGAAAACATGACGATCTCCTCCTTCCTGACCCTCCTGCTCTACGCCTACCTGGCCGGTCTTGCCGGCAGCCTTCTGGCATCGGCCCGGCAGATCGACGAAATGCCGGATGAAGGCGGCGCTATTTTTCTGCTCGTTCTGCTATTCGGCGTGATCACCTACGTTCCCCTGCAGATCGCCAAGATTGCAACAGCGATTCTTTCCACTTACTTGCTCTGGGACTACAGCTACCACGGCTTAAAAACCTGCGCGCTCTGCTTTGCGCTGGGCTTCATCTTAATCAGCCTGCTGCCGGCGCTCAGCCGCAACTGGCCCAAGCTGAAAGCCTTCGTGGGCAAGCTGCTCTCCAAATTCACCCAAAAGAAGTCCTGAAAGGAAAAGTCTATGATCGGACTTGTGATTCTCGGGGCCTGGTTCGTCTACATCCTCGTAATCGCCGAAGAATACGAGGACTGAGTCAATACTGCTGCTGGAAGTCTTTGAAATAAAGACTTTCAGCAACTCTATTTCCTCCAGCTTTTTTCTTGCCCTCTTCTGATTTCAACTATGCCGGCTCATGCGATTCGTTGTTTAAAGCCGAAAAAAATGCTGGTCTTGCTATGCTATGCAAAACAGACTCCGGTGCCCATCTTAATGCCGTTCAGTTCAGGAACAATAATAGACAATCGCTTCAAAATTCTCTCCTTAATCGGGGAAGGAGGCATGGCCTCTGTTTATGAAGCTGAACAGTTCGGCACACAGCGAGTCGTAGCGCTAAAACTAATGCACCCGAGCCTGCAAACAAGCGAAGAACAAAGAAGCCGCTTTTTGCGCGAAGCTAAAATCCTCTCTAGATTGAATCATCTATCAATCGCCAAATTCTACGCCTTCGGCATTACGGAAGACTTAGAACCGTACCTGGCTATGGAACTCTGTTCAGGAATTACTCTTGCTGAACTGAAAAGGCAAGGGAAGGAAGCAAACTGGAAAAGAGCTTGTGCAATTATTGCAGAATGCGCAAGAGCTATTGCGTACGCGCACTCCGAAAAGGTAATTCATCGTGACTTGAGTACGCAGAACATAGTTCTGCAAGAATTAAACGGCAAAGACTCGATCAAAATTATCGATTTCGGACTGGCATCTCTTCAAGAAAATGGCGAAGCTACTTTGACAAATCCTGGAAGCTTACTGGGTTCGGCCTTGTATATGAGTCCCGAGCAAAGTCGCGGAGAGCAGGCCGTAGCTAAAAGCGATGTCTACGCGCTCGCCTGCATCCTTTTTGAACTTCTGAGTGGAAAAGCTCCTTTTGAGGCAGATACGGCAATTGGCGTAATTTACAAACACAGCAAAGTTGCTGCGCCCTCTCTATCCGCAAAAGACATATCCGGTGATCTGGAAGTGCTTCTAAGAGCACTACTGGATTGCTGTTTATCCAAAGACGCCGAAAAGCGACCTGCCGCCGATAGACTGGCAGAGATCCTGGACCAAATATGCGCCGGCAAATTGAAAGAAGCCGGAATCCTTCTGGAAGATTCTCTCAAAACGCCTTATAGCAGGCAAAACCAGAAGAAAATCAAATCGATGGTCTTGCCCTTCATTCTTATTTTTTCTTTGCTCCTAGTTTCGGTATGTTTTCAAAAGACAGCCTTTCATTTTGCCGATAAATTCAGCAGCAGCCCCGCATCCAAAAACGAACTAAGGATGCGCAGAATGTCATTTGAACAGGTTCTCGAAATGAGCATGCAAAAAAAGGATATAGAGGGAAGCCAAATTCTCAATCGCTGGCAAAGATTTCAGAAGTCAAACAAAACCAAAAACACCGAATGGCAAGAAATCGCTTGTAGATATGCCGGAAACCTGCTTTCTTGTAAAAAATACCATCTTGCGGCTGCGGTCGGACTCATCGGTTTGACAGAATGCAAACGCATCACCCCCGCAGACCCGGAAACAGTGCTTAGTCTTCTGAACGCCGTCATTGCAGCTCGAAACAAAATCAATGAAAGCTCAAAAAACAAAGCAGTGCTGGATGAATGGAATTCGATTCATCCCTATAAGCATGACCCGGTAAAACAGAAGATTCTTAGTGATGGACTCTTCTTGCTGAGAATAACCGAAATAAGCTTTGCAGATGGACATGAAGCGGCAGTCTTACTGAAAAGCTTCTTTGACCATAACAATGGCGAGGCTAATTTAGCTACAACATCTCAGTTTATTCTTTCTCAATGCCCGGATCTTTTTGCATACAGCAAGGAAACAGGGCTGGAAATATCAGCCCTCGACTGGCTTCTCTCTGAAAAATCAAAAAGCCTTGCTAGCTGTTTCCACGATAAGCTATTGCTTTGTGCATTCGAATGGCTTTGTAAAAGTAATGCTGGGCCGGCAAAAGAATATTGGAGCAAAATTCCCGATGAGTTGAAAAAGCAAATGCTGGAAAATCCCTTTGCGGTCCCAAGCCTGGACAATCTTTATGCCTCTCAGAAAAATTATCGAAATGCTGCTCTGTTTTGTGAGCGAAGAGCTCGCTATCTTGTTTCATGCGGCAAGAACTCGGAGGCTCTCGAGACTTTTCGAAAATCCCTTCAATGGCAGTCTGCCTGCAAACAAGAAATACTTACCCGAGCAGACTACAAACTTTTTTCCACTTTGTTTTCCAACGAAAACACCTGCAGTGAAGAAGAGTGGTACCAAAAATTCTATACAAGCTATATGCAGAGTTATTACGATCTCAACAAAGAGCTCTGCCAATGCCTTCTAAGCGAAGTGGAGAATGAGAAGTTCAATAAAATGCACAGCAAAAAGCTTCAGGCAAAACTCAGGAAACTAAGGGATCTGTTCCAAGAATCCCCAGAGCGCTGGGCAAACGAGCGCAAGCATCACTGAAATGATCCCGGCTCTCAGCCTTTTGATCAATGCCAGGCATGTCCGCCCAGGAAAAGAATCAAAAGCTGAAAAATGAAAACAACAAAGATCAAAAGTGCGGCTCTCTTTCTCAAGCTTTTTTCAAATTTTCCAAAGTCATCAATCGGAGGGATTTGACTCGGCACGGCTTCCGAAGCAGCCAGCGATTCAACCAAACTACGATCTGCAAGAATTAAAGCAGCCGGCGTCGCATTCACACCAGCAAGGTCTTCATGGGCGGCTTTTCTCAGGCGAGCAAGGTACCAGCGTCTCAGAATTTCCTGAAAATCTGATCCGGACATAAAACCTTTGCTGCCTCCTTCAAGAATCAACTAGACTAGTTTATCCTAAGAGCTTGCTTATTAGCAGGTTTCTAATGCAAGCTGGCGCGCAAAATACCAGAAAAAAGCTGAGCCGACAATGGCTCTACATGGCTGCTTTAGTTCTTTTTCTAACATTCTTGGCAAGCGCATTTTTTCAGAAAGCAGCCTTCAACCTGGCAATACTTTGCACAACGCTAATGTCGGCGCTGATCTTTGACAGTATCAGCAAAACAAGAGAAAACTTTCTCAAATGCAGCCTGCAAAGTCTATCTCGAAAAACAGATGCAAGTAGCGACTGCCTGGAAGTACTGAAAGAACTGTCCTATAAAGTTTCTCAGTTGGAAAAGAGCAATGCCGAGTACAAACAAGAAGAACTTCTACTGAGCGAATTCTCCGACTCGGTATTGCTGGTACTTGATAAAAACGCAAAAGTCCTGGCTGCCAATCAGTCTATGTGGAGAAACTGGGGATTGGCAGCGACTGCATTGCAAGGACAAAACTTCGCCGCGTATTTAGACCTGAATTCGCAAAACAAGCTGAAACTATTGCTTGAATCCGCGCAAAAAAGCAAGAAGAGCGAAGAAAGCAAACTCAGAATCAACTCTCCGACCAAGTCTTTTCTAGTGGTTTTGCTAAAAGTCGAGTGGTCCGAAACGAAAGAAGTTTTTTTCTGTCTGGCAGAAGATATCAGCCAGCAAACCCTTTTGCAAAACATAAAACACGAATATGCAGCAATGCTTACCCATGATCTTCGCAGCCCGCTTTCGGCTCTTAAAATAAGCCTCGAACATCTGCAGGACTGCTCAAAAGGTCAGGTCTCTCCGGAAATCGAAAAAAGCCTCAACTCTGCAAGCAGCAGCCTTTCACAACTATTCAGCCTCATAAACAAACTGATTGTTCTGGATCAAAGTGAATCCGGCGAGCTCTCTTTGCAAAAAAAGATGTATCCTCTAGAAAGCATAGTCGAAGAAGCGATATCAATTGTCCAAGCCCTTGCCGGAGCCCGTTCAATTCAAATAACAAAAAGGATTGAAGATCTGGTTGTCTGGTGCGACAAAGAATCGATAATTCAAGTTTTGATCAATCTGCTTGCTAACGCGATTCGATATTCGCCGAGCAGTGGCGAAATTAAAATTCTGGCAAAAGCCCATATGCAAGAACTGGAGCTTCAAATCGAAGATATGGGAGCCGGCGTCCCGGATAATATGAAAACAGTAATTTTTGAGAGATATAAAACTATCGAAGAACAACGAAACAGGCAGGAAAGCAGCGGACTCGGACTGGCCGTATCAAAGGCACTGATTTCGGCACATGGCGGGCGCATTGGCGTTAGAGATTCAAAAGAAGGCGGCGCTGTTTTTTACTTCACACTGCAATTGGCAACAGAACAGGAGATCGGCTAGCACTTGAGCAAAGTTCTTTTAGTTGAGGATGACAAGGAATTTGCAGAAAGCCTGAGCGCAGTCTTGAAAGCCGCCCGGTTTTCAGTCGACCATGTTGAATCGGCTGAAGACGCTTTTATGTTTTTGAGCACATACAGTTATGAACTGGCTGTACTGGACTGGGAATTGCCCGGAGAAAGCGGACCGGAGTTTTGCAAAAAAATGAAAGTCAAATTCCCGGAAACACACGTAATAATGCTTACGGGCAAATCGGGCACAGGCAACACAGTAAGCGGTCTTGACGCCGGTGCCGATGACTATGTAGAAAAGCCCTGCAATACCGACGAATTGCTGGCTAGAATCCGAAGCCTGCTGCGGCGCAAATCTGAAGGCAAAGGCGAAGATTTGCTGAGCTGCGGATTTTTAACAATTAGAGAAAGCTCTCATCAAGCCGAGTTTCGAAATGTCAGCCTTCAACTTTCAGCTCGCGAATTTGAGCTTCTCAAGTTTTTTCTCAGGCATCCGGACAGTTATTTCACTTCTGAAAGCCTGTTTCTGAGAATCTGGCCGAGCAAAAGCGAAATAAGCAACGAACTGGTCAGAATGTATGTCAAAAAACTGCGCGACAAACTCATAGAAGCTGCAGGTTTTTCACCGATTGAAACAAGAGCAGGCAAGGGATATGCCCTTTCCAGCAAGCTTTGCGCCACGCAAGAAGAGCATGGATAAGCAGGCTTTAATACTTCCACAATAAATTTACGCAGTCACTGCTAAAACAAAAGCATCAAATTTTCGAGTTCCCAAAGAGCTAAAACTAAACACAAATATGAGATCAATTCAGCCTGCAAGCTTGCATGCAGATCAGGTTCTTCTGCGTGCCGAGCCTAAACACGATCTGATTCCAAAGATTGTATTAACCGAAGAACCGCTTTCCCAAAATCAGAGCAGAGCGCCGATTCAAGAAGATCTGCTCTTACTTTTGAGAGATTTCCTTGTTTGGATAGCTAACAGCGATCTGAGCAAGAGCAGCAGACGTGTTTACAGATCACGCACTAAGCAATTTATCCACTTTGTCGAAGAGCTAGAGCCGAATTGGCCAGGGTTCGCAGGCTGTGCTGAAACTGCATTTCAGGAAGCACTTGCTTTTTTCGTACGCAAGTCGGAACTGGAAAAGATCCTCAAGCAAAGCTCGATAAACAACTACATCAGATTTGCTCGAATTTTTATCCGCTTTTGCAACTGGTCTTTGACAGATCTGACCAGACTGAAAACTATAGAAAATATGCCGGAAGAGCTGCCGCCCGAAGCACTAAAAAAGTACCTCGAGAGCCTGGAAAAATTCGGCAGCAGCCGGGATAAAGCTTTAATCAGCCTCCTGATCTTAAGCCCGCTCAACATAGATGAAGTCCTGAAACTGGAACTTGCCGATATTAGAATCCAAAACAGCAATCTGGATCTGCTTTTCAGAGGCCAGAGACTTCGCATACAAATATTTGAAGAAAAACTGCGCACCGGCATCGAGAATTGGGTCCAAATGCGGCAATCGCAAAGCCCTGAAAGCGCTGAAAACTGGCTCTTTCCCGGAGTCAAGCAAAATGGCTTATCTCGAACTGCCTGCGATTTTGCGGTTCGCAAATACGGCTGGAAATGTGGCGTTGTCGCCTCGATTCGCGCCCTAAAACGCTCACTCAAATCCAGGCGAGCAGTCACTAAAGACTCACTCAATTCAGTTAACTACGCTTAAAACTATTTGGGGTAAGTAAATGACCAGCAAGAATCAGCTTCATAGAAATCCAGCCCTAAAAAACTGGGCCCTGTCCCGCCAGAAACTTTTCAAAAACGGTTTGATCGAAAAGTTTGAAAATTTGCTTCCAAAACCACTCGTCAAGGAAAGTAGATACTACAAACAGGAGTTTTTTGCGGTCTATCAGGCATATCCTCATCCATATGAGCCGGAGCAAGACTATACTCCGCGTTGCTATATCGGCCACTTCTAGAACTTCTAGCTCAGGCACAAAAAAACCGGGCAGCTGCCCGGTTTTTTCACTGAATGGGTTGGGATGGTCCGTTCCTAATCTAACCTAATCTCACCTAATACTTAGAGGAAATTACCTCTTCTTACCACCTTTTTTGGCCTTTTTGGCAACTGGCTTAGCAGCCTTTTTGGCTGGCTTAGCAGCAGCTTTCTTAGCCGGCTTTTCTGCCTTCGGCTTAGCGATTGAAAGCGAAGGTTGTTTGGCGCGGCCATTGACGATGTCCTTGAGCTCTTTGCCTGCGCGGAAAGCTGGCACTTTAGCAG
>JAIEPM010000215.1 GCA_019748395.1 Candidatus Obscuribacterales bacterium
TCAGGTGATAAGGCATGGTCACATGAGCTGTGGAAGAGAGCCTGAGCAGGCTGTCATCGAGTCCCCGTTTCATCAAAGCATCAAGCTCGCTGATAAAAGCTTTGGGATCAATCACCATTCCCGGTCCAAGAATACACATGGTGTCTTTGTATAGAATGCCGGAAGGAATCAGGTGGAATTTGTAGGTATCGCCATCTACAACAACGGTGTGACCGGCGTTGGCTCCGCCCTGGTAGCGAACTACAACATCAGCGTTCTTAGACAGCAAATCTGTGACTTTGGCTTTTCCTTCGTCACCAAATTGAGCACCCACAACAATTACGTTAGCCAAGGTTTTCGCCTCTCAAATTTCGGTAAAGCAACAAAAAAATCTGTCAAGCACCGAGAGGGGACCTGATCCACGGGGGTTCCGAGCCTTTTACCCCCAGCGTTTGACCGACATAGTCTAACGCTTAAGTTCTCATGAGTGTTGAACCTTCAACAATAATAATGAGTATCTCTGTTCATTATTGTTTGAATCAGGCTTCGCAAGCCTTTGCAGCAATTTGTTGTATCCTTAGCTGAGGAGGTCGGCTTGTGTCTGAATCTGCTTCAAATTTGCATATATTTGACAGTGCTTTACAAGCAAGGCAGACAGTGGCTTGCCGTTTGTTGTCAGCAGCTATTGGGAAACAAGCTCTCAGCAACGCTTACTTACTCACAGGTAGAGCAAACGCTGACAAGTACCTGCTTGCCAAAGAGCTGGCAGCCTATCTGAATTGTCTAAAACGAGACGCAGAGCGACAAAGCTCATGTTTGAGCCTTTGCAAAGACGAGGCCGAGCTCTGCCAGAACTGCCGCTGGATCTCGACAGGCGAGCATCCTCAGGCCTGGTTGTTGCTTGAAGGGCAAGGCGAAAGCGGCAAAATCCCGGTGGAAAAAGCTCGCTTAATGACTGAAGAACTGAGCAAAACTTCCCGCTATATGCGATTAGTCCTGATTCCCGACGCAAGTATGGAATGCTTACATGCTCCGGCAGCCAATGCTCTGCTCAAGAATATTGAAGAACCGCAACACGATACGGTTTTCATTCTTTTTGCCGCCAGTCAGGAGCAGGTCCTGCCCACTATAGTGAGCCGCTGCCAGATGATTCCGCTGCTTACTTCTTTCAAAAGCGGCTTATGGACTGCTGAAAGCCGGAATCCGGGAGCCGAAACAAGCAAAGAGGAGCAGGAAAGAATTGCCGGTCTGAAAGCTGAATTTATTCATGCCGCCAGACGGCATTTAAGCAGCGTTTCCAGAAATAGCAGCAGCGTCAAAGCAGTAAGCGATAGTCAAGAATTGAGCGACAGAATGATTGAGCTCAGTGAAGACGGCTATGAAAGTGAATTCCTGATCGATTTGTTAATGGCTTGCGAACTGGAATTTCTCAAAGAAAGCGCACAAAATCAAAGTGAGCCGAGCCGCTATTTATCGGCTCTGGCAAAACTGGCCGAAGATTCAAAGCAAATGCTTTCTTCCTATGTCAGGAAGAACAATGTGCTGGAAACTTTTGCCTATTCTCTGACAGAATTAAGGATGAAATATCTGGGGGACATTCGTTTTGCGAAGTGAATATAGACCTGAATCACCCTGGAAAGCGTTGCTTTCAGTACAAGCCTTGATGGCTCTGGGGGCGATGGCGGCCTTCTACTTCAGCATCGCCACTCCCGATAAAGCCCTGCTCAACGCGGACGCACCGGAGAAAGCCCTGCTCAACGCGGACGCACCGGAGAAAGCCGGTCAAAACAGCGTCGAAGTTTTAAAAGAAGCGCGCAAATCAAAAGCATATGTTCTCATGGAAGGAGGGCATCTGGCTCAGGCTCTCGTCATGGCCAACCAGAATCTGGACAGTCACCCCGGCGATGTTTCCTGCCAGTACACTTTAGCTCTGATTTTGCACCGTTCCAAAAGAGACGACGACGCTCTCATGTTGCTAAAACGCGCACTGGCACAAGTTCCGCGCAACAAAGAATTGCGCATGGAATATGCGCGCATGCTTGCCGAAGCCGGTAAAATTGACGATGCAGTCAGCCAGTATCACTTATTGATGACTCAGGCTCCAAATATGACCGCGCCTCGCGTTGATCTGGCGCAGCTTTATTTAAATCTGGACCGCCCGGCTGAAGCTGCCAAAGAGCTGGAAGAGCTGCTGAAAATTACCCCGAATAATGTTTCGGCTCATAAAGTCCGCGGAATTGCTCTTGCACGAGCCGGTCGTGCTCAAGAAGGCATGGATGAGTATTTGAGCGGCATGGTCACAGAACATGGCGCCGGTCAGCCGGAAGCAGTCAAGTTCATCATGGGCTCCTTTGGTGACATTGACAGAGCCAAGTTCGAACTGGAGCAGCAGTCCAACAACAATCCCGATGACCCGATGCCGAAGCTCAGACTGGCAGAAATCTATCTTTATGCAGACCAGCCTGAATCAGCAAAACAATATTTGCTTGACGCAAGAAAACTGGCACCGGCTAATCCGGAAATTCATCGTTCTCTTTGTGTTGCATACAAACGACTGGGCGACAACAGGCAGGCACTGACGTCCTTCATGCAGTCTGTGGCGCTGGAGCAAGAACAGAACAGTAAACTGCGGCAAAAAATTCAAATACGCTAATTGCTGCTTTTCTTGCTTTTCTCTATTTTGAGAAGTTCTTCGTAAAGTGCCTTTTCTTCGGGGCTGAGACTTGTAGGCAGCTGGATTTTCAGGCGAACCAGATGATCACCGCGGACTGTTTGCTTTAGTTTCGGTAAACCGCGCTCTCGAAGGCGCAGCATCCTTGAGTTTTGACTGAAAGGCGGAATATTGATGTGTACGGCGCCGTCCAGGGTGTTGACGCTGGCTTCACCGCCGAGAATAGCCAGGGGAGCGCTGACTTGAAGTTCACTGATCAGATTGTCGCCCTCAATCGTCAAAAACGGATGAGGCTTGACTCTGACTTTCAAAAAGAGGTCACCGGCAGGTGCGCCGGCAGCAGAAGCCGCCTCGCCTTTGACCCGGACTTTGCTGCCCGGACGGACGCCAGCCGGGATTTTTACTTGCAAAGCTCGGGTGGCTTGACCGGGTCGTGAAATTTGAACATTGCGACTGGTGCCCCGGGCTATTTCCTCAATGCTCAGCTCGATTTCGGCTTCCTGGTCTATACTGCGAGCCGTTCTGCGAGGCCCGCCGTCTGCTCCTGCAGCTCCACCGGCTTGCGCGCCCGGTCCGAAAGTTTGACCGAAAAGCATATCGAAAAAATCGGAAAATGGAGATGAGGCAGTAGCTTTGCCGAATCCACCTAGGTTGCCGAAATCGAAATTAAAGCCGCCGAAGCCGGGCGGCGGGTTGAAATCGGCACCGGCTTTCCAGTTGGCACCCAGCATGTCGTAACGCCGACGTTTTTCGGGGTCTTTCAGGACTTCGTAAGCCTCTGTCAGTTCTTTGAATTTCTCTTCAGCATTTTTATTGCCGATATTAACGTCAGGATGATGCTCTCGGGCAAGCTTACGATAAGCAGCCTTGATTTCCTTATCCGTCGCTTGCCGCGACACTCCAAGAGTCTGGTAATAGTCTTTGTATTTAACGGACAACTTAGCGCTCCAGAAAAGCTAGATGAGTCTTGAATACCGGGCGCACCCGAATGCTCACATGCATAATTCTATTACGTGCAAAGTCGGAACGCTCGTTTTTGATTAAGGCCAAAAAGTTTTAGCTTGGCAAGCGTCATTAAAGCTTAGGGAAGGGTAAAATGAAAACGAGGGTTCTTGACATCACAAACTGCTGGCCGGATTGCTATTTGTCGGGAATCGAGGGGGATAGCTCAAAAGGACCTTAGCACTCAAACGATGGCAACCAATTTGAATTGGACTGATCTCAGCCGAACCGGCTATGAGGCACTAACTCAAGGGAATTTCGACAAAGCGGAACGATTGTTCCGCAGTGCCATCGACTCCTGCGAATTTGAACAGGAAGATTTAAGGCTGGCATACAGTTTTCTGGTTCTGGGACGCTGCTTATCGCAAAAAGGCGACTGGGGCGGCGCCGAACCGATGTACAAACGAGCCCTGGAAATTTATGAAAAAGTCCACGGTCCGGTTCATGAAGATGTAGCATTTTCACTTGCCGGTCAGGCAAAATGCAAACTGCAGTGCGGACACTATGAATCTGCAGGAATTTTATACAAACGAGCTCTGGCAATTTACGAGCGAGTGAAAGGCGACGAGCACGAAGAAACAGCCAATGTGCTGGACAGCCTGGCCCAATGTTATATGGCTCAGCGCGAATATGAAAAGGCAATTGAATACTACAATCGTGCTGCAAAGATTTTTTCCAGATCAAGAAGCCCGATTGATGAAAAAGTTGCAGATGTATTATTCAGTCTTGGTCGCTGTCACGATGAATTAAACGAAGACAAACAAGCCGCACCACTTTTTCACAGGGCGCTGGAAATATACGAACAACAAGCCCAGCCCGACCGCGAGCAACTGGCAAACTGCCAGTATAATCTGGCTCGCTGTTATCAGGGCTTGCGAGACTTTTTGAAAGCCGAACCGCTTTACTTAAAATCGCTGGATTATTTTACAAAAACCAAAGAAAAAGGCATCGAACGCAGCGCCGCTTACTGCACTTTTGCCCTGGCAACTTGCTACATGGTATCGGGCGACTATCGCGCTGAAGAATTCCTCAAAAAAGCCAGAGCCCTTTACGAAAAAACTTTCGGACCGAATCACTTGCAAACTGCATATTTGCTGGATGCTTATTCGAGATTTCTGGGCAACACCTGCCGTTCGGCAGAAGCCAAACGGCTTGAAGAAAGAGCCCGCGAAATTCGCGAACGCCTGAGCTGAAATCTTCCCTAGTGACGGCAAGAGCCTCTCCCGAAAGGGAGAGACTCTCTTTTTTGCCCCCGCTTAAATCCCGGGACGGCCGATTAAAAGCAGCTTCTTCATTTCAAGGGAGGATTCCTAAATTTTGAGGCTCCGGCGTTGGGAGATAAAACGGGTTTGTTTTGGGAGTGAAAGATGAGCAGAAAACCGGCACGTGCTTCTTTGGGGCAGGCATTGATTGAATTGGCAGCCGGGCTCCTGGTTTTTCTGCCTCTTGTGCTTTTGGCAATTGATTGCAGCGTAATTATGATCGCCGTATCCTCAAATGAAGCGGCTTGCAGAGATGCGGCGCGGGCAGCTTCCTCCGGACCACCCGGACTTGCTGTTACAGGACCGGCACATACACTTACAGCCGGAGCCAGACCTTACAAAAGAGCTCTTTCGGTGATTAAAGATCTTTATGCAGCCGCAGGTTTTCTCAAAATCAGCGAAAATTTGAAAGTCACTGAACTTCTGCGCTCGCCCTTACCGCAGGCACCGGAAGGCGGACCATATATCGGCGAAATCAGCGTCGAAACTACGGCGGAAGTTTATCCACCCTTTCTAATTCGCGTTTTCAGCGAAAACGGCTGCTTTCAGTTCAAAAGCACGCAAAAATATCCCTTCACTTACGTGCAGCCTGCTTCATCGGGCTACTAGAGATTTTCTGCAAAATTTCAACTGAAATAAACACCAACTGCGCCGGTTACTCGTCTGAGTAAGCGCACAGAATCGACTTCCAGTTCTTCGCCGTATTCAAGCTCTTCTTGACCGCGTTTTTTCAATAAATCTATCAGAGCTTTCCGTTCTTGCTCGGAAAGTTCTACGCGCTTGTGATGGAAATCAGCAGCAACTTTCATCAAATCGCTAGTACTCATATTGGCATCATACACAGCCACTATCATAGAGTCTCCACTTGTTGAATCATCGTCCGGTCTACAATTTGCATTATGAGTACTTGGCTTTGACTCGGCAAGATCAAAGAGCGGGCATTGACTGGGAATTACACGAGCATTCAGCAATCAAGTCATGGTGAAATCCACAATTAAGCGCATCTTGATTAGCCACTTTAAAGACAGAGAGAGCACCGGCTGGGGTCTCTCTGAAGCATTGAATTAAATTGACTCAAGAAACAGCCTGGCTGCTCAGATTCTCCTCGTTATTTGTGCGTACTTGCGACTTGGTTTCTTCAATTAATCGCTGAAATAGATTCATACAAATCACTTCAACCATGCTTGAAGTTAAAGGACAGCCATGCTCGGTTTCCCAGCTGACTTCACCATTGATCATGCGTGTTTTCAAACGCATGGCAGGCAGGAACTGGCATTCCTGGCGGCTCAAACCAATGGCTCGGCTGACCGGAATCACAAAGAAATGTATACCGCTTCGATCGCCGCGCAATACAAGACTCAGCGATGGCGTTGAAAGACGGGCGCGATAATAACTGATCGTTTCCTCAGCTTGACGCATCTTATTGAATTTGACAATCTCAGTGACTTCCTGCGGATTGGTGGCAGCGCAGTGCAAAGGACCGTAACCGACAGCACTGTTCAATTCGTAAGCATAAGATTTCAGCACTTCGAAAATCTGTTCGATCATCACTGCCATTGAAGTTTGGCAAAGGCGTTCTTCCTGCCGAGCAATCGCCATCTTGCGACGTTGCTCTTCAATAAAGTCAATTGAATCGACTGCCATTTTGCTCAAGAACTGATTGCGTTCGCTGCCTCTGGAAACCTTGTGCATAACAAGTATTTGTTCATTGATTTCAGAAGCCCCGCCCTGTGAGTCCAGAGCGTAAAAAGAACGGTCATGCGACTTTTTGAAAGCAGCATCAGCGCCCCATTGTTTATCGAAGTAGGGCTCTTTGCCCGGTCGCTTCGGTGGATTTTTGGACAATTGCTGGATGTTAGTAAGTAATGCTCTAAGCATGATTCCCGAGCCCCGAGTATTTAAGGGAAACAAAAAAACGCGTACCGAAAAGTGGTGCGTGTTTACGAGCGATTTTGGATTTCAAATTGTACGAGCTTTCTAGTAAATGACCGACTCGAAAAGAGCTGGATGTCAATAATGATAACCGTCTCATCAAGCCCTGTAAATCAGCGAAACTGCGTATGCCATAAAACTGCCACAACTTGAAAAGCCTGAAGCCTGCAACTGTCTTCACCTCCACAAGGCAAGCCTGCTGAAACTCAATCACCCCGTCTCTCCTTAGACTAGGCTTCAAATCTAAATGCGACTTGAACAAGAAAAGAATTAGCCAAAGACTGGAACCTGGTAATAGAATGGAATAAAGCAGCGGACGCCGTTTAGAGGACTTTTGGCAATGAAAAAATTCGCCCCCTATATTTTTGGCGGACTGGGACTCTTCATGATGGCTATGTCTGCGTTCCTGCGCGCAGGCAGCGCAGATACCGACGCGGCAATCACTAATCTGGCCAGCTCGTTCATGCTCTTTGCCGGTTGCATTTGTTTTGTGGTCGGCATCGTCATGTTTTTCATGAAAGACGATCCTGAAGAATGGTAGCGGAAACTAGCTGTTAAAGCGGGGCAGATCTATTTCCAGTCGAACGCGAGTGCCTTTGCCTGGACTGGAATTTATTTGCAGTTTGGTCGGATAAAAACATCGGATCAGGTCGGCCCGTTCTTTCAAACTCCCCATGCCGTAACCGCCGGACTTAGCTGATTTTTCGCCCGGATTTTCGCTGTCGAAACCTTTGCCGTCATCTGCAACAAGAACCACGAAACGCTCATTTTCCATTTCCATGGTCACAACAATACGTTTCGGCTCGGCGTATTTTTCAGCGTTGTTGATAGACTCCTGAATAATCCGGTATAAATGCAGAAGCACCGCCGTCGGCATCATCGGTATTTCAATATCGCAGTTAAGTCCGCAGTCAATACCGCTACGCTGGGCCGTCTGGTCTAATATGTCTTCGACAACGGTGGCAAGACCCCAGTCGCTCAGATCGCGCGGCGACAGGTCGTAACAAATTTCGCGAAGCTTGCGCAGAATTCCTTCAAGGGAAGGCATGAGCGTTTCCGAACTGAGCTCTTTGTCGGAGCTTAAACTGCGCTTCAAAGCCATTACATCTGAAATTACTGCATCGTGCAGATCTCTGGCAATACGCTTTTGGATTTCCTCTTGCTGAATCACGACTTTTTGTGCCAGATTCTCACGTTCAATCAAAAGCAGCTCAATCGAACGAGCTTGCCGGCCTCCGTCGCTGGACGGCATTTGAGCAGAAGACGACTGCACGGGCTGCTCTTGATCCTGCGTTGCCGAAACCAGGTCTCTAAAATAGATGCGCATCAATACACGAAGCTCTTCTGCAGAAACAGGCAAAGAGTCACTTGTCCAGACGAAGTGCTCTTCTACTTTCTTCAGCTCAAGTCGTTTTTTCAAACGAATCGGCAATTCTGCTTGAGATAACGCCATAATATCGGAAGCGGGCACCAGAAATAATTCAATTGAGCCGGCTCTGGCTCTTAAGCTCAAAGACCATGATGCCGTAGAGGCTCGCCAACGCAGGTAATTGACAGACTCGGTCGTTTCGATCTTTCCCGGGTTATTGATGACCTTGCGTTTTTCTGCAACTTCAAAAGCTGCAGTCATACTGATAATTGTTGCCGTATTTTGATTGTGCTCAAGGGCCAGATGCGAAATCAGTTCGTAAAGTCTGGCGCAAAGCAGCTGTGTTTGTTGCTGGCAAATAGACAGCTCCGACTCGGCAGGCTGGCACATCAGTTGCCAGGCGCCCACACCGAGCAAGCACTTGAGCCAGCCTCGATCTGATTGAACTTTAGTATCCATAAGCTCTGCGACTTGCTCGTATTTTTCGATTTCGGCAAGCAAACGCAAATCGGATTGAATTCCCCAGCTGCCGGAACTGTTGGAAGCCGGATTTTGAGGAGCCGGGGTCTGAGGCTGCGAAAGATAGCGGCTTTCTTTGCTCTGCCGGCCTAAAGTACGGCGAGTTTTGACCCCGAAGAGCCGCTCAAGAGCCTCATGAATGTCCTTCATGTAGTCGTATCCAGGTTGCCGTAGCCGTTTTGCACAGCCCAGGCAATCAGCTCTTCTCGTGTTTTCAGACCAAGTTTGAGCAAGAGCAATTCACACTGCTTGCGCACGGTTGCAGGCGAAGTCAGACGTTCTTCAGCCATATCCTGATATTTCATGCCGCGAGCCAGCATGCGCAAAACTTCCTGCTCTGATTTTGTGAGCTTTGTATCGCCTGTGGCAAGAGACTCAGAAAGAATCGGCTGCTTGCCGCCGTATATCTCACGAATAGCTTCTGCTACGCGAGTCACACTTTCCGACTTGAGCAAATAACCGCAAGCCCCCAGAGACAGCACGGCTTGCACGAAAGCAAGACGGCTTTCGCCCGAGAAAACCAGTACCTTCGATTCAGGCAATTCGCAAAATTCTTTGACCATACTTTTAGGTCCAAGCGTGCCCGGTAAATGCAAATCAAGCAAAATGATTTGCGGGTGCAATTCTTGCGCCAGGCGCAAGCCCTCGTCCGAATTGGCAGTGGCAGCCAGAACCCGGATGTCCGATTCTTGAGATAGGCCAAAACGAAGACCATCGAGAGTTACCTGATGGTCTTCCAATATCAAAACGGAAATTTCTTCGCTCATGGTCTTGAGAAGCCCTCTTACACTCTTATTATAATGCTCTCAACTTGCTTGACGGAGAACTCAAGCGGCAATTCCAGAGCAAGAGCCGGCCGCAGGCTCCGGCCGGCAGCCGGAAGCCGCAGCTGAGAGCCGAAAAGATATCTGCTTAGAATTCAGTAATCTGGGAAATATCAAAGCTTGCCTTATCGTCAGGTCATAAACTGAAGCCCCAACTGAGTTAGAATTGCCGAATCTTCAGGCAGCCGGACTGCTTGAGTATGCCGACTTTTCGAGGAAAGATAATGCGTAGTTTGATCTGCAGCACTTTACTAGCACTAAGCCTTCTTCCCGCCTCTTTCCTGCCGGCCCTTGCCGAAACTGCAGGAAGCCAGAGCAACTCAGAATCAAGGGCAGCCAACGGACATCTGGCCATAGCCGAAAACGGACGCAGACCTAAAATCGGTCTGGCACTCGGTGGTGGTGGCGCCCGCGGTGCAGCCCATGTCGGTGTGCTGAAAGTTCTCGAAGAGGAAGGTATACCGGTCGATTTCGTTGTCGGCACAAGCATCGGCTCAGTTGTGGGCGGTCTTTACGCTGCCGGTGTGCCGCTCTCGAAAGTCGAAGAATCGTTTACAAATTCACATTTGATGAAGTCATTCATGACCGTGCCGCTCTGGGTACGCATAGTCGCGGCTCCCGTAATGGTCATGCCCAGACTCTGGAGCCATCCTTATGACGGTCTTTACAAAGGCAACAAGTTCAGAAACTTTCTGACAGCCGAAGTTCCATCGGCTGAGCGTAACATCGAAGATTTGAAAATTCCTTACTCCGCTGTTGCCACAAGCCTGGTGGACGGCAGACCGCACCGCATCAGCAAAGGCAGCCTCGGCTACGCGATGCAAGCCAGCTGTGCCGTACCGGGACTTCGCAAGCCGGTTCAAATCGGCAACGATCTGTTTTGCGACGGTTATGTTTCAGCCAACGTGCCGGTCAAGCAATGCAAAGAAATGGGCGCCGATATTGTGATTGCCGTATGCATAGACGAGCAGTTGCTGCCCGAGCCCCTCGATAATTTCCGCAAAATAGGCAGTGTTTCCAGACGTCTCATTAAAATGCAGCTTCGCGACATTGCCGAACCGGCACTGGCACAGGCCAACGTCGCAATTCATCCGAATGTCGACGGCATCAGCCTGATTTCCACAAAGAAATCCGACGCTCAAAGAGGCATCAAAGCTGGAGAAGCAGCCGCAAAAGCTGCAATTCCTTCTATAAAACAAAAGCTTGCGGAAGCGGGCATTGGTATCGCGGGTAGTGCTCAGACAAACTGAGCTTTTGTGAGGGCGAATCATCCATGAGTTCATCCGGCTCTTTAAGTATGGCGCTGGACCATGAAGAAATCGATTCGCAGTTAGACACCGGCGGCATCGGCGGGCACCCGGCCGGCTTGACCGTGCTCTTTTTTACTGAAATGTGGGAACGCTTCAGCTATTACGGCATGAGAGCAATCCTGATTCTTTACATGGTCGCACTGCCGCTTGAGGGCGGGCTCGGTTTCGACATGAAAAAAGCCTCCGCCATTTACGGCTTTTATACAATGTCGGTTTATCTGGGCTGCATTCCCGGCGGTTTTATCGCAGACCGCTTTCTCGGGCAAAAGCGCTCAATTCTAATCGGCGGCAGCATCATTGCGCTGGGGCATTTTACCCTGGCTTTTAAAACTATGGAAACTTTTTACGGCGGACTGGCGCTGATTATTCTGGGCACCGGGCTGCTCAAGCCCAATATGAGCACACTGGTCGGCAAGTTATATTCAAAAAACGACCACCGGCGCGACGGCGGATTTTCCATCTATTATATGGGCATCAATATCGGTGCAGCCATTTCCCCGATAGTATGCGGCTTCCTTGCTCAGGCAAATGAGTTCAAAGGCTGGCTCAAATCCATGAATCTTGACCCGCTCGACAGCTGGCACTGGGGTTTCGCAGCTGCCGGTGTCGGGATGACTTTGGGCCTGCTTCATTTTCTAGTACAGCAAAAAAGCATAGCCAATGTCGGCAATGTTCCCCAAAAAGAAAAATCGCAGCAAGAAAGCGAAGCTCCCCTCGACCAAAAATCCGAAAAAAGCAGCGGCGGTCTTTTATTCAGCAAAGTTGAATGGATGAAACTGGGGGCTCTGGGCATTCTTTTCGTATTCACGATTTTGTTCTGGGCCGTGTTTGAACAGGGCGGTTCCAGCCTTAACGTATTTGCAGATAAGCTGACCGATTGTTCGATTTTCGGACATCAGTTTCCCTCAAGCTGGTTCCAGTCTGTGCAGGCAATATTCGTGATTGTGCTGGCGCCGATTTTTTCATGGCTCTGGATCAAGCTCGGCGATAAAGAACCCTCAAGCCCGGCCAAATTTGCTTATGGACTGGCCTTACTGGCAGCCGGTATCGGCATCATGGTACCGGCATCAATGCTGGCAGCTCAGCACAAAGTCGGATTGTTCTGGCTTTCAGCATGCTATTTTCTACAAACACTGGGCGAGCTCTGCTTGAGCCCGGTCGGACTGAGTACGGTCACGAAGCTGGCACCGCGCCGCATAGCAGCCATGACCATGGGCATCTGGTTCCTCGGACCGTCTTTTGGAAATTATTTTGCAGGCCAGATGGCCGGATTTTTCAACGAGAAAGACATCAACTCGCTTGTTTATTTATACGGAGGCATGGCCGGTCTCTGCCTTTCTGCCGTAGTAATACTGGTTCTGCTCACAGGCCAGGTTCGCAAACTCATGGTGGATGTGAAATAAATGTCCGGCAAAACGATCTTAATCACAGGATTATTAGTAAGCGGATTGCTCTCTGCCAAAGCCAGTCTGGCCGGGGAAGAAAGCCCCGCCGCTGCAGAGGCAAATTCGGACAAGAACGCCGCTATTTCAACAGAGAAAAACAAGAACCTGCCCCTGACTGAAGTTCTCCAAGAAATAGAACTCAGCATCGATCCCGAAGACGCCGTGGTCAGGGGCAATCATGGACTGAAGATTCGCATTAAGAATAATACGGACCGAGCCGTAATTTTCGACGGACAAAAAGCAATAGCCCGCTTAAACGGCAAAGAATACAAATGCCTGGCAGCCGGTGAGTTTGAAGATCTATCGGGCTCGCAACCGGATTTTCTGGCTGACCTTGGCAAAGACACGGCCGAAACAATCGGAACAGCAGTTACAGTGGGAGCGCTGCCCACGGTTTCCGACTGGATGAAAAATCGCAAGTCGATTTTGGGCCGCTACGGACAGGATGAAGAACGCAGACAGGACACGCAAAATCGCTTCGGGCAACGGATCCTCTGGCCCGGCGACGAGAGCGCAGGCATCATCATGTTCCAGGCTAAAGAAGCGCTTAAAGGCGCTTTGCTTGAAATGCCGATCACAGCATTTTTCGACAGCAAGGATCGAGCTTCGATAAACAGCCGGAGCAAACGCTGATTACTGCAAACCACGAACCAGAATAACGATTAAAGCAGTTCCGAACATGATAAGAAACGAAGCGGCAACTTTGATGCCGAAGCGCTTACTGCCCATGCTCGCGGCAGCACCTATCTTAAAGAAAGCATTCATGAGCATCGCCAGTAACAATGAAATCACAGCCAGCGTATTGGTAAGCTTGCCGCCATGATAAAGATCACCCACCGTAACTGCAATTGCATCAACATCGAGCATGCCGCCAAGACAGCTGGTCCAGACAAGACTTTGAGGTCCAAAACAAACGGCGGCGGCTTTGGTCACAAAAATAATTACAGCCAGGATGCCGCCGAATTTAAGGGCGGGGCCGATCGTAAAGGGATTGCCCAGATCAATCTGCTGACGATCTTTTTCAATCGACTCAAGCTTTTTAGTATGAATCATATAAGCCATGGAAAAGCCGGCCACACCGGCGGCGGCAAGCGGCCAGAGCGCCACGGCCGCCAGATTAGGACTTACAACCGAAAGAAAAGCAAGAATGCGAGGAAACTGAACGGCATTTGCAATTGTGCATCCCTGCCAGTAAATATTCTCGGCTTCCGGCATTTCTTTCATTTCTTTGGCAAAAGTGCTGGTTGTAGCTGTTGTGGAGGCTAAACCGCCCAGCACGGCCGTCAGCTTGATGCCGATGGACTGACCAAGAAATTTCTCGAAAAAATATCCGATGAACGAAACAGAAGAAACAAGAATCACAAACATCCAGATGCGTTGAGCATTGAATGCATGAAATGGTCCGATATCTTCGGGCGGCAGCAAAGGATAAATGATGAAAATCAGCGCCAGAAAGCGCAGCGTGTCGCTGAACTCAACTTGAGTGATGGTCTCACGGAAAAACTTGCGCAGCTTGTCTTTTGCTTCAAGAAAAATGGTCAAAATAATTCCAAGTCCGACCGCCGTGCTTTGACCGTGAGTAAAGTCGTCCCATGAACCGGCAAAAGTCAAACAGAATACAGCCAGCAAAGCCAGATCCGTAGTAAGACCAAGCCCCTCCGAATCGTCTACACGAAAGCGAAAAGATGTCAGGAAAATCACCAGCGAGAGCAAACTGGCTACTGTCAACCAGTTATTTTCCAACATGCCGCAAAGCGAGCCGATGATTGCAACTGCAACAAACTCTCTGACACCAACACGCCCGGAAGGCTTAACAGCTTCGCGCTGAGCGCCGACAAGCACTCCGATCAGGAGAGATTCAATGATTGGCAACCAGTTCAGATGTCCGGCGGGAGACATGACACTCTTGCTGAAAAGAAATGAGAATAGTAACTTTGCTGACGCTCTTCAGTCTAGGTTGCATGCAGCTCTCTGTCAACTCTGCTAAGAGATTGAAAGCCTCTCAAGACCCGGCTTGACGCCGGACTTAGCTTAGCTACTTTATCTCGGCACTGAGAGGGCTTTCATCCAGACGATTGTAAAAAGCATGTATCGGCAAGTTCAAAGTCGCACCGGATATAGAACCATCACCTTGCAAATATACAAGCCCTTCGCTTGCTTCACCCGGCCAAAGAATCCGCGAAGCAAGCCGAGAGAATCGCTGCTCCCGCCTGCCGTTATCGAAGCCGTAACGCTCACTGAGCGCTCCCTTATAAAGAGCATGAGCTCTTAAAGCTTGCAGCGCACCGACGCTTAAAGTTGCGCTCAAAGTATTTTCGAAACTGCGCAGCTTTTCTCCGCATGGATTGTCATCGGCTTTGATCATCTCTCTAAGCCTGGATTCAGAGGCGAGTTTCCAGAGAAAGCCGTTTTTTACGGCTGAAATATGCTCCGCTTTTATTTGCACAGGGCGATCGCTCTTATTCTTGATTGAAAGCTTCAGAACTGCAATGTCCTTTTCCGGATAGAATACCGACTTTACGGATAAGTCGAAATCAGCTGAATTGAGATTGCCCCGCCCCTGAGCTTCACTCAGAGCCGCTTTATTCAAAGCCGCATCGAAATCAAAACCGGAAGCCGAGGGTTCCGGCTGCGGCTTATAAATAATCCGCCCGTCTTTCAAGCTTCTTTCATATCCATTCAATAAGGTTTCGCGCGAAATAAGCCCGGAGTCGTGAAGAACTTGAGCCTGGGCAATATTTGAAGCCACAATTGCCTGGGCATGTGCTTTCAAAGCCGCCACATAATCACGCTGCGCTTTAATCAATTCAAGGTTATTTCCAACCCCGGAGCGCAAGCGCAAAGTCGCAAGCCGAAGAGCCTCGCCCGCAGATTTAACGGCATAAGAGCTGCTGTCTATTTGAGCGCGGGCGGCAAGTTTTGAACAATAAGCAAAGCGAACTTGCTCGCCGACCATCAACAATTCCTGATTAGCTTGCAAAAGAGCCTGCCGTGCCAGACTTCTGGCCGAGAGAATATTTCCGACCGAGCCCTGCCCCAGATTAGGAAGGGACCAAGTGAGTGAAAGCCCGGCTTGAAATGTATTGGTTAAGCCCGGGAAAACTCCGGCCGAGGCGGTATTAGCTCCACTAATATTGGAAGCGCCGTTGCCGCCGGTTATTGTGTTTACGTTGAAATTGGGAGCAACAGCTCCGGAAGTCACAAGACTGCCTGATTGCGTGGAAGCAATCGGATTACCGCCGCTGGCCGCCACCACCGTAGCTGTTGTATTTGCGCCGGAAGTCCCGACATTATTGCCGCCCGGACTGAAACTGGCAGTCTGGTTGAGGGCGGTATTAGTGGCGGTGCCGACCCCTTGCGCACCGGCTATCTGCCCGGAGGCTATACCGTTTAATTGAGCGGCATTTCCGGCCGGGTAAACCGTGGTGCTTGCGTGTGTGTAGCTTGTAAAAAATGAAAGCGCCGGATAAAGCGATGCTGAAGCTACCTGAATATTTCTAGCGGCAGAAAGACGAAACATTTCATACTGCCTGAGTTCAGGCCTGTGTATGAGAGATTGGTTCAAAATATGATTCAGGTCCAGATTTTCAGAAAGCAAATTTGCTTCTTCAATACTTTCGCTTGCGGGCAGGAAGTTTATAGCCATCGGCAAATTAAGAGCAAAAGCAAGAGCCATCGCCGACTGCCTGCTCACAGCCTGCTGTTGAAGCAATGCCGCTTCATCAAAAGCAAGCTGAGCTCGCGATTGCATTATGGCAAACTGCGTACCGGAGCCTGCTCTATAAAGTGAATTATTCAATTCCAGCTGTTCTTGTGAAAAGCGGTAAGACTTTGAAAGAATTTGCAAAAGCGCATAGTTAAATTGCAGATTGCTGTATTTAGTGAAAACATCAAGCAGAGTATCGTTGATCGTCCCCTGGTAAGCCTGACGCCAGCCTTTCATCCGATAATATTGAGCAAGTGCCGAATAGAAGGTTCCGCCGCCCAGAAAAACCGGATAACGCAGCGTGCTTTGAAATAATCTGGAATTGGCCGAAGTTGTTACAGGCGAAACACTGGCAGTGGAAAGGCTCCAGGTGCTGGAAAAACTCGGCAGAAATCCGGCGGCTCTGGCAAGAAACTGATATTTTTGATATCGATAACTTTCTGCCGATATGCGAATCGGCAAGCTATTCTCAAGCGCAATCGCCAGCGCATCGTCAAGAGAAAGGGCTTCGTTATAGCTGGCTTCCAGCTTCACAGGATCTCCTGCGGAAAGCTTCAAGAGCGAATACTGCCGCATAGGACCCATGTCTATTTTATTGTTGGCATCATGATCAAAAAGAGGCTCTGCGGGAATTTGCAAAAGCTTGAAGGGTCGTTTCTGCGCAGCCGCAGTCGGCGCATCAAGGGCAGCCGCTTCTGAGTTTTGAAAAGAGAAAAGACCTGAATAAATCAGGGACGAAAGAAAAACGCTTTTCAGTTTTGCCTTCTTTCCGGAAATCATCGCTGTTTATCGAAAGGGTCTCTGAATGTTTCTCCGGAGCGATAACCGCGGCAAAGAGTTTTTATGGAAATAATGCCGCAATCATGTAATAGCTGGGCCTGAGCAATATTGGAATTTGCAATGGCCTGTGCCTGGTTGCTCAATGCCGTTATATAGTCTCGCTGAGCCTGAATCAACTCCAGATTCGACCCGACTCCGGTTTGCAAGCGCAAAAGAGCAAGCCTCAAAGCTTCTTTAGCACTGGCCACCCCATAAGCTGTTGCGTCGATTTGAGCTCTGGCAGCGGCCGCATTGAGATAAGCAGTTCTGACCTGCTGGTCTACCAGCAAAAGTTGCTGATTGGCTTGCAGCATGGCTTGCCTGGAAAGCGCGCGAGCGGACATGATATTGCAAACATTTCCAAGCCCGAGATTAGGCAAAGACCAGTTAAAAGAAAAGCCGGACTGAAAAGTATTAGTAAGCCCGCCGAAAACCCCGGCGCTGGCATTTGAAGCCGACGAGAGATCGGCACTAGCGCCTGAAGATGAAGATGCTGAAGCGGCATTCCTGGCGGCAGCCGCCGCAGTAACCGATTTAATCAAAGCAAGCTCCTTCCTGGCAGAACTTTGATAAATAGTGGTGCTTGCATGCGTGGCCGAATTAAAAAATCCGACACTGGGATATAGCGGACTTGCCGCCACCTGCACATTGCGTTGGGCGGCAACTAAAAACAATTCGTACTGCCGCAATTCCGGTCTGTTATTCAGGGAAAGTTGCAAAAATTCCTCCACCGGCGTTTTTTCACTTAAAATTCGATCTTCACTCAAAGCTTCTTCGCGCGGAACAAGATTCACCGCCAGCGGTGCATTCAAAGAATAGGCCAAGAGCAGTGCCGCTTGCCTGCTTATGACCTGCTGCTGCAAAAGAGCCTGCTCGTCTGCAGCAAGCTGAGTGCGCGATTGCATAATCGCGAATTGAGTTCCGCTTCCTGAGCTGTATAAGGCGTTGTTGATCTTCAATTGAGACTCGGAAACCTGCAAAGACTTGGCACGTATTTGCAGCAAAATATTGTTCAGCCGCAAATTAGTGTAATTTCGATAAATATCAAGCAAAGCGTCGTTGATACTGCTGTATAAAGATTGCTTCCAGCCCCGTTCTCGATAGTACTGAGCAAGCGCCGTATAAACAACATTGCCGCCCACGAAAACAGGATAACTGAGCCGATTGTTGTAAACGCGAGCGTTTGAAGAATTACCGCTTGGATGTATCCATGAATTCGTCAAATTCCAGTTAGTAGAATAGCTCGGCAAAAAATCCGCAAGCTCCCCGTAAAATTGCCAGCGTTGATAATTCCAGCTTTCCCTGGCTATTCGAATCGGCAGGCTGTAATTGAGCGCATATCGAAGTGCTTCTTCAAGGCCGAGCGGCTCGCTAAAACTTGCCTCAAGCTTTATAGGTCGGGTCGAAGCCAGAGGCAAGCGGGAAATTTGTTTTAAGGGACCAAGATCAAGAACCCGGTTGAGCTCATGACTCTGCGCCGGTTCAGGCGGCAGTTCTTTCAGCTTCAGCCCGGGAGGAGTAAGAGAAAGTTTTTGCTCTGCGCAAAGTGCCGCCTGACAATTCAAAAAACTTGAAAGCAGAATCAAGAGTAAAGCCGCGCCAAGCCTGCAACGCCATAGACAAGAAATATCCAATGCAAATGCAATGAAAGCAAATTCAGGCATGTAATCAAGCTTTTTCACCGATTGCCCCGGGTTCCGCCGTCCTCAAATAGAATTAGAAAAGCAGCAAGAAGCTTCAATTCACTGGCTAAAATACAATCTATGAGGAAGGAACTCTAGTGTAATATTAGCTTGTGAGTCAATATTTGGATAAGTTTATGTTGGGTAGCGCGGCGGCAAAATCAAGCACTGGCAGTCCCCAACAGAGTCCATGGTATAAACGCCTGTCAATCTGGCTTCTGTTTTTAGTGATTGCCGGAGCCGGTATTGCTGCTTATTTATTCTTCTTGCCCAATCAAAATAAAAGCGACTGGAAGAAGAACACAGTGAAAGTGGAACGCGGTGCGGTGGACGTCAGGATCATCG
>JAIEPM010000034.1 GCA_019748395.1 Candidatus Obscuribacterales bacterium
GTGCTGTACTACCCCTGCCGCAGAATCCATGGCGTCGAAACTTTACGAAGAATGTCTCGGTCCTGGAAGTTGGCAGAAGCTCAAGTCGACTTCTACTTTGATGCCTGCAAAGGACATGGCTGAATTGATTGATCCATATTGGAGCCTTCCGGGAGCAATCTTTGGACACCCTGCGGTCAGCCGTCTGAAGCACCTCCCAGAACAAACTCGAACCGTAGTATTAATAGAGAAGCTTGGGGAAATATTGCAAACGGTCTGCAAAGCATATGATGTCGAGTCGCCTCGCTCAATGCTTGCCGACAAAATGTCGTCTAGTTTCATTCAAGATTTAGTTGAACCATCTAATAGTACGGACTGGCGGGAGCTAGCAAAGTCGCAGCAAGAGCACTATGCTTCATCTAAAGCCTCTGCAGGAAAATTATCGAACAAGTCCAATTATCTTTGCCCACTCTGCAACAATTCATTTTCGGGCATCTCAGGCACAAAAGCTTCAGCAGACTTCATAGACAAACCAGAAAGCCACACCAATAGAGCGTCTTCTCATGGTTCGTTTGACTCTATTGTCATCTGTAACGGTTGTTATTACGAGAAATTGCTAATGCAATTGGCATGTGGTGAAAGACCGGAGGAAGTAATTTTCATAATACCCCAACTCAATCTCGGTCCTCGGCATGGAGAGTGGTTAGTTGAGAGGATACGCACATGGGTGTTGTCGGCCCAACTTCAACTTAGCGAAGACGGAGACCTATCTCAGGGATTTTATCTCAACCTCATTCAAACCCCTGCTCGCAAGCTTCAATCACAAGACCCTTTGTTCATTTCCAACCAAGAACTCCTGGCATTGTTTATGAATCCAGTAAGCAGTGACAAACAAAAGGATCGTCAAAAGAGAATCATTGCTGCACTCAAAGAAGAATTCGACAATGACTTAGCTGAGGTAAATGATCGCAGTGGAGTGCGGTTTGATTCCTGGGAAGATGCAGCAAAAGCAGTTCTGGATAAGACAGTTAACTTGCAGGAATTTTCATTGATCCGTCGCGAGGTTTTACGCACAGCCACGCTGCATCTTGTATGTGAGACCCCAAATATGATAATGGTTCCACTTTCCCGCGAAATTTCTGGACTCAAAGACGAATCCGACACGAGTAAAGCTCTCCGGAAGCTTTTTATTTCTCTCACTTTGGGATTGGCTTTCAACGCAAGAGTAGCAATTAAGAAGGAAGCTGAATCACTAGAACTTGGCGTGGGAAGTGGCTGCGCCTATGTCGCACCATTGCCAGCGGTTCGTTCGTTGATTGGTACAGAATGGATTGCAATCCCAGATGCGATTAAATGGCTGCGTGCTATTGGAGCCGCAAGCCTGCTTGTAAAAGATACCAAGTTTCCCGAACGCAATGCACTCTTCCAAGTCTTGTCTGCCGAACCTGCCGAGTGGCTGGCTCGACGCATAGAACAGGCTTCCGATTCAGGGAACTGTACTTTGAAGCAGATTGAGCTAATTGAGCAACTACCTTCTTACATTAACCGAAAAACTTTGGAGAAACGCTTATGAGAATACCCATTGCAGTGCAAGTAGACCCATTCAATATTGACAGCATTCAGCCTAGACTCGATCAAATTCGAACAACCTTTGGCCGTTATCTGGAAAGCGTTCCTCCAAAATCAAATTCTTCAAAGCACGGACTGATGGGTGCTGTTGGAAAAATACTCTATGAGGTAAAGAGTGGTAGATCTGACGCAGCCTCCTTAAAGGGATATGCCCTGAGAGTACAGGAACAGAACACTTCAAAGCTTTCATCATCTTCAATCGCAGATTTAGAAACAGGCATAGACGAATTAGTTCGATTGTACAATGAAGTACCACTCTCCTCACGAGATCAATTACTGGACCGACTTGACTATGGTCTTTATTTTGACATGCGAAAGCGAATGCTCGAACGAAAGGAATTAATTTTCAAGCAATGGTTTGACTTTTTGAATGCCAAATATAAGGATATATCGAACTTAAATTCGGCATGGAAAGAAAATTTTGAATCTTTTGAACGCGTCGTAATTCAGAAAAAGTCTGCTGGCTCTCGATCCAAAGATGCTACGCAAAAACAGACTGACATATTCGAATTCTGGGAGTCAATTGGAAGAGACAAGGAAGTCTTGGTAGCCGAGGAGGAGTAACTATGTGCGCACTTCGAGTTAGTGTTTTGGACGAAATCGTCGACTATACAGTCGATAAACCCAGGCCGTTGATTGGTTGTGAAACCATACAAATAATTTTGATAAGGGAAGTATTGGATTTCACAGTCTTACGAACAGAAGAGTCACGTGAGTTAAACTCAGCTACCACTCCTCTATCTGAGAAACATCGCGATCAAATTAAAAGAGTAGCGTTCCTTGCAACCAAACAGAAAGCCGCGGAATCAAGGCAACTTTCTTCATTACTCCGAACGGCAACAGAGAAAGCTGATCTAAAGGTACCGGAATGCTTCTTGAAGGACAACTTATGCATGTCCTGTCCTCGCTGCGGTCTCTTCGGGGCAACGGCCTTAAGTGAAGAAGCAAATATCAAGCACAGGATTGAATATTCAACAGCATTTTCATTGCTGCCATTTGAACAAATCACCGACGAGATAACATTCAATGCCGTTGGAGAAAATGATCAACGAACCGGTCAGGCTCTGGGAAGTCGTCATGTGGTCCGACCCGCAACACTGTTTCCTTCGATTGTGACACTAAAAGCGGTTACCAAAACCGAACTAATACTTGCAATCAAAACTCTGTTGTCCTGTAAGAGTTATGGGGCGGAAACACGCATCGGAGGAGACATCAGAAATAGCATCATGGCTATCGTTTTGGGTTGGGAAGAAATCATAACGCCTCTTGAACTAACACTCGAACTTTACGATTTGGGTTCAAATCTCGACCCGTCCAGTCTCGAGAAAGTTTTGAAAGAGAAATATGCGCCGCTATGCGGCAATCCAGACCATCTTAAAATCTTGTCCTCAGCTGCTGTTGAGTCCCTTGTCCAGGAATGCGCAGAAACAACACTTGACAAACAGTTTCTGACGAAAGCTTATGATCAAATAGCCGAATACAGACAACAACAAGATCCGAAGAAAGAGAAAAAGAAAAAAGGGTAAGCCATGGCAAAGCCTAGCAAAAAACTTCGAGTATTGGTTGGGGAAATGCACAATCATGATTTCCTTTGGTTTTCTTCCTTTGAAATCTCCAAAACAGCCACAACTGCTCCTATTCTCCATAATTATGCCTTAACCTATGCAGTTAACGGCTTTTCGCATGGAACTTACAGGGGTTGTTCTCCCAGATACAAGGAAGATCTAGCTTTGATGTCATCATACGCTACCCCAGCGCTTCCGCTTGGGCAGGCAAAAAGTACTCGGTTTACGCAAAACGCCATTAACTCAAAAACTCTTAGAACAGATGATGCTCCGGGAGGAAAAAATTCTCCAGCTCTAGGATGGCGAATTGCTCTAGACCCGACCTGGACAGGGACAGACGTGGAAACCGGATTCAAATTTTATTTATTTGCAGAGGATTCCTTCAAGCCAGCATCAGTAATTCGACTTGGAAAAAAGGGTTGCCCGATCAGAATCCAGTGGACCGAAATTGCAGGCGCCGAAGCGATATTTTGTGAAAATCCGGTAGTTCCCTCACATGCAGTAAATCCTCTCGATGTAGCGGGAAACATTGTTTCTTGTTCGCCATTAGCGATTCCGCCCCATCTTGTTTTTCAACGGGCCGAAATTGAAAACGATTGGTTCATTTTCAACAACAAACATAAAATCCACGTCCCTTCAAGATGGTTGGATCGAGTAGCAAATGCTCATTAATGAAGTACGGTTTCCCCTTATAAAACACCCAAAATCGAAGGAAAAGCTTTACCCACACCAGGCAGCTCTTTGGGATGCATGGAACTTAGAACCAAATTTGTTACTTGCTTCCAAAACAGGGACTGGAAAAACTCGCGCGGCGATGATGCCCATCCTTGACGAGGGGAACTGTGCCCTTGCTATTTATCCAACAAATGAACTATTAGGCGATCAAGTTAGAGCTGTCAACGAGCTAGCAGCAGGAGAAGGAAAGAAATCTGTAATCTGGACGCCGGAAACGGCAAGTCCCGCAGTTTATAGCAGTGCTGACTGGATAATGATTCCAGTGGATGGGAAATTAATTTCTTCATGGCAATTTAAAATGTCTTGTCGATCCAGAGGAGAAACACTTCGGCGGCTCCTTAATCCAGACAAGAAAAAGATCGTGTTCACCAATCCAGATATTCTTTTTCTTGTCTTGGGTCTGTACTACCATGCTGAACCTTTTGAAGCGCTTCGAGCATATAAGACGCTAGTTGTCGACGAGTTTCACCTCTATCAAGGAGTCGAACTGGCTCATGCTCTGGCAATGATCGCGATAGCGCGCGGATTCGACATCTTTGATAGAACCGTCTTGTTGAGCGCCACTCCGCAGAAGGATGTCCTAGAACTTCTGAAGACGGCACTTCAAGTAAAAATAGTCGAACCCAGTCTTTCAGCTGGTCCTTGTGATTTAGAACGTACAGCTGTTCACGAAGTCGATTTACAGGCACTCTTGCGAATTCCCGGCGACAACATCGAATCAATTCAACAAGAATTGCTCTCTACAAAAACCACACTGGAACTTCTTCGAAATACAAATGGCAATGATCAATACATTCCGGCCGTAACAGTCGTGAATTCAGTATTTTCTGCTATCCGCTTAGAAGATCAGCTGGTAGCCTCTGGATTTGACAGAAAACAACTGTCAATCATCCGAGGGCTCAGTAATCGAGATGTTCGCGAACGCCGCGGGAAATTGATTGCTGTGGGAACCTCAGCGATTGAAGTAGGAGTTGACTTTGATTGCGACCAGCTTCTGTTTGAGGCCTCAGACGCTGCCTCCTTTCTGCAGAGGTTTGGCAGAGTGGGGAGACATCGCCACGGGAAGGCCAAAGTATGGGTGCCACCAAATGTATTCGAAGGAATGCTAGATCAAAATGAAAGAATTGACAGAGGAGTATTTGAACAGCTTGTATACTCCTGGTATCCACAACTCAATTCGTCTCCCTGGTTCGCCCTGACCGAGCATGGCATGATTACTGCTCGCTCGCTTGCAGAAAATCTCTTCGAGACAGTTGAAAAGAACGGGTCTGATTCAAACTTGCTTAAGAAGCTGCGGGTTCGACTCGATGAAATTCTATTCCAACATGCAAACAGAATGGGTTGCGGACCTCAGGAAGTTCAAGCGAAAAAAGCATTCGAAAGAGCGAGGTCAGGGAAGAAATCTTCTAAATGGCTTATTTCTTATTGTGGATTAAACCGTTTTCGCACATCACTGCCATCACTGGATGTCCATGATTTTGCCGAACAGCAACGAAGAACTGATTGGAAAATGGGTGATTACGAGATAGATCTTCTCACACTACTAAAGCGTGGAAAAAATATCAAATGGAATGAGAAGCTGGATAAATTGACTATTTCTGGAATCGGCGCCAATATGAACGTTCACGCTAGCGATCTCCCTTTTTCAGATGATGACTGTTTCCAAATATTTGAGACCAGAGATTATCCCAACCTAGCTATCTTTCAAGACGGCATAATAACGCCAATCTCGAATATATTCGCGAAAGGCAATCATGTCTTTTGTCTTGTCCCTAGCAGGTCGGTAGAAGGTAGGACGGATTGGCGACTGCCACTAATAAAAGCCGGAAAATATTTCTTGGCTTTGGATGGGGCAGCACTGCTTTTGGTGGAACTGACTCGAAGGGAAAGGTGAATTCGCCCCCTAAGCTTGTCAGTTAATCCAGCTCTCTACTTTTTCTGGGTCAGCTCACAACGGCTTTCGCATCTCAATAATCGAACCCACAATAGGCAAATGAACCAGCATTGAGCCATACATTCTTGGTCTTTCATTAGAAACCAGCTCTGCGTATGTAGCAAGCTGACCATAGTGCATCTTCGCTCTCTTCTCCCAGGTTTCAAAACGACCAGGAAATGTCTTGTGGTCGATTACCGCAAATGCCTCAGGGGTTTCAACCAGAAGGTCAATTCTGCCAACAACTCTCTGCGAGCCGATCTTTCCATAAACGGAATACTCAGTGCTCCAGTTCGCTATCGGAAATCTTTGGTCCAAAAACTTTCGTAAGCGATCCGCAGCGAGTATAAATGATTCCGCGCTGAGTTGTGTAATATTCCTATCGCGGCAGATTCTAAGAGCCACCTCATAGCGTGAAGACCAATCCTCATCATTGAATTTCATAAACTGCAAGTCCCAAGCCAGATATCGATGGACAGCTGTACCTAACAGCTCCATATCAGCTATGCCTTCAATCGGGAGTCGCTCACCAAGAGTGACTATTCTAAATTCAATATTCAAGTCATTACCTCTTTCCATCTCACTCGGAACTAGTCGATAAGGCAAATGAACTACCTCATTATCAGTTCGATCGAAAGCTCTTTGCCGCAGTCTGTTATCTGCGATGCCTAACGCCTCCTCAGGCACGGATAATAGGTCTACTTCAACAACGTGACTATCGGAATCAATCAAAACTTGATGAATACCACATTCTGAAGGTAATGAAACTACGGGTTCCCCATGGCAGCTCTTAAGTAAATCAAGCCATCCCAGATTGCCTCTACTTAGACGTGGCGCAAAGACCAAATAATCCCGAGCTCGTGTCGCACCGACATATAGCACGCGAATGTTCTCCTGTAACGCTCGTTTCCTTGCCTCAGTCAGCTCGGTTGATGAGCCCACTGCTTCATCTAAAAAAACTCCTTTGCTTTGTTTTCCGTAAGGCCAGGGCCAGAAACGAATCCACCTATCAGCAAGCGGATTTGAGAGGTTAATGAGAGATTGCCTCGATTCCACACTTACGCCAAATGCCTTTGCCTCAGCTGGAGTTTGCAAATCCAACAAAATGACAAATGGAAATTCAAGACCTTTAGCAGCATGATACGTAAGTACCTGCACTGCATCACTATTCATTTGAGATCCTGACACTCCGCCAGATTGAAGTTCTTTGAACAAGAAATTGACAAGTCCGCCAGCTGTTGCTACAGTACGCCGGCTTAAGCAATTTTCTTCATACAATCTGGCGAGTCCGCGAAGCGAATCAAGATTCAAACTCCGTCGCTCGAAATCGCCCCATTTTCTTGCTAATTCGAGTACGCCTCCTTTAACAATTGCCATCTCCAATACTTCTCTCGGAGTGAGTTGGGAGAGGAGGGTCCTGGCATTCACAATTTCTTGCAAATAGGAAAACTGGGAGATCAGCTCTTCGATCGACTTAGTCAACCATGTCCCAATTACATTTGTTTTCTCGTCATTGCGACACTGAAACCGCAATAATTCCATTATCGAAAGAGTGTCGTTTTTATCAACCAGAAATCGCAATGCGGCGAAGGCAACGATACATTCCGGCATCCGCAAAAGTTCCGCGCGGTTGCAACTAACCGGAATGTCCATATTTGAAAGCGACCGAGAGAGAGACACACACCTATCGTTCGATCTGCAAAAGATGCCGATGTCTGAGCCTTTGAGCGGTCTGATTTCCCTTGCTTCTTTGTCTTGAACAAAATACAAATCGCTCTCACAAAGAATTGCCTTAACCCTGGCGGAAAGACTTTTTAGCGCATCGTCCCAATTACCCCCATCCAGCCACCAAACTTGAGTCGCAGTACGCATTTTTGAGTTGCTTATTCTAGCGCAGGATTCGATTCGAATAGATTCAGCACGCATGCCAGCTTCCTTAAAAGAAGAACTGAATAGTGAATTCACCAGAGCAACTAATTCAGGACGCGAGCGATAGGACTTGCTTAATTGCTCTCTAACCACGTTTGGCCACGTTTCCACCTGAGCCATTAAGGATCGCATCAAATTTGGATCAGCGCCTCGAAATCCATATATAGCTTGCTTCTCGTCACCCACCCATATGGATTTTTTTATCAATGATGCCAGTTTCAAAAAAACAGCAAGTTGAATTGGGCTAGTATCTTGAAATTCATCAACAAGCGCGACTTTCACTCGCTCACGAATTACTCTGCACACATCGTCCCTCTGCAACAACTTCAGAATAATACTCTCCTGGTCTTCAAAGTCGATCAGCGAGTGCAAACGCTTATACTCATCGTAATACGCCATCGCATCGCCCGCACATCGAAAAACCGTATCGATGTATAGCCTCACATCAGCCTTGAGTAAGGGATGGTATGGATGTTTTGATGCTAATCTTGCAACAGGATCGTAAGCGGCAGTATGTGTCTTGCCCACAGTTAATTTAGCAAGGTGAGCCCAATCCGCCCAGGGTAAGTAACCACAGACTCTGAATGCTGAAACCATTTCCTTAAGTTTAGTAAGAGCCTCCTCGCTCTTTTTTGTGCCATCCGGACAATTCTCCATTGCTTCGATACATTTTATAAGCGACAAATGAAGAGATTCATCCGTCACTTCATACAGCTCCTCAGAGGGGAAGAAGGCAGCTAGTTTATCAAAAGAATTAAAAGCACTAAGTTTAAGCTGTTCAACACCCAAATCATTTGCTCTGGCTAACTTTACGACCGTCATTATCGGTTCATACCAGTCTGGTAATGACAGCCTGCTGGCAGCATCTTCAGCATCCTGACTAAGAGAGTTGATAGACGCAGATGCAGCTGTGGAAAGAATATTCCTAACATTTTCTGCCGGTAAAACCGTGAGTTCGGGTGAAAGTCCGGCTTCAAAACAAAATTCTTGAACCAATTGACCGCAAACTGAATTCACAGTTCCAATATTACCTGTTAACAATAGCAACGACTGATCTAGCAAATCATGCTCAAGCAAATTATCTCTAACTCTCTCAACCAGCTCATCAGCGGCTTTGTTCGTAAATGTAGTGGAAAGAATATTCCGGCAGACACTTCTTGTATCTGATTCGTTTTCAAGCAAGGCCTTGACGAACTCCTGTGAAAGCCTGTGAGTCTTCCCGCTACCAGCGCTGGCCCCTATCAGAGTGATTGAAACATCTCTATAATCTTCATTCATTCTTATTCTGCTTACTCCGAATATGTTTTCCCGCATAAATTTCCAAAGTTACAGAATTGACAGGGCGGCTCAAGGACGAATCCTTCGTCTGCACCACAAACACAAGTAGAATCCTCAAGCCCTCTTGCAACGAGAAAACCAGAGAGAATTTGCTCAAAACCAGAGGAATATTTTTTGATGGCAGCATCCCAGGTAACTAACAAATCGCTTCCCGGAACATAATAATTCGATGGAAACGGCGAGTCCTCAGTAAAGTACAAAGTCGATTGTTTGAGCATAAAATATCCCGCACCAGAGATTTGCATCTCGTCGCCCAAGAGCCAACTGTATGCTGCAAGTTGAAGAGCTTTGCCTTCTTGCATCTCAGCTCGCCGGTACTTTGAATTCTTTGTCCATTTGAGATCTATAATCTGGATTTGTCCTTCTCGATTTCGGCAGACAAGATCTACGGAACCAACAAATTGCGAATCAAGAAAAGATTTTGCACCAGACAGCTCGCAAGCAATAACCTTCAATTCTGCTTCGTTCAACAGTGACACTAATAGGGAAACAGATTTCCGCAAACTTTCGCGAAATCTCCTTACTTGCAGTGACATAGATGCTTTCATCAAAGGCAAAGCTTCTTTTGGTAGAAGTTCATCAAAAAGAGCCAAAGCTCTGTTGGCAGCTTCATCTGGAGCCCATCTTCGTTCACCAAGTAAAACAGCAATTATTTTATGAGCTAAATTTCCAACTAATCGCTCTTCTCCTGGAACATCGAGAGATTGCGCTATCTTTACCTTGCAAATTTGATCAGCCGTCCAGGCAAACGGACAAGAAAGCAACAATGCCATGTTAGTAAAAGATGTTTTTTCCGGATGCTTGACCATAGCCCCCGGAATACGCCAAACCCGCTTAGCGAGGGGTAAGTGCAGCGGCTGAACAAGAGAAGTTGGAATGTTAGTTCCAAGAATAGTATAACCGTGCACAGCCTCTTCACTAGTGTTCACGAAAACTTTTCGGCGCAGCTCGGTCGGCAAATGTTTTAACCAGGCTTTTGTTTGCGGCCAGAAAGGATGGGGATGAGCCTGACGTCCCATGGATGAAATTGGTTTGACAATAAGTGCGCTTCGACAAACTGACATAATTGCCTGCTGGCAATTATGTGCATCGCGCAATTTGGATAGTCCTACTGTGTCAGGAGCTATTCCATAGGAGTCCAAAGTTGAGAGTTCGGCGCTAGACCAAAACTGCTGCGCACCTCGCTCTTCTCCTCCTGTAAATCCCCACCAGAGCAACGAATCTATCGGAGCCCAAACTTGCCCAGGTTTATCAACCAGTGACCACGCTGAAGCCTCCGCATGATGAGTCGACAAGGACACCCCTGAGTCGAAAGCAGAGTCGATAATGCGATCTAACTGAACTTTTTGGATAAGAGGCATGCCAATTATTTTCAACGCGCTAGCAACAGCCTCAGCATGAGACGCAACGGATTTGCTTAATAACTGAAATCTGAAATCGACTTGACCTGCTGCCCAATCAGAAACTTTTTTGCAGACTGAGATTATAAGATCAACAGGAGCTCCTTTTTGATTATCAAAAGATCCAAGTTCAAACCATGACTTGTACTCACTAAGTTCATCACCTAAAAGTTTATTTGTCGAGCCATCTTCCACAGTTCCCGTTTCGGAATATTCTTGGTTGAGTTTTTCGGCGATTATGTCCCATGCAACATTCCATGCAGTACCACCTATACCAGGTTGCTCTCTTATGGCTTCCTTTAGCCAGAAGCAGACAACAGAAGGAAGCGGCGAAAACGGCAGACTGAGCAATTCCAATACCCGCTCAATATCAACAGGGAACCAGATGGTCTCAATGAACAGTGGCAACAATGCGAGTAGTCCCCTGAATTTCGAATGGGTTTCTCCTCCTATTCGCGGTAAATTATGCAATGAACAAAACTCATCCAGCAGAAATGCGCCTTCTCCTCTGATAATTGTCAAACCAGCATTTGTTCGATTACTAAGCCATGCTGCAAGGAATTCAGCGGCTCTCAATTCGTCATCGGATTCGAGCAGGATAAGATTTGAGTCGTCGTTACCCGGATAGATAAAACTGCCATCAAAACAAAATTGCTGCAATGATTTAAGCATTCCTGTTCCGTTCGGTCGAACAATTTCTGCTGAAATTATTTGAACACCACGATTGGATAACGAAATCAAAATCCTTCGCCATTCAATAGGAAGTAAATCTGCAGGAGTTAATAAAGTTATTGATTTAATGTCCGGAAGCAGCCTGCTATCTTCGATGAGCTTCAATAGCAACTGTATTCGATCACTGTATCCCATGCTCAGCGGAAGCGACGACTGCTCAAGCGCAGTAAAAGTCTCTAGTTTAATACTACCGAAGTCGCCTCTTTGAGGACGCCAGCCGGCCCCAATTAGCTGGTCACGCTTAGACAAAAGATAAGCGCTAGTCGACCAAGAATCACTCTGAAGTGACTTGGAATAGAATCTATTTCCATCGTCAATCTCTCCCAGTCTGGCAAGAAATTGTGCGATCCTTATCACGTCTGCAACAGGAGGTACACCACAGCCAAAACAAAGCTCAAGATGTTCAAGAAATCCGTGAGCGCCTAGAATGCGTTTTCCTTGAATTGGTTCTGGCAGACTATCCGGACTTATAAGCCCATCTAAATCGTAGCCAAAAATAACATGACTGCTTTTCATCGACGAGAACCAAAAGGAGCACTCTTTGAAGCTAGCAGACCAGACTGCAACATATCCGCAGTCTCATAACAGAACATCTGCCTCGTGGTCTAAATAAAGGAAACTGAAATGGTCTTCAAAGTAACAAAGATCGGACTGCAACATCAGATCCATCATACAAATCCAGGAGATTCCCGTCTCAAAGGTTAGACTAATACGGAGAAAGCCCGATAATCCCGAAAGTGCTCAGCTGATTAGCCGCAGTTTAATCAATCAAAATGGTAGACTCTACACGAATCGAACAGATTCAGTTAAACTAAAGATAGTCAGGGCAGCACTTTCCGTTCAGCTACCGGCTCAGTTCCTCAGTGAGTTGAGCATAAGTTTCAATCTCCAGCAGTAAGCAATTGACAATTTAGCTTCGCAAAACAGCGCAGGAGTATTTTATGTCGATCAAAACCAAAGTTCAGCTTTCAACGCTCTCATACGTAATTGCCTACGTTAAGGACGTGGCAAAGTCAGCAGAGTTCTACCGGGATATTCTTGGTATGAAAGTAAAAGTAGATTCGCCCGGGTGGGTTGAATTGGACACAGGCAAAACTACGCTGGCATTGCACGGCATCGAAAACGGCAGCCAGAAAGCAGAGGGAATTCCGGAACTGGTTTTCGAAGTTGAAAACGTCTACGAAGCTTATTATGAATTAAAGGCTGCAGGCGTAAATTTCAAAAGCGCGCCGCAGCAGGTTTGCGATGAAGGTGACAAAGTCGGCATTTCAGCTACTTTTGAAGACCTTGATCAGAACAGACTTTCTATCTACACTTTGCTGCCGAAAGACAAGGTCAGATAGGCTCTTTAAGTAAATAACTCAAAAGGGGTGGCAGTATTATTGCCACCCCTTTTGAATGCACTCACACAACCCGAAAGTTTTAGATTATCGAGCCAGAGCAAATGCAGGGACTGCTTGAACTAGAGCTTGAGGAAGCAAAGCAGGAGACTGGCTAGCTGATATAAACTCAACATGATCAATTGTAGGCGGTACGATCAACGGGTCGCCGACTCTGAACATATCCACGTAAATTTCAAATTTCATCTCGACATGAGGCAAAGAGCAATCCTGAAACCATTTCTTTAGCGCCTGGAACATTGCCTTGCCTTCGTTGGCAGCACTGATGCTTTGAATCGTATAGATACGAAAACGCTGCTGCACACCGGCTCTGATTTTCATGAGTTCAATGTAGTACATGCCTGATTCATAGAAGATTTTAGACAGTTCCGAAGTCAAAGAATCAACTGGAATCGCAATGTGAATATCCCATTTTTTATTGTCGGCTCTGAAACATGGCTTAAAGCGTTTCAGCGGCCATGCCTGCGTCAAACACATCCCGGCACCGGACTTTATGGTCACATCATATTCAGGCAGAGTCAATTCAAGATGGGCGTAGCCAATTTGCCCGGAGCTTTCCAGCTCGCTCTTGATTTTAATCATGTCCGCCTTACCCGCAGCCATTGCTTCGTCTGCATCCAGATCATCATATTTCTTGGTCATGTGAATACCAATCAAAGGACAGGCACTGACCGCGACATTATCCACGAATGTGACATGCCGATCGACCAGCTCATCCGGCGTCAATCCCAGTTTTTTCAAACTATTTTCTAGACTGAGGTCTTCACTCCCTTCAGTAGCCACGTGCAAATCTATCTTCATTTCGAATCTCCCCAGGAAACTCAAGTAGCTTATGGGGCACTTGACAAAAAGTCATTTCTGTCGACAGAATGTAAGGAAATAGCCGCAAATGCTTTTATACCAACACTTTAATGTTGTCGAAACTTCCGACAGTTTTCAGAGTAGTCAATACCAAAGGAGAACATGCCTAATTCATTGAAATTGCAGAGGCTACTCAGCGATCTCGGTCTCTCAGACAAGGAGTCGGCAGTTTACTTGTCTGCATTGGCACTGGGTCCTTCGGCAGTTCAAAAAATCGCTCTGCACGCTGGAATTAAGCGAACCACGGTATATTCGGTGCTTGAGTCATTGAAGTCTAAAGGAATGGTCAGCGAACAGATTAGCGGATTCAAGGTCAAATATGCAGCGTCACCGCCAGCTTCGCTTCGATCATTGATGATCAACAGACTCTCAATCCTTGAAGAAGCAATGCCTGAATTGTCTGCGCTCTACAACCTGCCCACAGGTGAGGGTTTGATTAAGCATTACGAAGGACTTGATGCAGTTAAATCTCTATATGAAGACGTGTTGGCCGGCGTCAAGCCGGGACAGGACTATCTTGTTTTAACGGACCTCTTTCGCTGGCAACGGCTAGATGCAAAATTTTTTGGAGATTTCGCAAGCCGAAGAGACCGAAAGTTGGTCAATCTGCGAGTTCTGACCGTACATTCTGCACACGCAGCAAAAAGGATAAATAGCGACGTTTATATCGACAGAATGAGAATGCTGCCGGTAGATATGAAGATCACAACAAATCTAGTTATCACACCACAATGCGTTGTTTTCCACCAGCTTGAGCCGCCGGTGGAAGCAATTATGCTGAACAACAGAAGCGTTATCCACCTTCATCGAGAAATGTTCGAGCTAATCTGGGCTAGCACCGGACCTTCATCAAAGATTGTCAGTTAGAAAAGTGCTGCTAAAAGTTCAGGAATTTTCCGAGCTAATTTTAAATGCAGGAGCCTGGAAATCTTCAGGCAAAAACTCTGCCGGTATAGCCGGGCTGTTGCCGTCCCTGATGCTTGTATAGTGCGGAGACATAATTTCAAGACCGGCTTTGAAGAAACTATCTTGAATGTTTTCGTTGAGCCTGGAATAAATTTCAAGCATGTCCGATGCCTTATCAGTATAGATGTTGACCTGGTAGCTGACATAAAAGTCATCCAGCGAAGATTGCAATACGAAAGGGGCAGGCTCCTCCAGCACTTTGGGCGTAGCCTTTGCTGCTTCAAGCAGTGCCTCATGCACTTTTCGCCAGGGGACGTCATAGCCGATTGTCACTGTTTTGTATAGAATAAGTTTTCCACGCTTGGACTCGGCAGTGTAATTAGTGACGTTGTTGGAAAGTATTGTTGAATTAGGAATCGATACCAGTTCACCTTTTGGGGTTCTGAGTCGAGTTACAAACAAAGTTTTTTCTGTAATATCGCCGAGGCAATCATTGATTTTTACGCGGTCGCCCAGCCTGAATGCGTTTGTGTAAGTGAGAACGATACCGGCCATCACATTGCTTACGACAGAAGTTGATCCAAAAGAAATCAGGATGCCGATAAGCAGTCCCAACTGATTGAAAGCAGGAGATCCCCAGCCTGGAAGATAAGGCAACGCGCATACGAATGCAAAAAGAATGAACGCGACTCGGGTTAAACGATAACTCGGTTCAGCCCAATCAGGGTCAAAATCGGCGAAACTGATGCTGCCGTCACGCAGTGCATTGAAGAAAAATCTCGCAGCACAAATACACAAGTAAGTGATAAGCGAAATAATTGCGACTATGAAAAGTTTGGGCAAGTACTCAACGGCAGATTCGCCCAGCGAAACCAGGGGCAGTTTTGCGCTCTCAAATAGGGCAAAAGCAAGAGGTTTAGTGCTGGGAAAGAAACTCAGCGAAACAAGCACATAAGCAGCAGCAAGCGAGATCACAATAAAGAGCTGTATCGACTTGACCAATCGAGTAAGCATATCCAGCATGGATTGCGCACTGATCAATTCGGCTTGTTGAATTCGGATGCCTTTGAGACGGTCTTCGCTGATATGAACCAGATGTTCGCAGGCGTAAATAGAACATTTGCAAACCAGCGCTATCAACAAAACAAACAAAATAAATCCGACAATGCAATAAACAATACCAAGCATAAAAGCAGAGGCATCTAGCTGCTCGGCACGCTTTGCAAGCGCGAAGCGAATTTTCAAAAGGCAGTCGTTGGCAACAAGAGCAGTGTTGCCGTTCTCGATGGCCGCATCTTCTGAAGTGACAGTGGCGATCCGTTTGTTTCCAGCGATAATTTCCGTGCCTGAAATGCCATCGAAAGTTTTGATTTGATCAATGTTAAAGGACTGGTCTTTGCTCAATTCCCGCAAAACTTCAGCGGCACGTTCAACTCGCTCTTTGGGCGTCAAACCGTCAAGACTTGCATAAAAGGTCATGAGCCGCTTGCCGTTTACTACAAGAGCAGCAGGTTCTTCCTTCTGGTTCTGAGCAATGGCAGCGCTGAAACCGGGACCAAGAACAAGCAGCGCAGCAAAAATGATTGCAATGAAGCGCTTCAATCTTAAACCCAATATCTTCAAGGAGGACTCACTCTTCGCTGTTAGGTGCCGCTACCGGCGCGCTCATGTTGTAAGTCCAGTGTTGTCTTGTTTTGGAATCATTGATTGTGAGAGTCGGAATTTTACCCTTATCCAGATAATCCTGAATCTTCTCGACAATCGGCTTTCGAGCGTTTCCGTCGGCAAGATCGGTATCTACCGTCAAATTCAACGGTTTATCGAGAGTTTTATCTGCCGGTGTCGCATCACCGGTTGCCGGATCATTCCAGGTAAACTTGCAACTGGCACCGGCGGCAGCCAGCCCCGAGCTCAGTTCCTGCTCGACTATATTGCGGGCGTCAGTGTAAGTAACTTTTGCCATCGGGTCTTCTTTGGGCGGACCTTCTGTAGCCAGCTTGCCTATCCATGAACTAGACATGGCAAGACCGATAACAATTACAGTGACAAGAAAAGTGATAACAAAAGGCATCCAGTTGATGCCTGGCTGTTGAGGACGGAAAGATGATGAGAACTGGTTGGAACCCCTGCGAACCGGCTGTTTTGTCCCACAAGAGGGGCAAACATCTTCATAGCCATGTAGCGGCACTCGGCAACCAGGACAATCGTGCATGCTAAATTCCCTTCCCTGAACCCTCTACTACTTTATCAACTAATATCTTCTGTACCCATTTTTTTCAATGGCAATATCCAGCCAAGAGCAAATCCGCTCACCATTCCGCCGAAGTGAGCAGCGGCGGCAATCCTTACTGCATCATGAACTTCGGCTCTTACCGGGAAGAAAAGATTCACAAGCTGGTCAAACAAAAGTTGAGTAACAGCCAGCCCAAGCATCCAGCTGAGCTCGCTTTTGCGGATATTGGCAGGCAGAATATTTTTCAGGCGCAGGGTTGCTGCCAAACCAGCACCGAAAATACCGAGAATGGCGCCGGAGGCTCCAACAGCCGCCCCAGTTGGATCAAGAATGATTTGAGCCAGCCCGCTCAGAACTCCCGAGCCGAAATAAATAATCAGGAAGCGCCTTGCGCCGAAAATGTTTTCAACATAACGACCAAACCAGACAAGTCCAAACACATTCATGAACAGATGTGAGAAGCCGCCATGAAGAAACTGATAACTGAGTAAGCGCCACCATTCTCCCTGAAAAACTCTGGCATCAAGAACACCCCAGTAAAAGAAGTTCTTAGAGATCAGTGCATAAGACCTGTCTCCGAATAAGTAAGGCGCAAAGGTCAAAATAAATACAATTGAAACCAAACCAGTCAGGATTCGAACCGTGCGTGGTGCCTTTCTGCTGTTTAAGATGTCGGAAACTATAAAGCAGCGCCGCATCACCGAAAGCCCTAATTTTGCGGCTGATTCTTGCTGACTCAGTTTTTCAGGATCTAGCGGCTCTTTCTCTTCAGTGATTCTTTGCTGATTTAAATTGAGCTGATACTGTGTTCGCTCTTTCCAGGCGCTGTCTTTGTCGGGAGTTTTGCGCAATGATTCTGCGAAAAGACGAATTGCCGACTCGTAGTCTCCTTTCTCGGCACTGCAGCGCGCTTGCCAGTAGATGCGTGCGTGCTCAGGCAGCGCATTTTTGCTGCCTTTCATAGATTCAAGCACTTCATTTAATTCACTTGTTGCACCGAGCAGGGAAAAATAGCTCAGGAAAATGGTTTCAAGTGATTCCCGACCATAATTGGAAGATGGAAGGTCTGCCAGTCGCATTGCATCTTCTGCGTCCTTAAACCTCCCGGTTTCATTGAATGCACGAATTGCAGGAACTGCAATCTGTACAGGGAAGCGAGCGTCTTTCTTTTTTGAGGAAAGATCTTTCAAGTAAGATTCTTTAACTTGCTCATACTTTTCAATTGTTGAATTCCAGTCGCGCATTACAAGAAGCCCGATCATGGCGTAAGCAGCCAGGCTATCGGCGACGCTTTTTGGAAGTTTGAAATCCTGCCATTTCTGATAAATTTGATTTGCAGCTCTGGTATCAGAACGCAAATAAAAGTTGATCATGTAAGCAAGATCTAGCCAGTACTTGCCGGGCGGTCCCCACAAAATAAAGCGCAAGAGGCGTGCCGTGCCTACGGCTTTTTCACAACGCAACAAGCCCAGCGATTGCGTCATTTTTACAAGCAATATTCTGGCAATAACAGTAAAGGTTAAAAGAACAATCCAACCGATGCCTGCACAGAGCCAATCCCACTTGGGTATTACAAAAAGTCCAAGCAGAGAGATAAGCAACACGAATCCATGCTGAACTACAACTCCCCATGACCAGCGCAGACCGGCTTTCAATGCACTAACAATGCCGAAAATAGATCCCAGCACCAGTGGTAAAAGCCAGAGAGTTGTTTGAGTCATTTAGCGGGCTCTCTCGGGAACCGCTTTGACGAAGCGCCTGGTTATAAGCTGCGGTCTGGTTATGGCTGAGCCCACAACCACCGCATAAGCCCCGAGTTCAAAACCTCGCGATAATTCATGCGGATACCAGACTCGTCCTTCCAGAACTACAGGCTGAGAAAGTTTCTTGCAAAGCTCTCCGAGCAATTCAAAATCCGGCGGCTCATCCGATTTGCGTTTTGTTTCTTCAGTATAGCCATAGAGCGTGGTTGATACCACATCGGCGCCCGCTTCAGCAGCAGCCAAACCTTCTTGAAGAGTTGAGACGTCTGCCCAAACGGGTTTATTCAACTCTTTGTGAATACGCTCAATAAGCTCTATCAAAGTCAATCCGTCCGGTCTTTTTCTTGGAGTTGCATCAATTGCAATAATATCGGCACCGGCATCCGAAACAGCCTTCGCTTCGGCAAAACTGGCAGTGATATAAACCGAGCTAAGCCGATCTTTATCTTCTACTTTTTCGCTTTTTATAAGACCGATGATCGGAACATCGGTTTGCTTGCGAATGTATTTTATGTTCTCTGCGCCTTCAAGGCGCAATCCCCGGGCGCCGCCGTTCAAGCCGGAAAGCGCCAGCGCGCATAAATGCTCGGGCTTGTTTAATGGTTCATTATCACTTGCCTGGGAAGAAACAATAACTGCCTGCTCAAGCTTTTCGATAACCGGGTACTTGCTTTTCAAATGAACTCCTTTCAGGGCATTTAGCGTTGAAGCCGCATGCTTGTGGCAGGCGGCTTCCGCGCTTAGTGGCTCAGTCCGAATCTGACCTTAGTCATTACTTAGAGA
>JAIEPM010000358.1 GCA_019748395.1 Candidatus Obscuribacterales bacterium
ATACGCAGATTGCGAGATCCGTGATGCCGGCCGGAGTTTATGAGCGGCATGTGAATTGCTTGCAGGAACTTTGCAAAAAATGGGATTGCCTGTACGTAGATGCAGACATTCCCAACTATTACGGTCAGAAAGATTTCACCGATTGGTGTCATTTGAGTGCAGACGGCGGCAAGAAAGCTTTCGGATTGATCGGCAAAGCTGTGGCTGCAGACAGTCAAACTGTAGCCAGCTTGAATAAACATGATGGCAATATCGCTGCTAAGCAGCTCAGTGGAATGTAGGGGGGACTTATGTTATTTAACAGTTTCGCCTACATGGTTTTTCTGCCGCTTGTCGTAATACTTTACTGGTCTTGCCCTAAGAAGCTGCGCACGCCGCTGCTTTTGCTGGCAAGCTATGTTTTCTACATGTTCTGGAAGCCGGTTTACGGGCTCTTGATTCTGGCTTTGACCGTCGGCAATTATTTTCTTGGTTTGAGCCTGGAAAAATCGAAAGAGCGCCGTAAGCTAATTCTTTTTTGCGGCATCGCATTCAACTTGCTTGTGCTTGGCTTCTTCAAGTATGCCTATTTCGCCAGGGACTCGGCAAACGAGTTTATGAAAGTCTTCGGCTTCAATGCTCTGCCTCAATTTCCATTTGAAATTATCTTGCCGCTGGGCATTTCTTTCTTCGCATTTGAGTTTATCCATTATGTGGTTGATGTTTATCGCGGTTCTTCAGCCGTGAAGAATTTTATGGAATTTGCTCTTTTCCCGAGTTTTTTCCCTACTCAAATAGCTGGTCCGATCAAGCGTTTTCAAGACTTTATTCCCCAGCTGCATCTTGAAACAAAGTTCAAGCTTGAATATTTGAATGATGGTGTTGAGTTGATCCTTTTCGGACTTTTCAAAAAAGTTTGCCTCGCCGACAACCTGGCTCTTGTCGTTAATCGTTGTTATGCCCATCCGGATATGCTCAGTGCTGCCGACATGTGGCTTGCAACCTGGGCTTTCTTTTTTCAAGTCTATTTTGACTTCTCCGGTTATACGGATGTTGCTCGTGGGTCGGCACTGCTAATGGGCTTTAAAGTTCCGATTAACTTTGATATGCCGATGCTGGCAAGTTCGATTGCAGATTTCTGGAGGCGCTGGCATATCTCGCTTTCTACCTGGCTGCGCGATTATTTATTCATTCCGTTGGGCGGCAGTAAAAGAGGCGAGTGGATCACTCAGCGCAATGCTTTGATTACGATGACGATTGCAGGCTTATGGCATGGTGCCAGTATGAATTTTCTAGCCTGGGGATTCTATCTTGGCTTGATGATTGTTGTTCATCGTTTTTGGCAAAATTGTTGCCGTAAATTTGAAGTCTTAGAGAAGCTCATCGCAAGCAAGTTATTTCATATTTTTGCTATTGCGCTTACATTCAATTCCTTCAGCTTTGGTCTTGTCTTTTTCCGTTCTCAGAACATGCAAACAGCCTGGTCGATCATGCGCAAAATGCTTCTAATTGATCCGAGTCCGGCCGGCAGTTCTCCGTGGATTCCCAGTATTCTGACTACATCCAGCTCTGTGATGTTTTTGTTGCTGCCGTTTATGCTGGCTTCCTTCCTAATTGCTCAAATAATCGTTTCTCGCTTCAAAGGAACTCCGGGCATAATGCCCTCGCCCAAATACCTGCCGTTCTTCAAGCCGGTGTATCTGGCTGCGCTGGCGATTATCCTGCTTTTGGTTGCACCGGGAGTAACCGCCTCATATATTTACTTCCAGTTCTGAAATTTGAAAACTTGTTTTCTCAATGAGCCATGAAGAGCAGAATATTGGCCAGGAGATAAACTAGAAAAATCGCGATGGCATCGCCTGCAAGAAATAGAAATTTCTTTTCAGAGCGATAGGTCAATCCAATAATAGCTATGCCTGTTGCGATTATGCCGGTCAGAGCCGTAAGGGTATTGATTTCCGAGACCGAGCGTAAGAGTGGTCCTTTTAAATAGAAAAAATCCACGATCGAGATGATAACGGCGTTAAATAAATTGCTGCCTAAAAGATTTGCGACCGCCATATCGAATGCTCCAATTCGCGCAGCCGTGAAGCTGACCGTGAGTTCCGGCAGCGATGTCGTGATTGCGATAAAAGATGCGCCGATAAAGCTCTCTCCCCAGCCGGTTTCTTTTGCAATTTCTTCTCCCAGTCCAGGCAAATAGCACGCGGCTGCCACGATAATAAGTGAAAACAGAATGAAGAAGCCTATAGCAAGGGCAAGAGAGTCTTTGGCCGATACACTGGACTCGACCAGCTCTCCTGCAAATTCCTGCACTCTTTGCTTTTCGTATGAGTAAATCAGCTTGGTTGCAAGCAAGTACACCGGCAAATAGAAAAGTGTTATTGGGTCCACTGAGTTCAGGAATTTGAGCACCGGTAGATGCTTGCTGAAAAGTATATCCGTGGCGGCAAGACCCATTAGTACGACACCGAACCCGGCCGAAAGTTGGTGTCCTTGTTGCACCATATGTGATACTGGTCTCTTGCGTGAGACAAGGTCCAGCATTGCCAGTACGAAGAGGTTGAATGTACAGCTCCCAAGCAAGCCGCTGACAGCCATGTCCGGAAGATCGTTTAGCGTTACTGAGGCAACACCTGTAATCAACTCGGGCAAGGATGTGACTGTTGCAAGCAGTACCAGTCCGACCCAATTTCCGCCCAGTTTGGTTTTTGCAGCAATCAGATCGCCGTATTTAGTCAATTGAGAACCGGCGTACATGATAACGGCCGCGCAAAGAATAAATTGCAACCAGACATTCATGAGTTGATTTTGCTACCTGAGTTTAGTTTAGTCTTTACTGAACTCAAGAGGGTATTCCGTGCGCTCTTTCCAGGCACATCCTTCGTTGCCGCAAATAAGAGTGACGCGCTCTCCGTTTGAATCTATTTCCTGAATATTGAAACCATCACGCACTGCGTCGATAGTTTCTGCATATTTTTCCCAGCCCTTGATTGCACCTTTGCATTTTGGGCAAATCAATTTCTCGTTGGCGATGGCGTCCTTAATAGCCTGTAGCGACATAAGCTCCTCTCTTTTTTCGCCAATCTTTGCATGTTATAGCGAAAGTTTCAACTTGTCATTGGGAATCTTGAAGCGCTTGGCTAGTGCTTTCATCTCATTTGGTGCTGTCTATGGCTCTCTGAATTTCCTGTCTGAATTTTCCATCGCCGAGTTTTTGTTGATCAAATGCTTCAAGAGCTTTGCTGAAAATTGCGTGAGCTTCGACTTTCCGCCCTTCGCTGAGAGCTACTTTGCCGTTCAGGTAATATTCATGTGCGACTGTGCTCAAGTTGGGATTATTTTTCTCCGGATAAGTGAATTCTTGAAGGCTCGCCGTTGGACTTTTAAGAGTCGGATTTTTGTGTTTTATTATCAAAGTACTTGGGCTGCAGTCGTTGCCTTTCTTTGCTTTCGGAAGAGATTCGATCGGCAATGGTGCAGGCAGACCTGGGGGCATTGGGATCATTGGTGTTTGCTGAGATTCTGGTTTCACTTTTTTCGTGTTGCCCGGTTTGGAATTTGATGGACTATCGGGGCTTTCCGCAATCGGCCTGAGAACCATGCCACCACCGGCGGGGTTGCTCGTGTAGTAAAAGCCGGGCGGTGCCGCTGGTACTTTCCCTTCATAATCAAACTGGAGCCCGAACTGATTCCTGTGCAACGGCTTGCTGTTCGATTTCGCTTGCTGAGCAGAAGCTGCAGGCAAAGTAAAAAGCACTGCCAGAAGTCCGGCCGCGACTCTGTAGGCGGTTTTGCAGGCGTTCCTGAGCTTTCTCAGGGCTCTTGGGCAATCATCAGTCATGATCGTGCCGTCAAAGCGGCGATAAAAAATCATGCATTGTGATGTTCCATTCTCTTGTAAGAAGAGCTCGGCCTCAGAACGAGTCATGTCCGAAATATTGTGCACAAAGCGCGAACATCCGCCGCACAGCCGCTTGCGCTCGTCTCCTTTCATTGCATCCCAGGGTATCGAGCAGGGGGATGCGATAACGAGATTGTCTAGTAAATTGCAGGCTTCAATATCGGTTTTTGCTTTCATAATTTTTCTCGTTGCCTAGATTCCCAGTCTAGCAAACCTGATATAAGAGTCTCCCGGATTTTCACTGAGCGTAGCCTTCCCACTCGGGACCTTCCATCTCAGATTAAATCTGTTAGAGTTGGCTGGGGCGGACTGAGTGGGAGAAGTTAATTCACTTCTCTAGGCTTGCCTCTTGGGACACCATGGACGACCTTCATTTAACTAGAAACGAGCTTCTAAGGCCGCCGCCGGACAATGCGGGCCATCTTTCCGCTTCTGTTTGGCAGACCTTATCCGAACACAAGCTGGCGATTGGCTGTGTTGTTCTTGCCGGAGTAGCAGTTGCTGCTGCCGGACCACGCGTGACGAGGGCTTTGACCGGAAACACCGGCGAGAAGGCAGCTCAGGGCGTTTCATCAGGCGCCGAATCTAAGCTTTCGAACGCAATGCTTCATGGTGCTGAAAATCTCGGGAAGAAATTACCCGGAGCTCTGGCTGATGTCTCTTCGGCAATACCCTTGAGTAAGGCTGCTGAGTCGCGGCTGCTCCAGCCTGTAATGCCTGTCGCCGGTTCGGCTCTGAGCAAAGTCGGGCAGCCTTTAGCTCATGGTCTTGAAGCTAAAGCTGGCACGACTCTGCCGCATCTGGCAGTAGTGGACTTGCATTTGGCTCAAAAACTATTACCTGGTCAGGTCGTTCCAGGTGCGTACAGCTGGGGGGTGCCCGCGGCCGGTGCTGAAACTCACAGCTTGCTTTCGAGAATCGGTACAGGAACTGTTGCGCCTGAAATGTCCACGCTGGATAAGATTCAGCATGCCTTGCATCTGGCTCAATTAAACAAAAGCGCCAGTGCTCCTGTAATGGAGCGTATGGTCTGGACCGCTGAAGATCATGCCGCTCAAATCGCTCATGCTGCCAATAATCTAGCCGAGCAAGACGCCCATAGTCTTGCTCAGTGGATTTTGCGCAGTACACATGATGGTGGCGCAAGTCATGCCGCGCCGGTAGCTGGAGCTGCAAGAGATTTGTTGGGCTTCGATGCGCCTTTGACTACGCGCCCCTTTGTTGAGCAGGCGGTAGCTCCGTTGCGTTCAAGCAGTCCAGGTTCGACTTTCAGCCGTCTCGTGCCGTCAATCGGAAGGTCTGAAATGCCTGCCTTATCAGTGAGACGCAGACCGCTTTCCTTTGAGTAAGTAGTTGTCCTGTGCTCTAAATCTGTCGCTTTATTGCCGTTGCGGCCCCAGAAGCGTCGGAATTGTGCCCTGATCTTCTTCCCATCCAGGCATCAGCACTGTGTTTTGTTGTATTTGTGGAGCTGCCGGTTTAGGGTTCTCAGCTTGCCGGCTGGCGTTTTCTTTATCGATCTCTTTTTGATGCTCTAGAGAAGCTTTATCAGCATCTGTCTGGTACTTTGTTTGAGAGATTTTGGATTGAAGTCCCTCAATGGCTGTTCGCCAGCGTTCGCGGGTGCTTTCGATCTGTCTGCGTTTTGAGGTCTCGTCTGCCAGCCAGGCTTTGAGAGAATTGACTTCTTGAGCGATTGTGCTCTTTGGGTTCTTGGCGGATGGGTTTAATTCCAGCCCTTGCAGGCGTTTCTCCACTTCAGCCCTTTCAGCGGTGGCATTTTTCAGGCGCTGTTGTGCGAACTGCTCGTACCATTTAGCCTGTTGCTGATAATCCGCAAGTTGCTTCTGTTCGTCGGTGAGAGCCTGAGTATCAGCTTTGACTTGTTGCTCTAATTTCTCTTCGGCAGGTGAGTTGTTATCTGATTGAGCCATACAGGGCGCTACCGTAACCGCTACCGATAGAAGGATGGCAGATCTGATAAATTTCATTGAAGACATATTATTACTCCATTCGCTAAATCATTCCTTCCACCCTTGGCTTGCTCTAAAACCGACAACTATAAAATGTTTAGCAATTTAGCCTGCTTTTCAGAGTTCTTTTAGGGAAGCGCAGGCTAAGAATAACAGCCTTGCCACTATTGGCGATGGCTTTTGCTCAGGGCTCTTGTTTTGAGTTATTAAAGGCATCAATCTGGTCGCTGATCATTTTTGTTTCAAGGAGAGCGTGTCCGGCTTTCAGGCGCTCGGCTATCAGTCCTCTAAGTTGCGCCAGGCTAAAGGTTTCGGCTTGCAGTCCGCTTTGAATGAAATCAGTAAGGCGGTCATTATTGATTGCCATTTGTGTGATTTGAGCAAGATTTAGATCCTGCCGCTTCAATAAAGCTGATGAAAGTTGGGCGAAACGGTCTCTGGCAACATCTCTAAGCAACTCGCCGGGAAGCACTTTCTTGCCGTCAAGAAGTCCAAATACAATTGATTCGAATTGTTCTTTAGTGGCTGAGTCAAGAAGCTTCTTAGGGTTGAAATTAAGCGGGTCTCTCTGGAAAAGATTGGCTGCAACGCTACCTGCAACGGAGGGAGGCGCGGAGATCAGCATTTGTTCTGCCGGGATGTTTTTTTCAAGCATTTGTGATACCACGTATTTGACTTGAAATGGCTCAACTGTTTGCATGATTTTTCTAATTGCTTCTCTGACACGATCTTCTGCCAGCTCCGGACTATCCGCCACTCTTGTATTGTTTCCGTCGACTGATTGCAATACATTCCGCTTTGCGGCTTCGGTCGCTAGATAAGGATCGCTAAAAGTTCTGAGTTCCTGCAAACTTTTTTGGAATTGTTCAAGTGCATTCTGGAACTGTATTGCTTTAACAAGCTTATCCTTTTCTGTCAGCAGCTTTTCGATGGATTCTGCTCTCTTAGCATCGCTGAGCCGCAGTTTATCCAGGTATTGCTTCAGCTCTTTGTCATTGCCGAGTTTCCAGATTTCCGAGGCTTGAGCTGATTCAGGTTTATGCTCAGCGCGCAGTTCTTGCCCGAAACTCGGTCCGTTCCTGATCAATGTTCTTAGCTCATTCATAATCTCGCGCGCTTCAGCCGCCAGCTCAATTCTATTTGCTCTTACTTCTTCAATTGAGAAAAGGTAATAGGCTTCTCCTGCAGTTTTGTCGGCGCTTCTGTTCAACTTTGTCATGCCGGTAACGTCTACTGAAACACCCCGAAGAAGCTTATTGATGTAAGCTTTTCCTGAATCCGAAAGCGCCAGCAGTACTTCACTTCGCTCGACTATGCAATTTTTTAAGACCGCGCTGCTGTTAATTGTGGCGATTGGCAATTTGCTCTGCTTCATGATCAAATTAGCATGTTCAATTTCACCGGCCATGTCTTTCAGCAGCTCTGCTTTTCGCTGCGGGCTGATTTGAGGAAAACTCAAGTTATTTGCTTGCAGCCAGGTTTCCAACCTTGAAGGCGAGATTGACTTAGCGAGGCTTCCATCTTCCGGCTGATTCAGATACTTGCGCAAAGCTGCAGTCATGAAATTGATTTCCTCTGCGCTCGCTTTTATGCGAGTTTCGTTTATCTCCGGTCTATTAACGAGATAGGACATAATATCGTTTTGAGGCTGTGCGCGAAGACCGCCTCTGCCTGTGTGCTGCAAGACATCTTCTACAAGCGCCGCCCTGAACTCTTTCGGGTAAGCCATCTGCAATGCGCTTCTTTCAATGGCGTTGATGCGATGTCTGATTTCATGGCTTGCCGTTTTTGTTGCCATTATTTCATTGCCGTTCAGGCGCTCCGAGAGCTTTCGCCCAAGCGCGATTGTTATATCGCCGTCCGACGGAGTATAGCCTCCCAGGGTTTTTCCATTGAAGTCTTCGATTTTGAAGAAGCGCGGTGCCATAAGTTCAATCGAGCTTTCTCCAAACCCCATGCGCCGCATTTCGGCAATTCCATAGTTTCGAAGAGCTTCCAGCACTTCTTTCCTGCTTATACCGCTTTCACCTCGGCTGTATCTATTTACTAGAGTATCGACTTCGTTTCTCGAGAGTTTTTTGCCGCTTTCTCCGTTTGAATCATCGACTAAATTTGAGAAATAGGCGTTCTTCATTTCATAAAGCGCCTTTTCTCTAAGCGAGTCCTCAATCATTTCATCAAGGATGACAGTGTCGAGGAAATCAGCTTTCAAATCCGGGTTGTCTTTCAAGTTTTTTAGAAGCGTTGTATATAAAAGTTCCTGCTCTTCCAATTTTGATTCACGCAATAATTCGCCCATAAGCGCAAGAGCATCGTTATGTTGAATCTTCGAAGGATCCGTTAGCTCGCCGTTTTTGAGGCATTCGTTAATAAATGCTTTTGCCTCCGGGTCTCTTCCTGCCTCTCTAATTAGATCCCGCAGAGCTTCAATCCGTACTCCGGATTCAGTGAGTGCAATGAGCGTTTTTGTGTCCGGTCTGCTTCCTGAAAGAATCTTTCCGTATCGGTAGAGGCTGTTTGCCAGCTCCTTGTTTTGGATGCGGCTTGCTGAGTCAAATATGTAATCGCCAAGCTGCGGCTGTCTCAATGTGCTCAGCAGTTTTGCGATGGACAGCGCCCTTTCCGGTTGATTTTCCAGGTTCTCAATTCGATCCAGCAAGAAAGCTGCAAATAATTCCTGATCATTTCCATTCAATGTTTTTAGGCTGTCGCTCCACTCTGCATTCTCGAATTGGGCATGCAAATAAGTTTTTATGCTTTCGTCCTTCGCCGCCATGCGTATCAGGTCCGGCATGACTGCATTGCGTGCGGGTGATTCAGCCAGCCTGAGAAGGAGCTTGCTATCTAAGGGCGGACCACCGGCCGCTAGTTTGCCGTTGAAATAAAGTTCGCTTGCCAGCTTTTCGTACTTGCTATCGGCAGAAAGAGCAATCATGCGGTCGCCGGCTTCCGGGTCGCCTATGAATGCAAGTACTCGAATTGCATCAATGGCTTCTTTGGGATGCTCCAGCTTTTTCTCGATTTCGTCCAGTAGCTCCTTGCGAGCTTCGGGCAACAGTTCCTTTTTGGCATACTGAAAGCGAGCCAGCAGTGCTTCAAAGTGCTGGAAGCGAGCCGTATTTTCTCCAGCTTTTCCTGAAACCTGCCTTTCATTTCGCGCCGACTCGGCAGCTCTAAGTGCAGCGCAAAGTTCAACGAGAACTTTCGTTTTTGACGAACCATCTTTTGCGGTCGCGATCATTTCATGGAATTTTGCGGGATTTGCTGCTAGAAATACTTCACCGATTGAGGTAGCCCAATCCTCACTGTTATTGAGAGTGCTGTAATCGCGATGAAAATAGCGTTTGTTTTTATCTAGGGCGTCCTCGACACGTTTTGCGGACTCGAAGATCTCCGTGAAGTATTTGTTGTAGCCTTCTAGAAGGTGACTCCATTCATGATTGATCGTTCTTTCTATTGTTTCGGGGGTGGACTCAGGACTTATTTCGATTATTCTTTGAATAATATTTGCTGCTCCCCGAGAATTTGTCGCTTTATCCCAGTCTCCCTCATTTTCACCCTTACTCTTGAGTGTCAGCCAGGCATCATCAGTCCTTGATTTGTCGTGGATTAGCAGTATTCGGCAGAGTCCGGGATCCGGAGTTGATTGTAGTCTGGCTATAATTTCCTCAGGTAATAAAACGTTCTTATATGCTTCAAGCTCCTTTTCCGCTTCTTTGAACTTGAGTCTTTGTTCATAGCTTTTACCTTGTCCTTCGGCAACTGTTCGGCGCAGCTCTCTTATTTTGTCATGCGTTTTTGCAAGTTCTGCACTCATTTGAACTTCCTGTTTGCCAATCTTAAATGAAAGCATTTCAACAGGAGCGCCATCTACGATGGCTTTCTTGGCAAATTGCTCATATGTGATATTCAGTGTTTTCTTGCCGCTTTTGGGATCCAGCGAAAAGATTTCCGACTCCTGCATGCCCGCGTTCTTCAATCTTTCAATTAGTTGATTCGGGCTCAATCGTCCTGAGAATTCAGGTCTCAGTACTTGTGGTGTATCCTGGAAACTGTTGCTCGGTTTAGCAAAATGTATTTTCAGTTTTGCTATTTCTCTGTCTAAATCGACCTTGGAGGGACTTTCGTAGCTCAGCGCTCGCTTCAAGTCTTCCGGCAGAGCATTTTTTGCTCTTGGGCTGCGGAATAACTTTTGCGTTTTTTCGCTATTCATTGCCTCAGCTGATTCGCCCGACAAATGACCAGGCTCTGCGGCCAGCAGCTTGCCCAGTCCGGCTTTTTCGAAATCGGCTTTTTCAAGCAGTCCTGTGTTTATAAGTAGTCGGGCTATTTCTTTGCTTTTGAAGTAATTGCCGTCTTTTTCTTGCAAGAATTTCAATAGATTATCTGCAGCCTTTTTTACCTGGGCCGAACTTAGATCTCCTCGTTCAAGAGAAACCTGGATCAGCGCAAGGCGGCTTTCAAGCCTCAAATTCTCGAGCAAGCTTATTGAAGAGTCTTCACTGGAAGGGTCGAAGGTTCCCTCTGCAATCTGCTTGCGCAGTTCAAAAACGTGTTCGGCAACCTTAGCGCTGCGCTCTTCTTTGCCGACCCTGTACTCTTCTTTGTCGGCTCGTCCGGTATAACTGTCGCTTGCTCCGCTTGTGTATTTGCGTGTCAGGGCTCGGACATAGTCTTCTCCGCTTTGATCTGTATTTCGATTCGCTAAGATGAATTCAGCCAGCTGCGCTCCGCTGAAACTGAGCTCCTTTCCTGCTGCTGCTTGCTCTGCTCTCATCAGTGAAGTCCAGTGAGCAAGTTCGCTGTGCATCGCCCGGGCGCTTGCTTCAAAATCGCCTGCTGCATCAGCCGCGGCATCATACACGGGCAGATTCTTAAGCCACTCATGCATTTCTTGCTCGCTGACCGGCTCTGTGTTATTTCCCCTTTCTTTGAGAAAACGATCCAGAAGTTCGCGCCGGGCTAATCTATCATCGCTGAGGGCAAGTGGGCGTGCCGCGATCTCTTTGAGCTTTGCAAGTCTTTCTTCAATGTATCTTTGCAAATCCGGATTTTCGTTCAGGGTGCTTTCTGAGATTTTAGAAGCATCTAAGACTTTGCGATAATGAGATACTTCACCGATCAGCTCTTGTATCAATCTTTCGCGATTTTCCTTTGTGTCGCCACCCATCTCTTTTAAGAGAAGCTGAACTTTGTCCTTCAAGTCCGGGTCTTTCAAGACGGCGCTGACTGTGAATTTTGAGAGCGCTTTCTCGCCTGCCTTCGCAATTGGCAATATCGTTTCAAAAAGCTCTCTGAGATCCTCCCGCCCCCGGGCAGAAAATGAGAGCCGCTCGACAAGCTCGGCTTTGCCGCTTGCGCTGTTATCTTGCAGGCGGCTGCCGCCGTCTCCCATTTGTCTTTTGACTGACTCTCGAAGCCCGGCTTCAAACCCCTGCGGATCGGCTTTGGCAAGGATTGTTCTTTGTACTGCGTTGTACCAGTGTTGTATTTCGTGTCTCAAAGTTGTGGTCGGGCTGTCTGCGCCGAAATCTACTCGAATTTTGTGAATGCCGGGATAATATGATCCGGCGGTAAATCCACCTCTGGCGGCAATAACTCCCATCATTTCCAGGGGGTCTGTGTAGTCGAGTTTCAAGTCGCTTTTATCGAGATCGAAACTTACTTTGATCAAATCTTCCGGAAGCCCAAGCTCTTTTAAGGTTCGAGAGACTTCTTCCCTGACTTTTTCGATTATTTGAGTCTCGATTTGTCGTCGCTCGTTGTCCTCGCTGCTTTCAGATCTCTCATACATCAAGTCGCCGAGTTCTCTGTCGCTTTTGTTTTTGTAATTGGGAGTCTCGTCGCTTTCGCTTTCATTGCGATCTCGGTCTACTTCCTTTCCTTTTCTTTTTCTTGAGTCTGCGTTTTCTAATTCCTGATTTTTCCTGCTGTCTGAAGAATCGCTCTCGGCCTTATGTCGGTGTTTCTCGGCTTGAGCTTCCCGTTTTTCGCTTCCTTCGTGCTGATGCCTGTCTGCGCTTTCATTTTTGGAGTGCCTGCCGCCGTGTTTGCCGGCGTCTTTGACTCCGCTTCCTGCATCAAGGAGAGTGTTAAATACTGAATCCCAACTTATATCCATGCTCCCATGTAAGCTGCCCTGAGCAAGTGCGTCTCCTCCAAGACCGGACCCCAGTGCTTGCAGTGCTGCAAAGGACATTCTGCTAAGCCTGCCTGCTTCGTCGATCTTTCGCCAATGACCGGCACCGTGAAATCCTCGCCCGATTGCAGAACCGAATAAAGCACCAACTGAGCCTTCTTGGGCGGCTTGCATTAGAGCCGCCGCATCCAGTTTTCCTGTGAATGCTTGTTCGACCAGGGTGCCAGATGTAGCAGCTCCGGCTCCAATAGATGCATTGGCTGCCAGATGTATGGCTTCTTTTTGTGCCTGTAGAAGGAAGCTTTTTGTTTCATTAGCTATTGCTTGCTGTAAATTCTTGCTGAGGCTTTCCGTGAGCTTGGCCGCAAGTTGCTTTGCCTGAGCTTCGGCCAGCGTAGTGAATTCCTTTGCTACGATCTTCTGAGCAAGTGCAGCCAATTCTTTTTCGGAGACTCCTGCAACTCTATTGGCCAGCGCTGCTGCCACGAGCGTTTTCATTTCAGTCTCAAGCATTTCTTCGCCTGCTTTGCTCAGAGCCTTGCTTCCAAGGGAAGCTGTCAATGCATTCAGCTCTCTGGCGGTCATGATTGCGGCTTGTCCGGCGGCGGCTTTGCCCAGTCCCAGCATAGCGCCCAGATGAGCAGGATTGACCATGCTGAAACCGCCTTCGACCATGCCGCTTGCAAGCTTGCGACTGATGTTCTTGACGCTCATTTCAAAATCAGCGCCGCTCACCATATAATGAGTTCCGACTTTCAAGGCGGCGCCGGCAGCCATTCCGTAGATTATCGGAGCAAGGGACGCGCCACCGGTAAATGGAGCCGCGCCAAGGGCAGCTGCTGTAAGCGCTGTGTTCACGATTGAATCCGCGAATTGTTCTTTTGCTTCTCTGAAATTTACGAGACTTTCTCTGAAGCTTAGGTCTAGCTCGTCGATCAGCTTTTCGTTGACTGCGCGTCCTTCGCGAGTCGCGCTTGCAACTTCGTTCTGCATGTCGAAGCTGTCTTGTCTTAACTCAGTAAGCGTGCCGCCGTATCCAGTATAGCGAAGCAGGCTCGAACTTATGCCGTCACTGCTGCTTGCTTGATTTATGGCGAGATTGAGTTTGAGAGCGGCTGAATATTCGCTTGTCCTGAGAAGAAAATCCAGTTCCGGTCGCTCGGCTGAGCTTGCATGATCAAGGATGTCTCTTCTCAAGTCTCTCATAGCATATTTCGCGGCATAATCCTGCATGAGCTGCCGCTTTTGCGAGCTGTCCATGTCTTGCAGAATTGATTTGATTCTTTGGACTTCGACGCCGCCTGCCAGTACAAAAATTCTTATCTCTTCTGACGGACTGGCTGCGCCTTCTTTCCAGTCTTTGATCAAAGCTTCAAGTTCTTTCGATTTGCTTTGAGAAAGTTTTTCGACAAGAGCATTTTCCTCCGCAGTTTTTGGCGCACCCTGCTGAATGATTTTTGCAAAGCTTTTCCGCTCGTTTGAGTCTGCATTTATTGAGTTCAGGAAGCTATTGCGAGCTTCGATTAACTTGCTGCCCTGAGCTAGAACATTCTCTATTACTTTGCGGTCTTCAATATTGAATGCTGCAAGCAGTTTTTCCCGTTCGGCTTTATTTGAATTTAGCAGATTCAATGTTTCCGGGGGCAGGAATAGTATGTGTTTATTGAGTGATTCTCTGTCGGGCAATGGCAAATCAGGATCTATGCTGTTTGCTCTGAGCAATTTCTCGGCACTCAAGTGACCTGCTTCAATTAGGGGTTTGATGAAATGCTCATATGATTCAGCCGGATTTCTTGTAGCTTGCAAATTGCTTAGTGTACGAATTGCTGCGGATTTCAAATCTTCTTGCAGTTTTGGATTCGTTCTTAACTCCTCTGCCAGCGCAGGGTCTTGCTTTACGGAGTCATGGATAGAAAGCAGGAGATCTGCGACCTTTTTTGAAGAGTCGTAACTCATTAGGTTGATCTTGTCGATAACGCTGAGCTTAGGAGCTTCGCTGAGTTTGTTATCTCTAATTTGCTTGAGCAGTCCCATTGCGGTTTCATAGGCTGCTGTTCCTTTTCCGAACACAGTTTCGATTTTTGTATGAAGCTGCGTTTGAAACTCGCCTTCAGTATGAAATGGACCATTGAAATCCTTGTAGAGTTTTCTCTCCTCCGGGGTCATTTGCAAAATTATGTCGATTCCGGCTTTAACATCACCCTTTGTGTCTTCGAGTGCGTCGACGACGAATCTTCGTGCTCCCTCTTTGACCGCTTTGAAAGTCTCGCTCTTATAGTATTCCAGCGCTTGCAGATCTTCGGCTGCTTTGGCATTTCCCGATGCTGCATCATCTTTCAGTTTCTTTTCCAGCCTGGCCGACTTGCCGGGGTCAAAATTTCCGTTTGCATCCAGCGCTTGTTTTTGTATCTCTTGTGAAAGAGATCTGCCGACAAGATATTTTTCTATGTCCGACTCACTCAGCTTTTTAAAGTGAGTGTATTTTTCCTTCAATTCTGAAGAGCTGCACAAATCCAGCTCTGCTTTGAAATTCAGTTTCTGTTGAAGAAGCGTTTTTAGAGGAGCGAAGTTCTCGGCTCCCATGGCGGCGCTCAGCTCAAGATCCAATCGAGCCAGGTAATGAGGGTCTGCCGCAAGTGCATCCCATTCGGACTTTGTCATATCGTGGACGGTTTTTATGAGGTCCTTCCGGGAATCGGTCCAGTAACCTTTATGATCTCCCAGTCTTTCGATTAAGCCTCCCCCTTGCACTCTGACCTGATCTTTCAATTGGGCAAGCCGCAGTCCTTTGTTCCAGTTTAAATCCGAGCTTGTCATCTGGAATGCAACGGAAATATTTCTGTAAAATTCATGGGCTCGTATATCGGCGTCGCTCTTAATTTCTGCCGGATGGGCGTCGAGATATTCGCCGTTGAAAAATTGCTCCCGGCGTTCCGCTGACATTTCTCTCAGGACTTTTTCGATTGTGGCTTGATCATTGCTGAAGATTCCAATTGAATCTCTGATCTTTTGGGCTTCTGTTTGACCGCCATAAAGCAAGGCCTCCCTTGCGTGTAATGCATCTCTTGCTGAAATGTATCCACCATAGTTGGACCAGACCAGGCTCATCATTTGACCGTAGCCGCCGTTTTGCATGATCAGTTCTTGACGCTCCGCGTCGCTTGTGCCGGAGCAGGCTTCCTCGAAGTGATCAATAATGCGGGATTTGAAAGTCTCGTTCATATGGGCGATTCTTTCTGCAGTGCTGATTTTGTCATTGCCTTTTAGATATAGCTCAATTGACTTTCTGGAGAATTCCGAAAAATAAGCGTAGTTTTTTAGCACGCTCTTTAAGTCTTCGCCGTAGCGGTTCTTATATTCGTCTGAGAGCTTTTCGATTTGTTCGTGGCTTAGTTTTTGAAGTGTCATTCTTATGGATTTTTCGCAGCCTTCGCTGGAGCGATCTCCAAAAAATTGACTACGTTCGGCAAGTGCTGTTCTTATGGCCGCGGCATCATCTCCCGGGACCTTATCGATGTTTGCTTCATCGGCGCGGGTTAGGTGTCCTAGTATTTTTTCCCAGTTATGACCTTCGCCGATTAAGGGCTTGAGTACTTGATCGGGGCTATGCTTATTGCCGAGTTTTTCGCTTAGAAGTCGTGAGATCAGCTGAACTTCAGCAGCTGTCATTCCGGTGAATTTTTGGTCTAATTCTGCTGCGCGAGAAGCGCCGGACCACTTCGCCTGATTGCTCCAGGTATGAGTCAGCATATTGAAGCTGTCTTCTATTTTTGCAAGAAGATCAAGCCTTCTTTCTTTTACGGTTTTGCCGTCAAGTGAGCTTCTGCTCTCATTTCCAGCTGTGTCGATTGACTGGAGTGTTCCGTCTTTTTTGAGCTGCATTACGCCAACCCAGGACACACCGTTACTGCCCTTCCAGTCTAAGCCGTTGTCCGTTGTAAATCTAACCCCATTTGAGAATGTGATGCTGCGCAGCTGATTTTGTATGGATATTTCCTTGCCGCCAATCGATCTTTTCAGGGGACCGTAGTCGAAACTGCTTTTCTCACCGGCGCTGTTCACCGTCTCAATTATGCGGCCCTGTTTGTCCAGTGTTTTTAGCGACTCGCCGTCTTTGATAACTGTGCTGCCGTCTGTTCTGTGGAATCGCTCAAGATTATCGCCGCTCAGAGATTCTTTGATTGTGCCGTCTTTGAGTACTTCGTAGTTGCCCGTAACCGGAATCAAAACATTTTTTACTTTGTTGACGGCGTCTTTTGCTTGCCAGTGGAGACCGTCTTGGGTTGTAAAATTACCCGCTTCATTTTTGATCAAGTTCAATCGATTGTTTTCGTCATAAGCAAATTCGGTCGTTTTTCCGGCAGCGTCAATGAGCTTCAAGACCTGACCTTTCTCATTGCTGAAGATTCTGCTCCCATTCTTTTGAGGAGTTTCAGTCACGCCGCTCTCAATCTGCAATATTTCGCCATTACTTTTAAAAAGTTTGCTGCTCAATTCTTTGTCTGTTTGGATTTTCTGCAGAAGGTTTCCGGCACCGTCAAGGTAAAATCCTCCTTTAAAAGACTCGCCTGCCGGAGTGCCTGAACTTGTTTGTTTTTGCCATCTTTGATCGCCGCTTTTCGTCCATACCGAAGTCACATTTCCTTTGCTCGACTCCTCTATTGAAGTTAAATTGCCGTCGGCAGACCAGCCGAACTTTCGTGTTTCACCGAAAGGATTTGTGATCTGAACAATTCGACCATCCTCCGCCTGCAATTTCGAGCCGTCGCCTTTCAGCACTGTTTCGCTTCGGCCGTTGATGCTGAGCTGGCGAATCGTGCCGTTCGCGCTTATTTGAATAAGCATTTGCAGCGCTGCTTCAGGTGGCTTCGATTCGTTTTTCCAGTTGAATCCGTCGGTGCTGCTCAGGACCTCGCCCGAAGCTGTGCTGATTTTGTTGATGGCACCATTTTCTCCATACTCGAACTTGCGGAAATCACCGTTTGCAAAGCGCAGCTCTCTGATCTTGCCTTCCTGGTCTTTCACGACAATGGCGTTATCGGCTGTTTTATGCTGGAAGCTGGATCTTCCCGTATTCGTATCTCGATGTTCTTCCCATCCGTTTGTTCGGCGAGTAATCTCCTTGCCTTTCGTGGAAAGCCGCAGATTGCCGTCCCCGTCTATGGAGCGATTGCCTTTCCAGATGATATTTGTGCCTTCTTTTGCCCAGACACCTTCACTGACTTTTGTCCATTGGCTTCCATCGTAGTCTTTGTTCGCGATCAGCTCGTTGTTCTTATAAGTGAATATTTGGCTGCGGCCGAGATTGTCTTTGACGCTGAGGACCTGGCCTGCTTCGTTGCGTGTGACTATTGAGCCGTCAGCTTTGAAGCTTATGGATTCTTTGCTTTGCGCGCTTTCAAGTGTTATGTCTCCGTTTTCGCCGACTTTAAAAGAGCCGTTCATTGTATCCCCGGCAATTCTATTGCCGGATACCGGATCTATTGCATCCGGCTGCTTCCAGAGCCTATCAGCTAGTTTTTCCCAGACTTTTCCGCTGGCAAGGATTATTCGACTCGCCGGCTGATCGGCTCGGCGGTCCATAGGTTCAAGTTTGGTCAAGCGTCCGTTGGCATCTGCAATAAGCACTAGTGCGCCCTGAGCGTTGCGAATCAACTTTGAGTTGTCGCTGTTTATAGTCACGCTGCCGTTTTTGTCGCTAAATACGACGCTCTGGTCGGTGTTGTGACTAATTTCTCTGCCGTCCTCAAGAACAAATTTATAGCTGCCGTCTTTCTCAACTTTCAAGTCGCCTTCGATGCGCTCTCCACTTGCCGCATTGATGAAGCTATTGGTCTTGCTTGCAAGCCATGTATTGCCGTTCGATTCGATAATGCGTAATATTTTGCCGCTTTCGTCGCGATCAAACTTGCGCCACTGACCACTGGGCAGCTCAATTTTTGAACTATCTGCTTTTCGGGCATCTGCTCTTTTATTTAGCTCCTCAATTTCCATGCCGAGTTTTTCGGAATCGACCTCTTGCGTCTCATTTTTTGCTGCAGAGCGAGTTCTTGACTGCTCTTGGCTTGTATCGGTAGATTCTGCTCTAATGAAAAGTTTGCGAAGTTCCGCTGAGCTTTCTGCGGAGGAACTTGCTTCACTCTTTTCTTGCTTCTCTGCCGGGGAACGCCCCTCAGCCGCCAGCTCCGATATTCTCAATCTGGCCAGAGCCTTTTTCATTTGTCCCAGATCAACAGTTGCTCCCGGCACTGCTTTAAAAGAACTTGTTTCTTCGTCCCATTTTGCGTATCCTGCTGCCTCCATGACTTTTCCCATTCGCAAAGCTCTTGTTTGCATTTCCGGGCGTTCCATCCAGTCATTGATACTGTCTATCATGCCTTGTGTTCCGCGACCTTCGCCGGAGCCGTCGCTCAGCAGGGGACCAAGACTCCGGCAATAAAGAGCAAGTAAAGCCAGGCTGTCATTGCCCTGGTCTAACTGCATTTTATTGCTCAGGCAAATGTCTCTGACTGCCTCTAATGCATCTTTGCAGCAAGCGAAAATCTTTCCGGCCAGATTTCCCGCCTGCTCATCAACAACGAATTGCTCCCATTCTTTGTCCATGACTGCTGCTGCAAAATCGGAAGCAATCGGCTCCTTTTCGGCAGCCGCTTCCAGAACTCTGGCTGCCGGTCCGTTATTTCCGACCTCAACTCTTCTCAAGCCGTAGAGCTGCCGCACCGCATCATAGCGGTCAGCTTTTGTTAGTGGATCTGGAGCTTTCAACGTTTCGGCAAGTCTTGTCGCAGCCTCCACGAAATTGATTGTTTTTAGCGCCCCTATCGATTCTGAAGATTTGAAGGGATCCTCGCTTTGAGCAGCGTTGCGAAGAGCTTCTCGGATTTTTGCTCGTTCAGCTGGATTACTGCTGTGCAAATACAGGTAAGCCGGCGAATCCTTCGGCAATGAATCCGTGGCTTGCTTGAGTTGCCTTTCCAGAGTTGCAGGAATCGAATTGGAGTCCGGCGAATTAATGCCTGCCGTAGACTGCTGCATGCGTTCAATAGGCGAGCGACTGTCCTCGGCCCCTTGAGTTTCTGTTGCCGACGCTAATGAGCTGCTGTCAGCTTCCTTGCCTGCGGAATCTACTGCTTTTTTAGCTGCATCGTCCTGCTTATCCGACATTTAACTCCTGCCTGTCAGCCACTTTCCGGTCGCTTAGTTTTTATACCCGCCGAATTGAAAAGCTCGTTGCCAAGCGCGGCTCGGGCTTGACTCAGGCAGCTTTGCTCCAGATCGTCAGGCTGTCACGTAGACCATTGG